>NZ_WKDV01000035.1:0-77483 GCF_021605825.1 Pseudomonas sp. PA-6-3C
CGATAAAGTCCCACGGCTGTGGTCGAGCTACGACCTGGCTTTGCTGCGCGAAGTCACCGAGCGCTCCTGGGCGCATATCGAGCGCGTGCGCGCCGATGCCCATGTGCGTGAAGGGCTGGCAGCCTTTGCCGAACTCAACACCACCCTGGAGCAGCGTGTCGAAGAACGCACCCTGGCGCTGGCCCAGGCCGAAGCCGCTCTGCGCCAGTCGCAGAAACTCGAAGCCATCGGCCAGTTGACGGGCGGTGTGGCCCATGACTTCAACAACCTGCTGACCATCATCCGCTCCTCGGTGGATTTTCTACGCCAGCCGGGGTTGTCCGAAGAGCGCCGCCAACGCTACATGAGCGCGGTGTCCGACACTGTCGAGCGGGCCAGCAAACTCACCAGCCAACTGCTCGCCTTTGCCCGCCGCCAACCGCTGAACCCGGAAGTTTTCGATGTAAGCCTGCGGGTCAAGAACATCGGCGAGATGCTCGAAAGCCTCACCGGTGCGCGTATCCGCGTGCAGTTGGAGTTGCCGCAGCGACCGTGCCATGTGCGCGTCGACTCCAGCCAATTTGAAACCGCCCTGATCAATATCGCGCTCAATGCCCGCGATGCCATGGAAGGTCAAGGCACCCTGACCCTGCGCGTCGCCCACATTGCCAGACTGCCGCGTATCCGTGGCGATGCCGAATCAAACCAGCCTTTTGTGAGCATTGCCTTGGCCGATACCGGCAGCGGCATTGCCGTTGACACCGTCGAGCGCATTTTCGAACCCTTCTTTACCACCAAGGCGGTGGGCAAAGGTACCGGGCTTGGCTTGTCCCAGGTGTTCGGGTTTGCCAAACAGTCCGGTGGCAACGTCGACGTCACCAGCAACCTCGGCCAGGGCAGCGTGTTTACCCTGTATCTACCCGAGGCCGAGCCTGTGGCGGTGCAGGCCTGCCCGGTCCAGGAAGATCAGAGCCCGCTGCCCGCCACTGCGGCGCGCCACATCCTGATAGTCGAAGACAACCTCGAGGTCGGCCGCTTTGCCAACCAGATCCTGCAGGACCTGGGTTACCGCACCACCTGGGCCACCCATGCCGAGCAGGCACTGGCACTGGCCGGCCCGGACGGCATGGCGTTTGACGCGATTTTCTCGGATGTGGTGATGCCAGGCATGACCGGCGTGGCCATGAGCAAACTGCTGCGCCAGCGCCGCCCCGACTTGCCGGTGGTGCTCACGTCAGGCTACAGCGAAGAACTGGCCGACAGCGGTTATGAAGGCTTCGAATTCCTCCCCAAGCCCTACTCCGCCGACCAAGTGGCGCGGGCATTGGCCAGGTCGATGCTCAATGAGTGAGGCGCTACTGCGCGACGGCCACCTGATTACGCCCCATAGCCTTGGCGCGGTACAGCGCTTTGTCGGCGTTGTTCATCAGGCTGTGCAAGTCCTGATCAAGGCTGCGGGTAGTGGCCACACCGAGGCTGGCGGTCAAGCCCTTCACCGGTTCACAGGTCAGGCCCGAAATCGCCTGGACCAGTTGCTCGGCGATGCCTCGCGCGGTTTCCAGTGAGGTGTTGGGCAGCAACACCGCGAATTCTTCACCACCGAGCCGACCATAAACATCGGCCTGGCGAAACGACGTGCTGATCACCCCGCCAATCTGGCGCAACACCTGGTCGCCGGCCTGATGGCCGTAGGTGTCGTTGATGTCCTTGAAATGGTCCATGTCCATCATCAACGCGCTCAGCGGCTGCTGGTGGTGGTGGCAATGCGCGTACAGCAGGTGGGCCTGTTCGAAAAACGCGCGACGGTTCATCAGCCCGGTGAGCTCGTCGGTCTGGGCAGCACGCGTGGAGATATGGTGAGCACGTTCCATCTGTCGGGTCAGTCGGAAGGCTTTTTCCAGCGCATCCGACAGCTTGCGCGTGGCACTGACCACAAAGGTCGAGAACACCAGCACCGCAATCGCCACACCTACTTGCATCGGCGCCGGCTGGAACAGCAACCACAGGGTGCACGGCAACAGTACCAGCGCCATGGAGCCCAGGGTCATATAGCGATAGGCCGAATAACACGAAACCGCGCTCACTGACATGCCCACGGTAAACAGCATGACCAGCACCTGGGAAACACGATCATCCGTCGGCATCACGGCCAGGGCGCCGAGGCCCCAGGTGCCGGCTGACAGCATCAGCGTGACCCAATAGCGGCGTTCCCAGCGCCGGGGCGTGCGCTCGCTGTCGGGGCAGCGAAACCAGTCGGTGAACAGTTTGACGCGCACCAGCGATGTCACCGCCAGCAACCCCAGCCAGACCAGCATGACCTTGTGGTCAAACCGGCCCCAACACAGCCAGCAGAGCATGACAGCGCCCAGGTAGCTGCCGAAAATAGCCGAGAACGATTGGCGAAACAGCTGGTGCAAACGGTCGGTTCGCACCTGCTGTTCGATGAGTTCATCCGGGTCTTGCCCACGCCCAAGGCCGTTCATGAAATGCGCCTGCTTCGACTGCCACGACAAAGGCGCCATTGTGGCACCCTGCCAGTAGTGCGGACAACAGAATCCACCACACTAGAGCCGTTACAGCGCTTGCGGGCGAAGAATCAACACGCCCAAAGGCGGCAGATTCAGCGACAGCGACACCGGCTGCCCATGGCGCGGCTCCTCTTGGGTGAGCACTTCGCCGCCGTTGCCATAATTGGAGCCGGCATAGGTGTCGGCATCACTGTTGATCACCTCGCTCCAGCGCCCGGCAAACGGTACGCCGACCGCGTAGCCCTCACGCGGCACCGGGGTGAAGTTGGCCACCACCAGCACCGGTTTGCCGTCCTTGCTCCAGCGTAGCCAGGCATAGACACTGTTGATCGCATCGTCGCCAATCAACCACTGGAACCCTTGGGGCGCATCGTCCTGCTCATGCAGCGCCGGTTCCTCGCGGTACAGGCGGTTAAGGTCACCGACCAGTTTCTGCACGCCTCGGTGTTCGGGGTATTGCAGCAAGTACCAATCCAACTGCTGGTCGTGGTTCCACTCGCGCCATTGGCCGAATTCGCAGCCCATAAACAGCAGCTTCTTGCCGGGGTGCATCCACATAAAGCTCAGGTAGGCGCGCAGGTTGGCGAATTTCTGCCAGCGATCGCCGGGCATCTTGTCGATCAGTGAATGCTTGCCGTGCACCACTTCATCGTGGGAGATCGGCAGGATAAAGCGTTCGGACCACGCATACACCAGGCCGAAACTCAGCTCATTGTGATGATGGGCGCGGTACACCGGGTCTTGCTGGATGTAGTGCAGCGAATCGTGCATCCAGCCCATGTTCCATTTGTAGTTAAAACCCAGGCCGCCCTGCTGCGTGCTCTGGCTGACGCCCGGCCAGGCTGTGGACTCTTCGGCAATCACCAGCGCGCCCGGCGCTTCCAGCGCGACCACATCATTGAGATGGCGCAGGAAGTCGATGGCTTCCAGGTTCTCGCGGCCGCCATGGCGGTTCGGCACCCACTCACCGGCTTTGCGCGAATAATCGCGATACAGCATTGAGGCCACGGCATCTACGCGCAAACCGTCGATGTGGAAGTGCTTGAGCCAATGCAACGCCGAAGCGAGCATAAAGCCGTGCACTTCGGTGCGGCCCAGGTTGTAGATCAGCGTGTCCCAGTCCTGATGGAAGCCTTCCAGCGGGTTGGCGTATTCGTACAAGGCCGTGCCGTCGAACTGCGCCAGGCCGTGGGTATCGGTGGGGAAATGCGCCGGCACCCAGTCCAGAATCACACCAATGTCGGCCTGGTGCAGGGCGTTGACGAAAAACCCGAAGTCCTCCGGCGAGCCAAAGCGTGCGCTCGGCGCAAACTGCGACAGCGCCTGGTAACCCCAGGAGCCACCGAACGGGTGCTCCATGATCGGCATCAGCTCGATATGGGTAAAGCCCAATTGCTGCACATAAGGAATCAAGCGCTCGGCCAGTTCGCGCCAGCCATATTGGCGCGACACTTCACCGGCCTCGTCGAGTTCACACTGCCAGGAACCGACATGCAGCTCATAAATGGATAATGGCGCCGAGGCCTTTTGCTTGTCGGCACGCGTCTGCATCCACTCATGGTCTTGCCAGTCCACCTGCAACGGCGCGGCGACTTTTGAGGCAGTGTCGGGCGGCAGTTGAGTAGCAAGCGCCATGGGGTCGGCCTTGAGCGGCAGAATCCCATGGGCGCCGAGAATCTCGTACTTGTAGGCCGCGCCCGTTTGCAGACGTGGGATAAAGATCTCCCACACGCCCGACGGATGCCGCAGTCGCATCGGATGGCGGCGGCCATCCCAGATATTGAAGTCACCCACCACCGATACGCGCCGCGCATTCGGCGCCCACACCGCAAAACGCACGCCTTGCACGCCGTCGACGCTGGTGACCTGCGCACCCAGGCAACTGCTGAGGTCACGGTGATTGCCTTCGGCGAACAGGTACAAATCCATCTCACCCAGCAGTAACTGGCTGAAGCTGTAAGGGTCTTCGGTGATCTGCTCGCCGCCGGCCCACTGGATCTTCAGCAGGTAGCCCTGGCGCGTGGAAAAATGCCCGACAAACAAACCCGGCACCTGGGTCGCGTCCAGGCTGCCGATGGCTTCACCGCTTTCGCGGGCCAACACCTGGACGCTCAAGGCTTCGGGCAGGAACGCGCGGATAAATTGCCCGCCCTGCTCGTCATCGTGCGGCCCCAGGATGGAAAAAGGGTCCGGGTGTTCCGCGCGCACCAGCGCTTCTACATCTTTGGGCGCCGGCATGGCGGTCAACTTCGCTTGCAGCGGTTCTCTCTGTGTAAAACTCATGACGTCTCCCCACCGCGTGCATTATTCGCTTGAGATAGCAGCCCGCTGAGTAAACCGTGCAGCCCTTGCAGGGGCACCGGCAACCAGGTCGGGCGATTTTCTGCTTCGTAAGCCACTTCGTACGCGGCCTTCTCCAGGCTGAACAACGTCAGCGCTGCGTCCTGCCCATTGGCATCCTGCCAGTCATGCGCCAGTGTAGACGTAGCCTGATGATAAGCCTGGATAAATGCCTTGCGCGCTTCACTCAGGTAACGGTCAGTCACACGCTGGCGGGCGGTATCCGCTTGCGGCGAGTGATCCACACCTTGCACATTCAGGGCCATGGCGGCGGCGTAATCAAACGAGCGCAGCACGCCACTTACATCTTTATACGGGCTGTGCTTGCCGCGCCGTTCATGCAGCGGGCGCGCCGGCTCGCCTTCAAAGTCGATCAAGTACGCATCGCCCTTGACCACCAGGACCTGCCCCAGATGCAAGTCACCGTGGACCCGAATGCGCAAACCGCCGGCCGTGGCTTTCGCCAGAGCCTGGACACTGCTGGCCAGCGCTTTTTTCTGCCCCAGCATTTCACTGACCAGCGCCTGATCGGCGGGGTTCAACTGGCTTTGATGAAGTTTTAACAACTGCAGCGCGCGGTCGATCTGCGCGCCGACGTCCTTGGCCCAGGCATGGGTGTCCTTGGCCGTGGTGGTCTCGGGCTTGAAGTCTTGGTTGGTGGTTTGTGCTGCCAGCACCCCGTGCATTTCGCCCAGGCGCTGGCCGAGTAAACCGGCAAAATCCTGCAGTTCACCCAAGGCGTTGTAATGCTGCTCCTGCTCGGAAATCGCTTGGGCCAGCTCGTCGCGAATCGCGCGCTCCAGGTTGTTCTGGGTCCAGCTCCAGGCGTCGCCCTGGTTGCTCAGGTAGCCTTGGGCAATCATCAGCAGGTTGTCCTGCCCCTCGCCATCGCGACGAATCATCGAGCCCAGCAACGGCGAAATATTCGGGTAATCGGCGGCCGTCAGGTAAGCGCTCATTTCCAGCTCCGGGTGCACCCCGGCGCTGACTTTGCGGATCAGCTTGAGCACCAGGCTCTCGCCCACCACCACCGAACTGTTGGACTGCTCGGCCGACAGGTAGCGCACCTGCGCCTCATCGGTCAGTTGCAGCGCGGCCAAGTGCGGCGTGGCTTCAAAACGCAAATCACCTTCGTGAGTAGTCAACACGGTGCCCGCCTGCAAACCCTGGATCACCGCCCGGATAAAGTGTTCCAGGCTAAAGGCATCGGTAACGAGCCCAACCTGACGCCCCCGGCGTACGCGGGCCAGCGCCAGTTGCTGGGGCAAGGCACTGGTGAACTGGTCTTCGGCTAAAAAGCCGAACGGCAATTGATAACGACTGACCTGGCCGCCGCTGGTCACCTCGACCTCACTGAGCAGCACCGGATGCTGCGGGTCGCCAAACCGCACGCCGTAGGCAATTTGCACCTGGTCGATGGCCGTGTCTTTACCGGCATACCAGCGCCGCTTGGGCAACCATGCCGGCAGCGAGGTGTGCTCCAGGGTGGTGCGGCACGGCTCGTCGAGTAACTCTTCCATGCGTTGTTTGAGCACCAGCGTGGTGAAATCCGGCATGCTCTGCGCCGGCTCCACATGCCAGCTGGGCATCTGGTTTTCGGCCGCCAGCACAAACCAATAGAAACCATACGGCGCCAAAGTCAGCAGGAAATTCAGCTGGCCGATGGGCGGGAACGCGTTACCGCCGAGCATCTCCACCGGCACCATGCCGGCGAAGGCGGATAAGTCCAGCTCGGCCGCCTGGGCGCTGCGCGACACGTTGGCCACGCACAGGATGGTTTCCGTGCGGCCATCGTCGCCGGTGAACTCACGGGTATACGCCAGGATGCGGCGGTTGCTCGGCGAGAGCATTTTCAGGCTTCCACGCCCGAAGGCCTTGGACTGCTTACGCACCGCCAACATGCGCCGGGTCCAGTTGAGCAGCGAATGCGGGTCCTGGGCCTGGGTTTCGACGTTGACCGACAGGTAGCCATATTGCGGGTCCATGATCGGCGGCAACACCAGGCTGGCCGGGTCGGCGCGCGAGAAGCCGCCGTTACGGTCGATGGACCATTGCATCGGCGTACGCACGCCGTCGCGGTCGCCCAGGTAGATGTTGTCGCCCATGCCGATTTCATCGCCGTAGTACAACGTCGGCGTGCCGGGCATCGACAACAACAAGCTGTTGAGCAGTTCAACGCGGCGACGGTCACGCTCCATCAGCGGCGCCAGGCGCCGACGAATGCCCAGGTTAATGCGCGCACGGCGGTCGGCGGCGTAGTAGTTCCACAGGTAGTCGCGCTCTTTGTCGGTGACCATTTCAAGGGTCAGTTCATCGTGGTTGCGCAGGAAGATCGCCCACTGGCAGTTGGCGGGGATCTCCGGGGTCTGGCGCAGAATATCGGTAATCGGGAAACGATCTTCCTGGGCCAGCGCCATGTACATGCGCGGCATCAGCGGGAAGTGGAAGGCCATGTGGCATTCATCGCCGTCGTCGCCTTTTTTGTCACCAAAGTACAGCTGAGTATCTTCCGGCCACTGGTTGGCTTCGGCCAACAGCATGCGGTCGGGGTAATGCGCGTCGATCTCGGCGCGGATCTGCTTGAGCACGCCGTGGGTTTCCGGCAGGTTCTCGTTGTTGGTGCCGTCGCGTTCGATCAGGTAGGGAATCGCGTCCAGACGCAGGCCATCGATGCCCATGTCCAGCCAGTAGCGCATCACCGAGAGCACGGCTTTCATGACTTGCGGGTTGTCGAAGTTGAGGTCCGGCTGGTGCGAGTAGAAACGGTGCCAGAAGTACTGGCCGGCGACCGGGTCCCAGGTCCAGTTGGACTTTTCGGTGTCGAGGAAAATGATGCGGGTGCCGTCGTACTTCTGGTCGTCATCGGACCACACGTAGAAGTCCCGTGCCGCCGAGCCCGGCTTGGCCTTGCGCGCCCGCTGGAACCACGGATGCTGGTCGGAGGTGTGGTTGATCACCAGTTCAGTGATGACCCGCAGGCCCCGTTTGTGCGCCTCACTGATAAAGCGCTTGGCGTCGGCCATCGTCCCGTAGTCGCTGTGCACGCCACGGTACTCGGCGATGTCATAGCCGTCGTCGCGGCGCGGCGACGGGTAGAACGGCAGCAGCCAGATGGTGTTGACGCCCAGATCGGCGATGTAGTCGAGCTTGGCGATCAGGCCGGGAAAGTCGCCGATACCGTCATTATTGGAGTCGAAATAGGATTTGACGTGAACTTGGTAGATCACCGCGTCCTTGTACCAGAGCGGGTCTTTGATAAAAGTGGCTGGGGTGGGTTTCTTCGCCATTGGAAACTCCTGGAACACTGAAAATTGTGCAGAAGACATGCAATCAAGGTGGGAGCTGGCTTGCCTGCGATAGCGGTGGGCCAGCTAGCCTTTTCGGTGCTGACATACCGCTATCGCAGGCAAGCCAGCTCCCACCGTTGATCCCTGACAGTTAATCCCTGTCAGGCTCAGGAGACGGTGATACGCCAGATCCCGAATGGCATCTGCGGCTCGATGCGCATCCATTGGTTCTTGCCATACCAGGTCCAGCGATGGCCATTCATCAGGTCTTCGCCTTGGGTCTGGGCGTCGTCCGGCAGGCCCAGCTCCCACAGGGGCAATTCGAAATGGGCCTCTTGGGCGTTAAACGGGTCAAGGTTGACCGCCACCAGGATAAAATTGCTGCCGTCATCGCTGCGCTTGCCGAAGTACAGGATGTTGTCGTTCCAGGCGTTATAGAGCTTCAAGCCCAGATGGGTGTGCAGTGCCGGGTTCTGCCGACGAATACGATTGAGCTGGGCGACCTCGGCAATGATGTTGCCGGGCGCGGTGAAGTCCCTGGGGCGGATTTCGTATTTTTCCGAGTCCAGGTATTCCTCCTTACCCGGTACCGGCGCCGCTTCGCACAGTTCAAACCCCGAATACATGCCCCACAAGCCTGAGCCCATGGTGGCCAGGGCGGCGCGGATGAGAAAGCCCGGGCGCCCGGATTCGTGCAGGAAGCCGGGGTTGATGTCCGGGGTATTGACAAAGAAATTCGGCCTGAAGCACTCGCGCCACGGCGATTCGTTCAACTGTGTGAAGTACTCGCTCAACTCGGCCTTGGTGTTACGCCAGGTGAAGTAGGTGTAGCTCTGGGAATAACCGACCTTGCCCAAGCGCGCCATCATCGCTGGTGTGGTGAAGGCTTCAGCCAGGAAGATCACCTCCGGGTGCCTGGAGCGCACGTCACTGATCAGCCATTGCCAAAACGGTAGCGGCTTGGTGTGCGGGTTATCCACGCGAAAGGTTTTCACGCCCTCTTGCACCCAACCTATAACAATGTCGCGCAACTCGGTCCACAGGCTCGGAATAGAGTCGGCGGCATAGAAGTCGACGTTAACGATATCCTGGTATTTTTTCGGCGGGTTTTCGGCGTATTTGATCGTGCCGTCCGGGCGCCAGTTGAACCAGCCTGGATGCTGCTTGAGCCACGGGTGGTCCTGGGAGCACTGAATGGCAAAGTCGAGGGCGATTTCCAGGCCATGCTCGGCGGCGGCCTTGACCAGCCGGCGGAAGTCGTCGCGGCTGCCCAACTGCGGGTGTATGGCTTCATGGCCGCCCTCCTCGCTACCGATCGCATAAGGGCTGCCGGGGTCATCGGCGCCTGCGGTCAGCGAGTTATTCTTGCCCTTGCGATGGCTGCGGCCGATCGGGTGGATCGGCGGAAAATACAGCACGTCAAAGCCCATGTCATGGATCATCGACAGCCGCGCATGCACGTCATTAAAGGTGCCGTGGCGCGCCGGATCGTCGGTGACCGAGCGCGGAAACAGCTCGTACCAACTGGCAAATTGTGCGGCCTCACGCTCCACGTCGAGCGGGTATACGGTGCTGATGCTCAAGTAAGCGCGGTGGTCGGCCTGGGTCATCAAATGTGCACTGTCTTCGTGCAAGAACTGCGCGACCTGCTCGGTTTCCAGCAAGCCCGACAGCTCGTGGTGCAGCAGCATCAAGCGGTCGCGTAACTCATTGTCGCTGCGCTCGGCGGCCTGCAACACCAGGCTGCGGCCTTCCTGCAGCTCAAGGCTGACCGGCACACCGGCCTCATGTTTTTTGCGCAGTTCGTAGCAGAAGCTCGCAAAGGTATCAATCCAGGCTTCGATGCAGTATTCGTGCGGGCCTTGCTGGGCCACGGTAAACGCGCCCTCCCAGCCATTGTTGCCCACATCCGTCATCACTACGCTGTGCCAGCTTTCGTCCTGCAGCGGGCGCCAGCGGATCAGCACGGCGAGCTTGTCATGGCCGTCGGCAAACACCTTGCTGGTGACGGTGACGCGCTGGCCCACCACGGCCTTCACAGCAAATTCGCCGCCATCAATGACGGGCGTAGTGCTTTCAATCGCGATCCTTGGCAACAACAAGGCCTGGGACAGCGGCAATATGGAGTCTTCTGGAGTCAGTGTTTCAGCAGTCATCGAGCATCTTCCCCTTACGCCCTGTGGACGCTCTTTGCTTGATCCGAATTCTGAGACGGCGACGCTCTCCCTGAGCAGGGCCGTAATAGGTCCGAGCCTGGGCTGCGCTGAAAAGTTCAGGTGGATGTGCCGCCATTGGGCGGGAATCAAACCTGCCCGGCGGTTGTCCACCGATAGAGCAAAGCACAAAGGAGGCCACACCGATGAATATCCCGATCCCGGCTGAAACCCCGGACCCGAATATCGACAATCCAACGCTGCCGCCGAGTGAACCGGAACCGATCCCGGAGAAGGAACCACCGGAAAACCTGCCGCCCCCCGTGGAGGAACCGCCCACAACCATGCCGCCGGTGATTGTTCAACCTTGTTGATCAACGCCATCACTCACACGCGTACTCGCGTCAGGATGCCTGCCTTAAAAACGCATTAACCTGCGCGCACAGGTGAAATAGCCTACATCTCGCCTGTGCGCCTATTGCTACAGTCCCACACGCGCTTACTTGAGCACATTTCATTTACCCCCCTCTTAAACGCGAGCAGGTTAATACCATGTCGGACATTCACGTGAAGCAAAGCCGCCACCAACACGTACATTCAGACGTTTCCGTCAGCCGGCGTTATCTCACCGAGCTTAAAGCAAGCCTCACAGAGGAGGACATCGCCCAGGTTTTGCGTGCGCCCAACGACCTGAAGTCGCGTAAAGTCCTCAATGAAATGCGCATGCATTTCAGCCAGGAAAGTGTCGACTCCATGTTGAAAGAACCAGACGCCGAGGAAGTTGCTCACCTCCTGACGGACATCGGCAAGTTCCTGCAAAAAAATAGTGACGAGGCCTGCGTAAAATTATCCACCCAACTTTATTTCAGCGACTATCAGGCAGCCTATGACAAACAGAAAATCGCCTTACTGTTAAAGTTGATATCGGGTAAGGACGATTATGGCTTTCGCCATGTCTATGAGTTTTTCAAAGGCACGGCCGGAGCATTCGAGCACCTGAATGGGTGCGTGAAGGACACAGCCCAAACGGTGATGGATATGAACACCATCACCGAAGCGCTCAACCCAACACACATTAAATCAAGGATGAAGGCTCACTGATCATGGACTCAACGTTCCTTCTCGAAGAGCCTGACGACTTTGGGCATTAAGCCAAGTACAACGAGCGCCAGCAGTGTACTCAATACCGCCGTTGATTCACGCCCAACCCCTGCCGCCACGCCAATGGCGGCGGTCATCCACAACCCGGCAGCGGTGGTCAGGCCTTTGACGTGCTGGCCCTCTTCATCCTCCTTGCCCTTGAGGATAGTGCCGGCACCCAGGAAGCCGATCCCGGCGATAACCCCCTGCAAAACCCTGCTCATGGCGTCCGACTGGCTGCCTGACATCTGCGGCACCAGCACAAACAGTGCAGCGCCCAAGGCCACGAGCATGTGGGTGCGCACCCCCGCCGCCTTGCCCTTTTGCTCACGCTCAAACCCCAGGATACCGCCCAGGATCGCGGCGATAAGCAGGCGCACGGTTATCTGAGTGAGCTGCTTTGCATCAGCGATGTCAGCAAATTCTGCATGCAGGGTTTGAAGCACTTCTTGCCACCAGGCGTCCATGGTCGTTATCCGTTTTAGTGTGGTTAGACGATGGACAGCGCCGACCGCCAGTCAGTTGCCTGGAACACCTGGCACTGCGCGACGCCCTAACCCATGACTGCCCATAAAAAGGAGAGCACCATGCCTGTACGTATCGACAATCAAACGTGCTTTTTCAAGGTCGCTGACGACGGCCAGGAATACGCCCTGCCCGCCACGGGTGTGACGGTGAGTACCGACAGCGCCAAATCCATGTCTTTTGTAGAGTTAAAAGGCGATCGGGTCTACATCACTGAAGCCGAAGCGGACGCACTGACCGTCGCCGGTGCCAGGGACGGCCGCAAACACTTGAAGGCGACCGACAGTGATTCGGTGATTTGATTGATCTGTATCAAGCCGCGCACAAGCCAGCTGCACCCCAGGCGCTACGGGGTGCAGCACATTGTCACAGTGACGTATAAAAAGCCCATCTGATCCGCTTTTTATCGACCTACCTGAGTCTGTTATGCAAACAGCGTGAAGTTCATAGTTCATTGGCCTGATGGAGGCTGATGAGCGAACGACCATGAGCGAAAGAATCCCAACCGTGGACACCTTTGAGCCCATACACCCAAAGAAGGTGAAGGCCAAATCCAGTGACAACCTGATCCATACCCGCAGCTTCACCGGCGTGTTCCGCACTTTGCGTGTGGGCGGTGCCGCTGTGCTGTTCCTGGCGTTTTTTGGCACCGTGTGGCTGAACTGGTCCGGGCGCCAAGCCGTGCTGTGGGACTTGGCCGAAAGCAAATTCCACATCTTCGGTGCCACCTTCTGGCCCCAGGATTTCATCCTGCTGTCGGCGCTGTTGATCATCTGCGCTTTCGGCCTGTTTGCCATTACCGTATTTGCCGGCCGCGTATGGTGCGGCTACACCTGCCCGCAAAGCTCGTTCACCTGGCTGTTCATGTGGTGTGAAAAGGTCACCGAAGGTGAACGCAACCAACGCATCAAACTGCAAGCGGCACCCTGGAGTCTCAACAAACTGGCGCGGCGTTCGGCAAAACATACGCTATGGCTGGGTATCAGCGTGCTGACCGGGCTGACGTTTGTCGGCTACTTCACGCCAATCCGCCCGCTGGCCAGTGAGTTGCTGACCTGGCAGATGGGCGGTGTGAGCCTGTTCTGGGTGCTGTTTTTTACCGCAGCCACCTACATCAACGCCGGCTGGCTGCGCGAAGCGGTGTGCATGCACATGTGCCCGTATGCACGTTTTCAGAGCGTGATGTTCGACAAAGACACCCTGACCATTTCCTACGACGCGGCGCGTGGCGAAAGCCGAGGCCCGCGCAAACGCGAGGTGAAACCGGCGCAGGTTGGCCTGGGGGATTGCATCGACTGCCAACTGTGCGTGCAGGTGTGCCCCACCGGCATCGATATCCGCGATGGCCTGCAAATGGAATGCATTGGCTGCGCCGCATGCATCGACGCCTGCGATTCGATCATGGACAAGATGGGCTATGCCCGTGGTCTCGTCAGCTATACCAGCGAACATCAACTGCAAGGTGGCAAAACGCACCTGCTCAGGCCACGCCTGATCGGCTACAGTGCCGTGCTGCTGGTGATGATCGCCGCCTTGGTGGTGGCCTTGATTGAACGACCAATGGTGTCGCTGGACGTGACCAAGGACCGTGGCATGTTCCGTGAAAACAGCCAGGGGCTGATCGAAAACATCTACAGCTTGAAGGTCATCAACAAGACCCAGCAGCGCCAGGATTACCGCCTGGAACTGGTGGACGCCGAGGGCTTCCAGTTGCAAGGCAAGACCCGGCTCAGCCTGGCGCCGGGGGAAATCAGCGATGTGCCGGTGTCGGTGGCGTTGCTGGCCGATAAACCGGCGAGCAGCTCGCAGACCTTGCGCTTCAAGGTTGTGGATGTGGATGAACCGTGGATTTACAGTGCAGCGGACAGTCGCTTTGTGGCGCCGTTGAATCGTTGATATCCAACACACAGAAGATCAAGTGTGGGAGCTGGCTTGCCTGCGATGGCGCCCGGTCTGGCACGGATGATGTTGAATGTGCCACCGTCATCGCAGGCAAGCCAGCTCCCACATTTTGCCCTGCGAACACTATTGGAAAGTTAATCAGGCCGCCATGAAACGCTACGAAAAATTTGCCGACGACATCGCAGAACTGATTCGCTCCGGCGTCCTCGGCCCTGGCCAGCGAGTGCCCTCAGTGCGCTATGCCAGCCAGACCTATGGGGTCAGCCCGTCCACGGTGTTCCAGGCTTACTACCTGCTCGAACGCCGTGGCCTGATTCGTGCGCGGCCGCGCTCCGGCTACTTCGTCAACACTCACGCGCCCAGCCCGTTTTCCGAGCCGGTGGTGAGTGAACAGGTGCACGAGTCCACCGAAGTCGATGTGAGTGAGTTGGTGTTCTCAGTGCTCGACTCCATCAAAGACCCCAACACCGTACCGTTCGGCTCGGCCTTCCCCAGCCCCATGTTGTTCCCGTTGCCACGCCTGGCGCGCTCGTTGGCCAGTGCCGGCCGTGAGATGGACCCGCGCCTGGTGGTCACCGACATGTCGCCGGGCAACCCGCAACTGCGCCGGCAGATCGCCCTGCGCTACATGGTGGGCGGCCTGATGCTGCCGATGGAAGAGCTGCTGATCACCAACGGCGCCCTGGAAGCGCTGAACCTGTGCCTGCAAGCGGTGACCGAGCCGGGCGACCTGGTCGCTATCGAAGCCCCGGCGTTCTATGCCTGCCTGCAAGTGCTCGAACGCCTGAAGCTCAAGGCGGTGGAAATCCCTGTACACCCGCGCGATGGCATCGACCTCAATGCCCTGGCGCAAACCCTTGAGCGCTACCCGATCAAAGCCTGCTGGACCATGACCAGCTTCCAGAACCCCATGGGCGCCACGCTGCCAGAGGCGAAAAAACAGGCGCTGGTGGAACTGCTGCGCAGCCATCAAGTGCCGATGATCGAGGACGATGTGTACGCCGAGTTGTATTACGGGCAGCACGCGCCAAAACCGGCCAAGGCCTTCGACACTGAAGGGCTGGTGATGCACTGTGGTTCCTTCGCCAAGAGCCTGGCACCTGGCTATCGCGTCGGCTGGGTAGCGGCCGGGCGCTATGCGCAGAAGGTTGAACGCCTGAAGCTGATGACTTCGCTGTGCCCCTCGATGCCGGCCCAGGCGGCGATTGCGGACTACCTGCAACACGGCGGCTATGACCGGCACCTGCGTAAATTGCGCTACGCCCTGGAAGAACAGCAGAGCGCCATGCTGGCCGCCATCGCGCGCTATTTCCCGGCACAGACGCGGGTCAGCCAGCCGGCTGGCGGCTATTTCCTGTGGCTGGAACTGCCGGAGCAAACCGATTCGTTGAAGCTGTTCCAAATGGCCCTGGCCCAGGGCATCAGCATTGCGCCGGGGCCGATTTTTTCGGCGACCCAGCGCTTCAGAAATTGCATTCGCTTGAACTACGGCAGCCCGTGGACCGAGGCATCGGAAACGGCCATGGAAACACTCGGGCGCATTGTGCGGTCCTTCTAGGCTCGGTTGTTGCCTTATCTGACGCCATCGCGGGCAAGCCCGGCTCCCACAGTGAAATGCGTTCCACTGTGGGAGCCGGGCTTGCCCGCGATGGCGCCTTGACTGGCGCTAAAGACTCAACGGCCACCGCCCAAATCCAGAAAAGTGCCAGTGGTATACGAAGCCTTGTCCGACAACAACCAGATAATCGCCTCCGCCACTTCATCCGGGCGCCCGCCACGGGCCATGGGGATGCCGGACTCCAGCTTGCTGACTCGGTCCGGGTCGCCGCTCAGGGCATGGAAGTCGGTAAAGATGTAGCCAGGGCGCACCGCGTTGACACGGATCCCTTCACCCGCCACCTCTTTGGACAGGCCGATGGTGAAGGTGTCCAGCGCGCCCTTGGACGCGGCATAGTCGACATATTCGCCCGGCGAACCCAGGCGCGCGGCTACCGACGACACGTTGACGATGCTGCCGCCCTGCCCGCCATGCCTGGGCGACATGCGCAGCACCGCTTGCTTGGCACACAGGATCGGCCCCAGCACATTGGTCTTCATGATTTTGAGGATGCGGAACTCGGACATTTCATCGACCCGCGACTTATGCCCCACGGTGCCGGCGTTGTTGACCAGGGCCGTCACGCGCCCAAGCTCGGCATCAACACGATTGAACAATGCGATCACTTCATCCTCGATGCTGACATCGGCCCGCACCGCAATGGCCTGTGCACCCAAGGCGCGCACCTGGTCCAGTACACGCTGGGCCGCTGCCTCATCAGACTGGTAGTTGATGCAAATGCGGTAGCCCTGGCGTGCAGCCAGCAAGGCCGTCTCAGCGCCGATACCACGGCTGCCTCCAGTGATAATGACGACTTTGTCCATGCGTGCGGTCTCCTGAATAAACCAACGGTTTAAGGTTGGATCCAAGAATACCCGTCATCCATGGCTTTTGTCAGGCGCCAAGGCGTCTTCGGCGCGCTGGATATCGGCCATGAACCCCTCGGCCGGCAATGGGTGGCCCAGCAAGTAGCCTTGCAGCGCGTTGCACCCCAGCCGGGTGAGGAAACTTTGCTGCACATCGGTCTCCACGCCTTCGGCGACAATGCGCAGCCCTAGCGCCTGGCCGAGGGCGACAATGGCCGAGACGATGGCGGCGTCGTCGCTGTCGTGTTCAAGGTCGCGCACAAACCCGCGGTCGATCTTCAGCTCGTTGGCGGGCAACCGTTTGAGGTACATCAGGCTCGAATAACCGGTGCCGAAGTCGTCTATGGACAGGTCCACGCCCATGTCCGACAGTTGCTGCAGCACCGTCATGCTCGCATCGGCATCGCTCATGGCAGTGGTTTCGGTGATTTCCAGGGTCAGGCTGTTGGCCGGCAAGCGGTGACGCTCCAGCGCCTGCGCGACACTTTTAACCAACCCTGCATGGCAGAACTGCAACGCCGACAGGTTGACTGCAATGCGCCAGTCTTCATAACCCTGCGCGTACCAGACAGCCATCTGGCGGCAAGCCTCGTTGAGCACCCACTCGCCGATGGGAATAATCAACCCGGTTTTTTCCGCCAGCTCGATGAACATCGCCGGCAACAACAGCCCCTGTTGCGGGTGCTCCCAACGCAACAAAGCTTCGGCGCCGACCGCAATACCGCTGAGCGCGTCGAACTTGGGCTGGTAGTACAGGCGGAACTGTTGGTGCTCAACGGCGTTGCGCAGGTCCTGCAACAACTGCAGCTGTTTGCGCGCATTGGTGTTCATCGACACATCAAAGAAGCTGTAACCGTTCTTGCCCATGCCCTTGGCGTGGTACATGGCGGCATCAGCGTTCATCAGCAGTTCCTGAGGGTTAACGCCGTTACCGGGGAACATGGCAATGCCGATGCTCGCGGAGATCTTCAGTTCATGCTCGGCTACCTTGAACGTACGGTTGATCAAGCCAACCTGGCGCTCGGCCAAGCCCATGGCGTCGTCCGGCTGGGTCAACTGCACCAGCAGCACAAACTCATCGCCACCGATGCGCGCCAGGGTGTCCTGGCTGCGCAGGTCCTCACGCAGACGCAAACCCACCTCGCGCAGTAATTGGTCACCCATGTGGTGGCCAAATGCATCATTGACCGGCTTGAAACCGTCCAGGTCGATAAACATCAACGCAAAACAACCACCCTGCTCCCTGACCGCCTGTATGGCTTGTTGAATGCGGTCGGCGAGCAAGGTGCGATTAGGCAGCCCGGTGAGCATGTCATGCAGGGCCAGATGGGTGAGTTCCTGGTTGGCCAGGGTCAGTGAGTCTGCGAGCACGGCGGTGCGGGCTTCAAGCCGGGCGTCGAGCAATGAGGTCAATAACGCGATGATCAAGACCGCCAGCGAAGTGACCAGCACCAGGTTATCCAGGCCCTTGCCACTCAGGCCCGTCAGCGCGGCGCCGCAGAAACTGTTGTCATCAAAACGCGCGGCAGCCATGCCGGTGTAGTGCATACCGACGATCGCAATGCCCATCACCACCGCGGCGCCCCCCCGCGCCAGGCGTACGTAAGGCGTGTTGCGCCGCAAGTTGAAAGCGATCCACAAGGCCGCGCCGGACGCCAGCACGGCGATCAACAATGAGGCGCCAAACAGGGCGGGGTCGTAATCGATGCCCGGGGTCATGCGCATCGCGGCCATGCCGGTGTAGTGCATGCAGGCAATACCAGCCCCCATCACCAACGCGCCAAATGCCAACTGCCAAGCCGGCAGACGTGGCTGGCTGACCAGCCACAGTGCAAAGCCACTGGATAACACGGCGATCAATAACGACAGCGCGGTGATACCCAGGTCAAACCCGAGGGCAAAGGGCAGGCGCAACGCCAGCATGCCGATAAAGTGCATGGACCAAACGCCCACGCCCATGGCCAATGCCCCGCCGGTCATCCACATGTACGCTGCGCGGCCCCTGGCGGTCGCAATACGGCCGGCCAAGTCCAGCGCGGTATAGGACGCCAGGATCGCGACGCACAGGGAGATGACGACCAGAGAGGGGGAATAACTACCGATCAGCATGGGACTTCTCAAGACTGACGGGCCTGAAAACGCCCGTGCCAAGTGGCAAAGCCGGCGATTGTAGCGAGAATAATTATTGTCGGTTTGATTAATTATCACGGGGCCATTAGTGGCATTTTGACGCCAATCTACTGACCTTGAAATGCCACCTGCTTCAGCCCGCTGAGCAGGATCATCTGCTTGAAAATCAGGCCGTGGGCGATTGAACAGGCGCGGGCGGATTTTGATCAGCAATGTGCCGAGGAGTAACAAGTGCGGGCTGTTGTGGCGAGGGTGCTTGCTCCCGCTCGGGTACGCAGCGCCCGCAAGTGTTATGGGGCTGTTGCGCAGCCCAGCGGGAGCAAGCTCCCTCGCCACAGTGACAGTGCCCAGCCTTGATTGGGGTGGTGTTTGAGTTGTTTTGAAAAGCTACCCAGTCACTGCTTCTCAGCCAAAGACGTCTGCCCGTCCCAGCCGCCACCCAACGCCGCAATCAACTGCACACTTGCCACCAACCGCGTCTGCAACAGGGTCAAGACCGTGCGCTCATTGCTCAACGCAGTGGCCTGCACCGTCACCACATCCAGGTAGGCGATCAACCCGGCCTTGTACTGATTCTGCGTCAAGCGCAGGGACTCACGCGCGGCCTCCAGGGCTTCATTGCTGACCACCGCCTCATCTTCCAGCACCTTCAACTGCACCATATAGTTTTCCACTTCGCGGAAACCATCCAGTACGGTCTGGCGGTACTTGGCCACCGTCTCGTCATAAGACGCCACACTACGATCGACCTCAGCCGAACGCTGCCCACCGTCAAACAAGGTCATCGCAAGCTTGGGCCCCACCGACCAGAACCGGTTCGGCAAACTGATCCAATCAGCATAGGTGCTGCTGGAATACCCGCCCGCCAGGCTCAAGGTCAGGTCCGGGTAATAAGCCGCCTTGGCCACACCGATATTCGCGTTGGCCGCAATCACTGAGCGCTCCGCCGACGCAATGTCCGGGCGCCGCTCAAGCAATTGCGATGGCACACTCAGCGGAATCTGCGGCAAGGCAGGTATGTCTTTGCTCACCGCCAGATTGAAGTTGGCCGGCGCTTCGCCGATCAACACTGCGATGGCGTTTTCCAACTGCGCACGCTGCCAGATCAAGTCGATCAAACTGGCCTGGGTCGTCTTCAGTTGGGTCTGTGCCTGAGCAATCGCGGCTTTGTCGGAAACCCCCGCCCGGTACTGGTTTTCAGTCATCTTCAGGGAGCGCTGATAAGTCTCCAGCGTGGCCTGCAGCAAACGTGTCTGCTCGTCCATCACGCGCAGTTGCAGATAGTCCTGCACCAACTCCGACTGCTGGCTCAAACGCATCGCCGCCAGATCCGCGGAACTGGCCTCAGCCGTCGCCTCATTCGCTTCAAGACCACGGCGCAACTTGCCCCACACATCGGCCTCCCAACTCACGCCCAACTGGGTATTGAGCGTGTCACGAATACCACTGCTGGAACTGCTGAGGCTGGCGTTACTGCTGCCGGTGCCCTGACTGGCACGGGTTTTCCCGGCACTGAAGTCCACCGTTGGGAAAAACGCCCCGCGTGCGCTGCGCACCTGGGCCTGGGCCTGGCGGAAGCGCGCTTCGGCCTGGGCCACGGTCTGGTTGGAGTTATTGAGGCGCGTGACCAGCTCGTTAAGTTGACGGTCACCGTACAACTCCCACCAGGCGCCACGGGCCAGGGAATCGCTTGGGTTGGCCTGGCGCCAGCCCTGGGCTTCCTTGAACTGCGCGGGTTCGACCACCTCCGGGCGCTTGTAATCCGGGCCGATGGCGCAGGCACTGAGCAAGGCGCCGCATAACAGCATCGTTACCCCCTTGACACCCTTGCCGATACGTGTGGCGTGGCGAGGTCGACTGTCTGGGGCCGCTGCGCAGCCCAGCGGGAGCAAGCTCCCTCGCCACAGTGTCTGGGCATTCGTTGAATCGGTCATAGCGCAGTATCCAAGGCAGCATCGGTACGCACGCCACGCCAGGCGTTGAAGCGATGGCGCGCGCGGTCAAGATAAAGGTAAACCACCGGAGTGGTGTAAAGGGTCAGGATCTGGCTGAACACCAGCCCACCGATAATGGTCAGGCCCAGCGGCTGGCGCATTTCGGCGCCATCGCCGGAACCGAGCAGCAACGGCAAGGCGCCGAGGATCGCGGCGAGCGTGGTCATCAAAATCGGCCGCAGGCGCAACAGGCAGGCACTACGGATCGACTCCAACGGGCTCATGCCATCGTGGCGCTCCAGCTGCAGCGCCAGGTCGATCATCAGGATCGCATTCTTCTTCACCACGCCGATCAGCAGGAACAGACCGAGCAGGGATATCAGGCTGAATTCACCGCCCAGCAGGTAGATCGACAGCAGTGCGCCGACACCGGCCGACGGCAAGGTCGACAGGATGGTCAGCGGGTGAATATAGCTTTCATACAGAATGCCCAACACCAGGTACACCGCCACCAGCGCGCCAAGAATCATGAACGGCTGGCCCTTCTGGGTCGCCGCAAACGCATCGGCGGTGCCGGCCATCTTGGCGATCACGTCTTCGGGCAAACCGACCTTGGCAATCGCCCGCTCGATAGCGGCCGTGCCCTGCTCCACCGTTACGCCGGGCGACATGTCGAAGGCAATATTTTCCGAGGCGAACTGGCCTTCATGGCTGACACGGTCGTCGGCCAGGCTGTTTTCGTAATGGGCAATGGTTGACAACGGCACCCGCGCGCCCGTGGAGGTGATCACCTGCATCTGGTTCAGGGTGATCGGGTCCTGGGCGTATTTCGGGTTGACCTCCATCACCACCTGATACTGGTTGAGGCTGTCGTAGATAGTAGAAATCTGCCGCTGACTGTAGGCGTTGTTCAACACCGAGGTGACCATGCTCATGTCGATGCCCAGGCGCTTGGCCTGGTCGCGGTCGACCACCAGCGTCACCTGCGCCGCACCGCGACCTTCGCGGGCGTCGATGGCGGTCAGCTCCGGTAGCTCGCGCATGGCAGCGACCACTTTCGGGTACCACAAGCGCAACGCAGCCAGGTCGCCGCTTTGCAGGATGTAGGAGTATTGAGCGCTGGTCTGGTCACGGCTGCCACCAAATTGCAGGTCCTGGTCGGCCATCAGGAACAGCCGTCCGCCCGGCACCAGCGGCACTTCCTTGCGCAGACGCTCGATCACTGCCTGGGCCGAGAGCTTGCGTTCGGCAATCGGCTTGAGGCGCACCAGCATCACCGCATTGTTAGTGCCATTGTTGCCACCGATAAAGCCGGCCACACTGAGCACCGCCGGGTCTTTGAGGACCGCCTTGCGGAAGGTTTCCATTTTTGGCTGCATCACATTGAACGACAGCCCATCATCGCCGCGCACAAAACCGATCAACTGCCCGGTGTCCTGCTGCGGCATGAAGGTTTTCGGCACCACCACGTACAGCGCGATGTTCACGCCCACGGTGATCAACAGGCTCAGCAGGGTCAGGCGGCGATGGCGCAGCACCCAGTCCAGGCCGGTGGCGTAGGCTGCAACCATGCGGTCGTTGACCTTCTGGCTCCAGCGCTGCAAACCGGTCATGTGCCCTTTGACGTGCGGTTTGAGCCAGCGCGCGCAGAGCATCGGGGTCAAGGTCAGCGAGACGATCAGCGACACTATGATCGCCGCCGACAAGGTGATGGAAAACTCACGGAACAGGTTGGTGACGATGCCGCCCATAAACAGGATGGACAGGAACACCGCCACCAGCGACACGTTCATCGACAGCAAGGTAAAGCCCACTTCCTGGGCGCCCAGGTACGCCGCCTTCATCGGCGGCACGCCGTCGTCGATATGCCGGGAAATGTTTTCCAGCACCACGATGGCGTCGTCCACCACCAGGCCGGTGGCCAGGATCAACGCCATCAGCGAAAAATTGTTCAACGAAAAACCAAACAGGTACATCACCGCAAAGGTGCCGACCAGCGACACCGGCACCGCCAGGGTCGGGATCAACGAAGCGCGGAAGTTACCCAGGAACAGGTACACCACCAGCACCACCAGGGCCACGGCAATCAGCAGGGTCATCTCGGCTTCATGCAGGGTCGCGGTGATCACCGGCGAACGGTCCATGGCCAGGTTGAGCTTGACGCTGGACGGCAGCACCGCCTGCAACGCCGGCAACTGGGCCTTGATCTGCCGGACGGTCTCGATGATGTTGGCGCCGGACTGGCGGTTGATGACCAGCAGCACCGCCGAATCATTGTTGAAGAAGCCGCTGTTGTAGCGGTCTTCCACGCCATCGCTGATCTTGGCGACATCACCCAGGCGCAAGGCCGCGCCGTTCTGGTAGCGGATCAGCAGCGGCTCGTAGTCCTTGGCCTTTTCCAGCTGGTCATTGGCCTGGATCTGCCAGTTACGCTCACTGTCTTCCAGGGAACCCTTGGGCCGCCGCTGGTTGGCATTGGCGATGGTGTTGCGCACATCGTCCAGGGCCACGCCGTACTGGTCCAGGGCCTTGGGTTCCAGCTCGATGCGCACCGCCGGCAGGGAACTGCCGCCGATCTGCACTTCGCCTACCCCCGGCACCTGGGACAGGCTTTGCGAAAGAATGGTGGAGGCCAGGTCGTACAGTTCGCCCTTTTGCAACACGTCGGAGGTCAGTGACAACACCATGATCGGTGCCTGGGACGGGTTGATCTTCTTGTAGGTCGGCATGCTGCGCATGCCACTGGGCAGCAGGTTGCGCGATGCATTGATGGCCGCCTGCACTTCCCGCGCCGCACCGTTGATATCACGGTCGGAGTCGAATGCCAGAATCACCCGCGTAGAGCCCTGGCTCGACGAACTGCTCATGGTGGTGATGCCGGCAATCGCGCCGAATGAGCGTTCCAGCGGCGTCGCAACGGTAGACGCCATGACCTCGGGGCTGGCGCCGGGCAAACTGGCCGACACCACGATCACCGGGAAGTCGATCTGCGGCAACGGCGACACCGGCAGCAAGTTGAAGCTCACGCCACCGAGCAACATAATCGCCAGGCTCAGCAGCATGGTGGCTACCGGCCGGCGAATGAAAGGTCCGGACAGGTTCATGACTCAGCCGGCTCCAGGCTTTGTGGCTCTTTGCGCCAGCGACGGCCCAGGCGGTCGAAATACAGGTAGATCACCGGCGTAGTGAACAGCGTCAGCACCTGGCTCACCAGCAGGCCGCCGACCATCACCAGGCCCAGCGGTTGGCGCAACTCCGCGCCGGAACCCGTGGCCAGCATCAATGGCACCGCACCAAACAAGGCGGCCAGGGTGGTCATCAAAATCGGCCGAAAACGCAGCAACGCCGCCTGATAAATTGCCGTTTGCGGGTCCAGACCCTGGTTGCGTTCGGCGTCGAGGGCAAAGTCGATCATCATGATCGCGTTCTTTTTGACGATACCGATCAGCAGGATAATGCCGATGATCGCGATCATGCCCAGGTCATTGCCACTGAGCAGCAACGCGAGCAAGGCGCCGACTGCGGCGGATGGCAACGTGGAGAGAATCGTGATCGGGTGAATGTAACTCTCATACAACACGCCGAGCACGATGTACATGGTCACCACCGCCGCCAGGATCAGCAGCAAAGTGCTCGACAGCGAGGCTTCGAACGCCTGGGCCGCGCCCTGGAACTGGGTCTGCACGCCCACCGGCATGCCGATGTCCTTCTGGGTCTGGTTGATCAGCTCCACGCCTTTGCCCAGCGCGACGCCAGGGGCCAGGTTGAACGACATCATCACCGCCGGAAACTGGCCGATATGCGCGATTGCCAGTTGCGCCTGACGCTGTTCCACATGCGCCAGGCTCGACAACCGCACCTGGCCGCCGTCGGTGGTTTTCACATGGATCTGGTTGAGCGCTGCAGGCCCCAGGGTTTCACCAGACTGGGCCTGCAATACCACACGGTACTGGCTGGCCTGGGTGTAGATGGTGGAAATCTGCCGCTGGCCGAAGGCGTCATAGAGTGCGTCGGTGATGGTTGACACACTCACGCCCAGCCGCGAGGCGGCGTCACGGTCGATCACCAGGAACACTTGCAGGCCCTTGTCCTGCAGGTCGCTGGCCACATCGGTGAGTTCCGGCAACTGGCGCAAGGCGTGCACCAGCTTGTCGCTCCACAGCGCCAGCAGGTCGGCGTCCGGCGAGGACATGCTGAACTGGTACTGGGTGCGGCTCACGCGGTCTTCAATGGTCAGGTCCTGCACCGGCTGCATGAACAGGCGAATGCCCACCAGCTTGTCGATCTGCGGTTGCAGGCGCGTGATGACCTGGGCCGCGCTCACGTCGCGCAGGCCGTGGGCCTTGAGGTTGATCAGCAAACGGCCGCTATTGAGAGTGGCGTTATCACCATCCACACCGATATAGGACGACAGGCTTTCAACCGATGGGTCGGCCAGGATCACCTTGGCCAATTCCTGCTGGCGCTGGCTCATGGCGGCAAACGAAATCGACTGCGGTGCTTCCGATATGCCCTGGATCACCCCGGTATCCTGTACCGGGAAAAAGCCCTTGGGCACCACCAGGTACAGCACCA
The DNA here is from genome assembly GCF_021605825.1 of Pseudomonas sp. PA-6-3C. Classification (NCBI taxonomy): domain Bacteria; kingdom Pseudomonadati; phylum Pseudomonadota; class Gammaproteobacteria; order Pseudomonadales; family Pseudomonadaceae; genus Pseudomonas; species Pseudomonas sp. PA-6-3C. The sequence goes on from NZ_WKDV01000035.1 coordinate 24,957, forward strand.
CGGTTAGGCCCAAGGTGGCGATGGCCACCAGCAGGGTCAGCGGCTGGTGCTTGAGCACCCACTGCAATTTGCGCCCGTAGGCTTCGATCAACCAATCGATCCAGGCGCCGCTGGCCTTGTAGAAACGACCTTGTTCTTCTTCCTTGGGTTCGCGCTTGAGCAAGCGCGCGCACATCATCGGCGTCAGGGTCAGGGACACCACCAGGGAAATCAGGATCGCCACCGCCAGGGTGATGGCAAATTCGCGGAACAGCCGCCCGACCACATCGGCCATGAACAGCAGCGGAATGAGTACCGCGATCAGCGACAGGGTCAGGGAAATCAGGGTGAACCCGATTTGCTTGGCGCCCTTGAGCGCCGCCGCCATGGGCGTCTCGCCTTCCTCGATGTAGCGCGAGATGTTCTCCAGCATCACGATGGCATCGTCCACCACAAACCCGGTGGCGATGGTCAGGGCCATCAGCGTCAGGTTGTTGATGGAGAAGCCTGCCAGGTACATCACGCCAAAGGTGCCCACCAGCGACAGCGGCACGGCGATCGACGGAATGATCGTGGCACTGACCCGGCGCAGGAACAGGAACGTCACCATCACCACCAGGGCAATGGCGATCAGCAATTCGTGCTGTACGTCTTTCACCGAGGCCCGAATGGTCTGGGTACGGTCGGTAAGCACCGTCACATCCAGGCCCGCCGGCAGGTTATCGGTGATGCTCGGCAGCAGCGCCTTGATGCGGTCCACCACCTCGATCACGTTGGCGCCGGGTTGGCGCTGGATGTTGAGCAGCACGGCCTGGTTTTCATTGGCCCAGGCAGCGAGGCGCTCGTTTTCGGCGCCGTCGACGATCTGTGCCACGTCTTTGAGGCGCAGCGGCGCGCCATTGTTGTAGGCCAATATGAGTTCGGCGTATTGCTCGGGCGAGACCAACTGGTCGTTGGCATCGAGCATCGATACCCGTGTGGGGCCGTCAAAGTTACCCTTGGGCTGGTTGACGTTGGAGGCGGCGATCAGGGTGCGCACGTCCGACAGGTTCAAGCCGTTGGCCGCCAGGGCCTCGGGGTTGACCTTGATACGCACGGCCTGGCGCTGGCCACCGGCGATGCTGACCATGCCGACGCCGCTGATCTGGGCAATTTTTTGCGCCATACGCGTGTCAACCAAGTCGTTGAGCTTGGGCAGCAACATGGTCTTGGAGGTAATTGCCAGGGTCAGCACCGGGGTATCTGCCGGGTTGACCTTGTTGTACACCGGCGGCGCCGGCAAATCCTTGGGCAACAGGTTGGTCGCGGCGTTGATTGCGGCCTGCACCTGTTGCTCGGCGACATCCATGTTGATGTCGAGGTTAAAGCGCAGGGTCAGCACCGAGGCGCCGCCCGAACTGGTCGACGCCATCTGTGTGAGGCCGGGCATTTGCCCGAACTGACGCTCCAGCGGCGCAGTCACTGCGCTGGTCATCACGTCCGGGCTGGCGCCGGGGTACAGGGTCATCACCCGGATGGTCGGGTAGTCCACCTGGGGCAAGGCCGAGACCGGCAACAAACGGTAAGAAATAATGCCGGCCAGAACAATGGCCAGCATGCTCAGCGTGGTGGCAACCGGGCGAAGGATAAACAGTCGCGACAGGTTCATGAACCGACCTTTTGCGCCTTGCCGGCGTTAGCGCCGGTCTCCCCTTTCGCCGCAGGCTTGCCTTGCAGGTGTTCGGTCGGCGTGGTCGGCACTTCGCTGCTGTCGTTGACCACTTCAATGTCGCTGCCGTCCTTGAGGCGATCAGTGCCTTCCAGGACCACGCGGTCACCGGCCACCAGGCCTTCCTTGATGACGGTGTTATCGCCATCGGTATCACCGACCACCAACGGCTGCATCTTGACCTTTTTGTCACCGTCGAGCTTGTAGACGAAGGTGCCGCTGTTACCGAACTGGATCGCCGCGGACGGCGCCAGCACCACGTTGTGCAAGGTGTCGGCCAACAGGTGCACGTTAACGAACTGGTTGGGGAACAGCGCCTGGTCCTTGTTATCGAAACGGCCTTTGAATTTGAGTGTGCCGGTGGTCACGTCGATCTGGTTGTCCAGGCTCTGCAACACGCCGACCGCCTGCTGCTTCACGTCGCCACGGTCCCAGGCTTCAACGGGCAGCTTGTTGCCGGCGTGGTAACGGGTGAGTACGGTATCGAGGGTGTTTTCCGGCAGCGTGAAGACCACGCTGATCGGCTGGGTCTGGGTGATCACCGCCAGGAAGGTGGTGTCGTTGGCCGCCACCAGGTTACCGACGTCAACCTGACGCAGGCCGACGCGGCCGCTGATCGGCGCGCGGATCTTGGTGAATTCGAGGTTAAGCTTGGCGTCGTCTACCGCGCCCTGGTTGGTCTTGACCGTGCCTTGGTACTGCATGACCAGGGCTTCGGCGGTGTCCAGGGTCTGTTTGGCGATACTGTCCTGGGCATACAGGTCACGGTAACGTTGCACGTCAACCTGGGCGTTTTTCAGTTGGGCCTGGTTCTGCAAGAGCGTGCCTTGGGCCTGGAGCAAGGCGTTCTGGTAGCTACGCGGGTCGATCTCCGCGAGCAGGTCGCCTGCCTTGACCATCTGACCCTCTTCAAACGCGATCTTGACCAGCTCACCGCCCACCCGGCTGCGTACATTAATGGTGTTGAGCGCGGTCACCGTGCCCAAGGCCTTGTAGTACACCGGGAACTCGCCCAGTACCGCTGGCGCCACGCGCACCGGGATCGGGCCGGTGGAACCCCCGAAACCTGGGCGCGCCATCCCCGTCTTGCCGGTATGCCCGGCCGGTTTCTGCGCGCTGGCATCTGTATGGCCTGCGGGCCAGAATTTCCAGCACAGGCCGGCGATAACCAACAGCACGAGCAGGCCGAACAGCCAGCGGCGGGAATTGCGGGGGGAGGATTGCATGGAGTGATCAACCATTGGGCGCGAGAGCTTCTTCTTTGGGAGGCTGAAAGATAAGCACTGGGGCGCATTAAGAAAAGCGCCTTTACCGGCTATTTACCTTGGATTACAACTTTTAACTTCTGAGCTTAGTCCGTTGGCTATTTCGCTAAGCGTTTGAGCCGCAAATAAAAACGGCCTGGACTAGGCCAGGCCGCAATCTTGCATCAAGCGTGCTACTGCAAAATGACAGTAATGCGCCGAAACAGTTACTTCAAAACAGCCAGGGCTGCTTCGTAGTTTGGCTCTTGGCCGATTTCAGGCACCAGTTCGCTGTGCAGCACGTTGTTGTTTTCGTCCAGTATCACCACGGCACGGGCGGTCAGGCCTTGCAGCGGGCCATCGGCCAGGGATACGCCGTAGTCTACGGCGAAGTCGGCGTTGCGAAAGTCCGACAGGCTCAGCACGTTGTCCAGGCCTTCGGTGCCGCAGAAGCGCTTCTGGGCAAACGGCAGGTCAGAGGAGATGCACAGTACAACGGTGTTGCTCACGTCGTTGGCCTGGGCGTTGAATTTGCGTACCGAAGTGGCACAGGTCGGGGTGTCGACGCTTGGGAAGATGTTCAGCACTTTGCGCTTGCCGGCGAACGTTTCCAGGGTCGCCTCTGACAGGTCGACGGCGACAAGATTGAATTCTGGAGCGGTGGAACCGGTTTTCGGCAATTCGCCTTCAACCTGGACAGGGTTACCACGAAGGGTGACTTGAGCCATGAACGGAATCCTTATGCTGGGTTTTGGTTAAACGAATTCGAGAGGCCGAAGTTAACCACAAAGTGCAGTGACTACCTACCACCGGACACAAATTGTCATGCCCCGCAGGTGTGGTTTAATTGCGCGTTTTTTGCCCGCCCTTCAAGGATCTGCTTTAGATGAATCAGCCCGCCACCAAAGTCCTGGTCATAGGTTATGTCTGGCCGGAGCCCCGCTCCTCAGCCGCCGGCGGGCATATGATGCAGATTCTGCAGAGCTTCCTGGACCAGGGTTGGGACATTACCTTCAGCAGCCCGGCGACTATTGGTGAACACAAGGCCGACTTGCCTGCCCTGGGCATCGCCGAGTGCGCCATCGAGCTCAACAACAGCAGCTTCGACGATTTTATCCGCGCGTTAGCCCCGGATATCGTGTTGTTCGACCGTTTTATGATGGAAGAGCAGTTCGGCTGGCGTGTGGAGCAATGCTGCCCCGATGCCCTGCGCGTGCTTGAAACCTCCGATTTGCAAAGCCTGCGCGATGCGCGCCATCAGCGTTTCAAGGCCCACCTCAAGGCTCACCCCGACAGTGACGACTTCAGCGCACTGTTCAAGCCGGCCCTGCAGGAAGCGTTCCAGTGGATGGCCGACACCGACCTCGCCAAGCGCGAGATCGCCGCCATTTACCGCTGTGATATCAGCCTGATGATTTCCGATGTGGAAATCCGCCTGCTCACCGAACAATTCAAGGTGCCGGCCGCCCTGCTCCACTGGTGCCCATTGATGCTGGAACCACCGGTTGAAGCCTTTGCGCCGTTTGAAGACCGCGCGCACTTCCTGAGCATCGGCAATTTCCGCCACGCGCCCAATTGGGATGCGGTGCTGTGGATGAAGAGCAGTTTGTGGCCGTTGATCCGCCAGCAACTGCCGGGCGCACAGCTGCATATCTACGGTGCCTACACGCCCCCCAAGGCCACCGCCCTGCACAACCCGGTGCAGGGTTTTCACGTGATGAATTGGGCTGAAGATGCGCTGCAGGTCATGGCCGCGGCCCGTATCTGCCTGGCGCCACTGCGTTTCGGCGCCGGCATCAAGGGCAAACTGATGGATGCCATGCTCTGCGGCACGCCAAACATCACCACGCCGATTGGCGCCGAGGCCATGGGCGACGATCAGCCATGGCCCGGTACCATCGAGCAAAGTGCCGAGGCCCTGGCCGCTGCCGCCGTAGCGCTGTATCAAGACCGCGAGCGTTGGACACAGGCCCAGCAAGACGGCCGCCGATTGCTGGCTCGGCGCTACGACCAGAGCCTGCATGGCCCCGCCCTGGTGGCTTGCCTGGAACACTGCCGCAGCCGCCTCGCCGCCCATCGCCGGGACAACTTCACCGGCAGCATGCTGCGTCACCATGCGCATAAAAGTACCCAGTACATGTCGCAGTGGATCGAGGCAAAAAACCGCAGCGTATAAAGGATGACGCTAGCGAGGTTGCGCGCAAGGGGGCATTATCCTGTGCAGCAACCACAATAAAGCGACGGCAGCATGACCCGAGCAATGCGCATTACCGACCCTTCCTACGAGTTGATGGACGATCACAACGGTCTGTCCATCATCTATCGCCAGCATGGTTTCCCCTGCCCGTTGGTGCGCTGGCACTTCCACAAGGAATACGAGCTGCACCTGATCGTCGCCAGCTCGGGCAAAGTGTTTATCGGCGACTACATCGGTAACTTCTACCCCGAAAGCCTATTCCTTACCGGCCCCAACCTGCCCCACAACTGGATCAGCCAGGTGGAGGAAGACGAGGTGGTGCCCAAGCGCGACATGCTGGTGAATTTCACCGACGAACTGTTTGAACAGGGCAGCCCCGTGTTTGCCGAACTCAAGACGCTGGCGCCGATGCTGGAACGGGCGCAGTACGGCATCGAGTTCCGTTGCAAAAAAACCATCGCCCAAGCCATGACCCTGATGCAGCGCATCGAAGACGCCCAAGGTATAGCGCGCCTGGGGCACTTCTTTATTCTGCTGGAGGTGTTGAGCGCCTGTGAGGATTACCAACTGCTGTCCGGCGGGACGACACCGCAAGTGGCCGACGAGCACAGCATTGATCGCACCAACCGCGCGGTGGACTATATCTTTGCCCACTACGCCCGCGAATTGTCGCTGGAGGAAGTGGCGCAGTACCTGGGGATGAAGCCGACGTATTTCTCACGGGTGTTTAAACAAGCCACTGGGCGCACGTTTATAGAGTTTGTTAACCGGCTACGCATCAGCAAATCTTGCGAGCTGCTGGCCGATGGCGACAAAGCCGTGACGGATGTGTGCTTTGAGTCGGGTTTTAACAATATTTCCAACTTCAACCGGCGTTTTCAGCAGCTCAAGGGCATGACGCCGTCCCATTACCGACGTCTGGCGGTGCAACGGCTCACGGATCAGAACCTGACGCCGATAGGCGCTTAGCACTTCAATTCGAGGGCAGCAGGCCTTAATGGGCCATTTGCTGAGATACGCCTCCCGCCCGTCTCGTTTAAATCCCGCAATACAAGGGGCGGAACACATTCCTTCTCGCGACCAACAAGCTACCAGCCCGCAGCCTGACTGCTTGCTCACCCAACGTCGCCAAATCGGAATGCCCCATGAGAAGTTACCTGACGCACTCACCCCTGACCTTTGCTGCCCACCCCCCAAGCCCATCCCCTGCGCCCGTTGAGGGGCAACCGAATAAAGCGCGGATACGGCGCAGCACATCGGCTGACGTAATCTCCCTGGAAGTACAAAAAGCCGCCCAGACCTTGGTACGCCAGGCGGACGCCGACCTGGCCGGAAAATTCGCCACCGCCTTGATGGAACAGGTCAATTCAAATAGCACAGGCCGCCAGCAGCCCATCGCCTCCGGGGTAGTCTCTGCTATTCCCGCCAACTCCACGTTCGGACAACTCTGGGCACAGCTTACTCACACGCTCAAGAGCGAGCCGTTTGCCACGTTTGCAAAAAATAACCACATTGATCTTTCAAACCTGAAAGTGACGCCCAGCGGCTGGCTGGATTGCACCGTTAACGGCAAGCGCAGGACCTTTTCCAATTACGAAACAGGCTTTGAGCAAGCCACTGTCGACGTTTTGATCGCTGCCCGCAAACTGAGCCCTGACAACAAGTCGTTTGTATACGTAGACGAACACAGCGCCACTACGCGTGCTGTCGGTAATTTTTACGGCGTGCAGGTTCCCAATACAAAAGCCGCGACGCTCGCGGATATCCGTCAATTGCAGGAGAACATGAGGTTCCCCTCCGTGTTTTCTCCTGACGCCAACGCACCACGCCCCCGTCGACACGAATACCGGCACGCCAGGCAAATGCAGGACGAAGCAGAGCAGGACCTCGCACTTCAGATGGTTCGGGAGCCGGGGAAATTTCCTCCCCAGCAGGGTCAAGCTGGCATTCCTCAGCTCGCGCCGCCAAACCCTGCGCAACCGGCCACAACGCCGGCGCAAACGCCAACCGCCACCACTGACCCGGTGGCCGCCATTGCGCGCCGACAGTTTGCCGGTGAGCCCAATGTTTACTCGGTGGTCGCGCGCGCGCTAAGCGATAGGATAAAGGAGGTGGCCCCCGCACTGGACGTCGACGTCAACCAGATCTCTATTGAAACGCCCGATCCGGACACCCCTGGTGCATTCAAGCGAACACAATTAATGGCACGTGTCTTCGACTACTTGACGGGTGGGGAGGCCCCGCGCTTCACAGGCACCGATAGAGCTTTTGACACACGTCCTGATCTGCTGGCACGGACGGGCAACTCTGCCGACACCCCGCTCGATCTGGATTTGTCAGCGTTGAGCAGTATCATAAATGCATTGCCGGCTCGACTGAACCACTACTACGAAACGGCCATGGGTGAATATTGGGATAAGCCGGCCTTCGCTGGAGGCACTGATGCGGGTGCTGCCTTTACCGGCAGCCACAGGGCATTGGTTAGTCGAATCCTGCGAAGCAACTTGCAACTGGCCAGTCTGAAACAACCCGGCCTGGATGATGAGCAGCGCAAGACCATAGACATGGTCGCAAGACATCCCGAAGAAGCCACACGCCCCGCCCCAACTGACCCCAACTCATCAGGGGCCACCGTCTATAGCCTGGTCGGTACAGCGCCAAAGATGGTGATTCATCGCTACTTGGCGAACATAAATCGCGACATTCTTCTATTAGTGGAGCCCAGCGGGAAAATCACCCCGTTTAAGAGCTGGGATGAACTCAACAGCTTGGGTGCTCTGAATGACAGGCTGACCGGCAATATGTTCAGCGCCCAGGCCGACATCATCATCGATCAGCACCTGGGCGACAGTTTGTCTGCGCCTTCAACGCCCTCAGGCACAGACGACTCGACGAAGGAGACCATCCCTCTGCCCGACTGGATGAGCAAAGCCGGCGAAGCCGAACGTTTTGTCATGCATGAACTCAGCCTGGGATTGGCAAGCACTCACCAAACTAACCAAGGCCGCAGCTACAACAGCGGCATTGAGGACATTCGCAGTTTTGCGCAGCATCGATTTGACAGCCTGCCCGAAAACCAAAAGCTGACGGCGCACGCGGCCGCCAACCTTGAGGTGGTCTTCAAAGTGCCTTATGGAACGCTGAACTCCGGCTTCATTGACCGGCAAACCATGAGCCTGACGGACATGCTCCTCAATAACTTATCGGGGCTGCCTAATGGCCAGATAGAAGTCTTTTTCAAGACAGGGCTCAAAGATGAGAACGGTGCAGAAATAAAAGTCAGAGTGCCCACGCTGGAAAAAGAAGGTGTGCTCAAGCAGCTAGTTGACGAGCTCGATATTGGCAAAACCTATACGGATTTGCTCAAAAAACAATTGCTCGACGACCCCAGCGAAAAAGCGCAGCGCCAATCACTTTTCGCTCAGCAAGTGCCGCTCGAACTACAGTTCAAAGCCCTGGAACTGAGCATCAAGGGAGCGTCCGGTTTCAGCGCAACAGGTTTCAGGTACATCCAGGAAGTGTTCAAGCCTGGCCTTGGCCCCAGGGTCGTTGATGGCAAGGAAATCGTCATCCGACCGCTGGCTTTTGATAATCAAGCCAATGGAAAGCCCGATGGGGTGGAAGGTGCCTATCTGATCGAACCCAAAGACACTACGACCGGCCCGCATATTCTGTATAGGCCGCTGATCAGCGATGCTCCGCTGCTGCAATTTCCAACCCGCCAGGCACTGCTGGAAGCCATACAGAACAAAGGCAAGCTGCAAAATGACATCCTCGCCTGGCTCCCGGATGAAAACACTCGAAAACTCTACAGCGGCGACGGTTTCAAGCATCCCAACCTGGTGATATTCGGTTTGAACCTGGGGTCCGTTCCCCTTAACAAGGCCCACCCTCTGGCCATCGATACCCGACTGCAGCAAACGTTACAGGAGGGAAAATTGCTGGAGCATCTGTACGAGGCCAATGCCCGGAACTTGATCACCCTGGCTGAGCACCAATCAACAACAGACGCTCAAAGCCGGTGGGCATCCCTCAAGGAGGGTGGTTTCCTGCTGCTCAATTCAGTGCTGCCTGTGCTGCGCGGCCCCGGCGCCATACTCGGCTTGATGATGCAGGCTCAAGGCATTATCAGCGACTTGGGCATCCTGCTCGACGATGACGCACAAAAGAAACAAGCAGCCCTGACCGATCTGCTGGTCAACCTGGCAACGTTGTTTATCCACTTCAAGGCACGCTCATTGTCGGAGCCCTCTTCCGTTACGTCGACAAGCCCGGCAACCGGCGCCAGCGTGATGGTGGATGAAGCAGTACCGCTCACCCCGCCCCTACAGCGCTTTCGGATGGGGGGGCCACTGGAAAGGATCATACCTGTGGACGGGGAAATCCAGACCAACGTAGACACTTACAATCGTAAAGGCCAGGAAGTGAAGCGGCTGAACATCATTGGTCATGCCGCTAAGCCTGAGGGAGAGCAATCAGCGGTGATTGTCGCTGAAGGTGAACAAGTCTATACGGCTGAAAAACTCGATAATGAACTCTTTGGGCGGGGCATTAATATTCGAGATTACCCGGAAGTTCGCTTGCTGGTGTGCTACTCCGCCAAAGGGGGTGACAACTCTCTGGCGGCACAACTGCACTCGCTCACTGGCGTCCCGGTAAAGGGATATGAAGGCACAGTCGACGTAGGGTATATATCTGGTGTAGGCGTGGACCCGGAAGATATATACAAAACAGCCCTTGAAAAACTCAGAACCCAGCGTCCAGAATTTTCTGAAGCCGCCAGGAAAGAACTGGCAGAGATAGCGCTGAACAACCAATTAAGAGACATTGATATTTTTAACCATGTGGAAAAGAAGAGTGGTAAAAAAGTAAAAGTAAACTGGGGAACGATTCAAAATCCAATCTATGAAGAGGTGTCAGTCGACTACCGTCCCAAGCGCTTCGGACCGTCAAAGACCCGAACAATTGCGGGCACTGCAGAGGTTCAAGACACCTCAAAAGAACTGCATAACATGGGTGAATATAAAGCCTTCAAGGCGTTGCCCGAGGCTGACAAACTGAAAAACAGCATTGCTTTTACGACCTCGGAAGACGGTCAGTATGAGTACTTTCTGGACCGGACAGTGGGCAGCACGGAAATCAGACTAAACATCATCGGGCATGGTGATAAAGGCGGCGCTACATTCAAAAGCGATCTGAAAGGCGCAGCGTCCCACTCGCCTGAAGCATTTGCAAAATTGATTGCCCCCATGCTGAAAAAGACCGGGGCTACCCATATCAGGATGATCAGTTGCAAATCAGGCAGCACCGGCTTTTCGGAAGAACTCTCAAAACGCTTGAACGTGCCCGTCAAAGCGCCTGTGGGCACCGTCACTCAATTTGAAGTCATGAAAGACAGGTACTGGATTCTGGAGAAATTCCCGAACCCACGTCGCCCGCACGATCATGAGTGGAAGACATTTACACCTGCCACACCGGCCTAGTAGACCTCAACGCGCCAGTCCCCACTTATGCCAAGCCGTTGAATCACCCGGTTCAAGCCCCTGGTGGTTCAGCGGCTGACCAGGCCGGGCGTTGCTGAAAGGTTTCATGCAATCGATTGCCGAGTGCAAAAAAGTATCAGCTCAAGTGTGCCCAAGGATTTGTCACACGCCCATTTCAAGGCTGTAATCAACGCACACTCTTCCTGACACCTTGTGGGAAGACACAACAACAATAACTGTCATTCTGTAGCCCTCTGGGCACGGAAATGGAGTGCGCGATGAAGTTCACAGCAAAAGCACTGCTTGTCTCCACCTGCATGACCACCTGCATGACCCTCAGCGCCGTCAGCTTTGGCGCGCAAACCCTGACCATTGCCACCGTCAACAACAGCGACATGATCCGCATGCAGAAGCTCTCGAAAACCTTCGAGACCGAGCACCCGGACATCAAGCTGAACTGGGTGGTGCTTGAAGAAAACGTACTGCGCCAACGCCTGACCACCGACATCGCCACCCAGGGCGGCCAGTTTGACGTGTTGACCATCGGCATGTACGAAGCTGCACTGTGGGGCGCCAAGGGTTGGCTGGAGCCGATGAAAGACCTGCCGGCGTCCTATGACCTCGACGACGTGTTCCCTTCGGTGCGTGACGGTTTGTCGGTCAAAGGCTCGTTGTATGCCCTGCCGTTCTACGCCGAAAGCTCGATCACCTACTATCGCACCGACCTGTTCAAGGGCGCCGGGCTGAGCATGCCCGAGCACCCGACCTGGACTCAGATCGGTGAGTTCGCCGCCAAACTCACCGACAAGAGCAAAGAGCAATACGGCCTGTGCCTGCGTGGCAAAGCCGGCTGGGGTGAGAACATGGCGCTGATCACCACCCTGGCCAACGGCTACGGCGCGCGCTGGTTCGATGAAAAATGGCAACCGGAATTCAACGGTCCGGAATGGAAGGACGCGTTGAACTTCTACGTCGACAACATGAAGAAATCCGGCCCGCCGGGTGCTTCCAGCAACGGTTTCAACGAGAACCTCGCGCTGTTCAACAGTGGCAAGTGCGCGATCTGGGTGGACGCCAGCGTGGCCGGTTCGTTCGTCACCGACAAGTCTCAGAGCAAAGTCGCCGACAGTGTCGGCTTCACCTTCGCGCCGCACGAGAAGACCGACAAGGGCACCTCGTGGCTGTACTCCTGGAGCCTGGCCATCCCGACCAGTTCCAAAGCCAAGGATGCCGCCAAGGTGTTCACCACCTGGGCAACGTCCAAGGAATACGGCGAACTGGTAGCCAAGACCGACGGCATCGCCAACGTACCGCCTGGCACGCGCAAATCGACCTACAGCGACGAATACCTCAAAGCCGCACCGTTTGCCAAGGTGACCCTCGAATCGCTGAAAGTCGCTGACCCGACCAAACCGACGCTCAAGCCGGTGCCGTATATCGGTATCCAGTTGGTGACCATTCCTGAATTCCAGGCGATTGGTACCCAGGTCGGCAAGTTCTTCTCGGGCGCGCTGACCGGTCAGCAAACGGTGGACCAAGCCTTGACCGCCGCGCAGACCACCACCGAGCGTGAGATGAAGCGGGCGGGTTATCCCAAATAACTCAGCATCACCGCGATAAATGCTTTGTGTGGGAGCTGGCTTGCCTGCGATGCGGGCGACTCGGTCTGTCAGCCAGACCGATGTGATGCCATCGCAGGCAAGCCAGCTCCCACATTGAGCGCGCTCCGATTCTAGTTTTGCATGCCCCCGACTGGTCTTGATCCTAATGAATACAACACCCAAAAACCGCCTGGCCAACCCCGGCTGGTTCCTTGTCAGCCCCTCGGTGGCCATGCTGCTGCTGTGGATGATCGTGCCACTGGGCATGACCCTGTACTTTTCGCTGATCCGCTACAACCTGCTCTACCCTGGCGAAAACCAATTCGTGGGGTTGGAAAACTTCACCTACTTCATCACCGACTCGGGCTTCCTGCCTGGCGCCACCAACACCCTGTTACTGGTGGGCAGCGTGTTGCTGATCAGCGTGGTGTTCGGCGTGTTGATCAGCGCGTTGCTGGAGGCCAGTGAGTTCCTGGGCCGCGGCATCGTGCGGGTGATGCTGATTTCGCCGTTCTTCATCATGCCCACCGTCGGTGCGCTGATCTGGAAGAACCTGATTTTCCACCCGGTGTCGGGGATTCTCGCCGCCGTGTGGAAGCTGTTCGGCGCCGAACCCGTGGACTGGCTGGCGCACTACCCATTGCTGTCGATCATCATCATTGTGTCGTGGCAGTGGCTGCCCTTCGCCATCCTGCTGCTGATGACCGCCATGCAGTCCCTCGACCAGGAACAAAAAGAAGCCGCGCGCCTGGACGGTGCCGGCGCCATCGCGATCTTCTGGCACCTGACCCTGCCGCACCTGGCGCGCCCGATTGCCGTGGTGGTGATGATCGAAACGATCTTTTTGCTCTCGGTGTTTGCCGAAATCTTCACCACCACCAACGGTGGGCCCGGCTACGCCTCGACCAACCTCGCCTACCTGATCTACAACCAGGCGCTGGTGCAGTTCGACGTGGGCATGGCCTCGGCCGGCGGCTTGATTGCCGTGGTCATCGCCAATATCGCGGCGATCATCCTGGTGCGGATGATCGGCAAAAACCTGACTGACAAGCCTTGAGGGCCGCGCCATGACGCTTCAACAATCCCGCCGCCTGCAAAGCCTGCTGCTCGGCACGTTGGCCTGGGCCATCGCAATCCTGATTTTCTTCCCGATCTTCTGGATGGTGCTGACCAGCTTCAAGACCGAAATCGACGCGTTCGCCACGCCGCCGCAGTTCATCTTCACGCCGACGCTGGAGAACTACCTGCACATCAACGAGCGCAGCAACTACTTCGCCTACGCCTGGAACTCGGTGGTGATCTCGTTCAGCGCCACCGCCCTGTGCCTGCTGATCTCGGTGCCGGCCGCCTACTCCATGGCGTTCTATGAAACCAAACGCACCAAGGGCACCTTGCTGTGGATGCTGTCCACCAAAATGCTGCCGCCAGTGGGCGTATTGATGCCGATCTACCTGCTGGCCAAGAGCCTTGGCCTGCTGGATACGCGCATTGCGCTGATCATCATCTACACCCTGATCAACCTGCCGATTGTGGTGTGGATGGTGTACACCTACTTCAAGGACATCCCCAAGGACATCCTCGAAGCCGCGCGCCTGGACGGCGCCACCCTGTGGCAGGAAATGGTCCGCGTGCTACTGCCGATCGCCAAGGGCGGCCTGGCCTCTACCGTGCTGCTGTCGCTGATCCTGTGCTGGAACGAGGCGTTCTGGTCGCTGAACCTGACCTCCTCGAATGCCGCGCCGTTGACCGCGCTGATCGCCTCTTACTCCAGCCCCGAAGGTTTGTTCTGGGCCAAATTGTCCGCCGTCTCGACCCTCGCCTGTGCGCCGATCCTGATCTTTGGCTGGATCAGCCAAAAACAGCTGGTGCGTGGCTTGTCCTTCGGCGCAGTTAAATAATAATTCCAAGCGGAGGCCCATCATGGCCAACCTGAAAATCAAGAATTTGCAAAAAGGCTTCGAAGGTTTCTCGATCATCAAGGGCATTGACCTGGAAGTGAACGACAAGGAATTTGTGGTGTTCGTCGGCCCGTCGGGCTGCGGCAAATCCACCCTACTGCGTTTGATCGCGGGCCTTGAGGAAGTCACCGAAGGCACCATCGAACTCGATGGCCGCGATATCACCGAAGTCACCCCCGCCAAGCGTGACTTGGCCATGGTGTTCCAGACCTACGCGCTGTACCCGCACATGAGCGTGCGCAAGAACATGTCGTTTGCCCTGGACCTGGCCGGCGTCGACAAGAAGCTGGTGGAGAGCAAAGTCAGCGAAGCGGCGCGCATCCTCGAACTCGGCCCGTTGCTGGAGCGCAAGCCCAAGCAGCTTTCCGGCGGCCAGCGTCAGCGCGTGGCAATCGGCCGTGCGATCGTGCGTAACCCAAAGATTTTCCTGTTCGACGAACCGCTGTCCAACCTCGACGCCGCCCTGCGCGTGCAGATGCGCCTGGAACTGGCGCGCCTGCATAAAGAGCTGCAAGCCACCATGATTTACGTGACCCACGACCAGGTCGAGGCCATGACCCTGGCCGACAAGGTGGTGGTACTCAACAGCGGCCGTATCGAGCAGGTCGGCTCGCCGCTGGAGCTGTACCACCAGCCGGCCAACCTGTTTGTGGCGGGCTTTCTGGGCACGCCGAAAATGGGCTTCCTCAAGGGCAAAGTCACCCGTATTGAAAGCCAGGGCTGCGACGTGCAGTTGGACGCCGGCACCCTGATCAGCCTGCCATTGAGCGGTGCCAGCTTGAGCGTGGGCAGCGCGGTGACCCTGGGGATTCGCCCGGAGCACCTGGAAATTGCCGCGCCTGGGCAAACCACCCTGACCGTCACCGCCGACGTCGGCGAGCGCCTGGGCAGCGACACCTTCTGCCACGTCATCACCGCCAACGGCGAGCCGCTGACCATGCGGATTCGTGGCGACATGGCCAGCCAATACGGCGAAACCCTGCACCTGCACCTGGACCCGGCGCACTGCCATCTGTTCGACACCGATGGCGTGGCCGTGGCTCGTCCACTGCGCGCTGCCGCCTGATTTCGCGAGACTTGTGATGAAACTGAATAAACAGAACCTCACCCAATTGGCGCCGCAAGTAAAAATTCCGGCCTACGCCATTGCGAGCACCTCCCAGGGCATCGCGCATATCGGCGTCGGCGGTTTCCACCGTGCGCATCAGGCGTATTACACCGATGCGCTGATGAATACCGGCGTTGGCCTGGACTGGAGCATCTGCGGCGTCGGCCTGCGCAGCGAGGACCGCAAGGCCCGCGACGACCTGGCCGGCCAGGATTACCTGTTCACCCTGTATGAACTGGGCGACACCGACGACACCGAAGTGCGCGTGATCGGCGCCATCAGCGACATGCTGCTGGCCGAAGACGGCGCCCAGGCGCTGATCGACAAGCTGGCCAGCCCTGAGATTCGGATTGTCTCGCTGACCATCACCGAAGGCGGCTACTGCATCGATGACAGTAACGGCGAGTTCATGGCGCACCTGCCGCAGATCCAGCACGACCTGGCGCACCCTAATGCACCGAAAACCGTGTTCGGGTTTATCTGCGCCGCACTGACCCAACGCCGCACCGCCGGGACCCCGGCGTTTACCGTGATGTCCTGCGATAACCTGCCGCACAACGGCGCCGTCACACGCAAGGCCCTGCTGGCATTTGCCGCCCTGCACAACGCCGAGCTGCATGACTGGATCAAGGCCAACGTGAGCTTCCCGAATGCCATGGTCGACCGCATCACGCCGATGACCAGCACCGCCCACCGCCTGCAACTGCACGATGAGCACGGCATCGACGACGCCTGGCCAGTGGTGTGCGAGCCGTTCGTGCAATGGGTGCTGGAAGACAAATTCGTTAACGGCCGCCCGGCGTGGGAAACCGTCGGTGTGCAGTTCACCGATGACGTCACGCCTTACGAAGAGATGAAGATCGGCCTGCTCAATGGCAGCCACCTGGCCCTTACCTACCTGGGTTTTCTCAAGGGTTATCGGTTTGTGCACGACACCATGAATGACCCGGTGTTTGTGGCCTATATGCGTGCCTACATGGACCTGGACGTCACGCCAAACCTGGCGCCGGTGCCGGGCATCGATTTGACCCAGTACAAGCAGACGCTGGTGGATCGTTTTTCCAACCAGGCGATTGCCGACCAGTTGGAGCGTGTATGTTCCGATGGCTCGTCGAAGTTTCCCAAGTTCACCGTACCGACCATCAATCGCTTGATTGCCGATGGGCGTGAGACTGAGCGCGCGGCGTTGGTTGTCGCCGCCTGGGCGTTGTACCTCAAAGGCGTTGATGAAAACGGCGTGACTTACAAGATCCCCGACCCACGCGCCGAGTTCTGCCAAGGGCTGGTGAGTGACGATGCGCTGATCAGCCAACGCCTGCTGGGTGTGGAAGAGATTTTTGGCAAGGCTATTCCCAACTCGGCTGAGTTTGTGGCAGCGTTTGAGCGGTGCTTTGTCAGCTTGCGCGACAACGGCGTCACCGCAACACTGCAGCAACTGCTGAAAACACCCGATTAAAAATGTGGGAGCTGGCTTGTGTGGGAGCTGGCTTGCCTGCGATAGCATCACCTGGGTTTGACTGATAGACCGAGGTGCTGGCATCGCAGGCAAGCCAGCTCCCACACAGACCAGCGTCCACATTTAATCGGGCTATCAATCCAAGAATAATACTGCTGAGCACTCCTTCATGACCCAGCAAAACCTGTACCTCGGCATCGATTGCGGCACCCAGGGCACCAAAGCCATCGTCCTCGACGCGTCCAGCGGCAAGGTCCTGGGCCTGGGCGCCGCCGCGCATACGCTGATCAGCGGTGCCAATGGCCGTCGCGAACAGCACACCCAGGAATGGCTGGATGCCTTTACCGAAGCCACTCACCGCGCCCTGCAACAGGCTGGCGTGGACGGCCAGGACATTCTCGGCATCGGCGTCTCCGGCCAGCAGCACGGGCTGGTGCTACTGGACGAGCACGGTGAGGTGCTACGCCCGGCCAAACTCTGGTGCGACACCGAAACCGCCCCGGAGAACGACCGCCTGCTGGCGTACCTGGGCGGCGAAAGCGGCTCGCTGGAACGCCTCGGCGTGGCGATTGCGCCGGGCTATACCGTGTCGAAACTGCTGTGGACCCGCGAACAACACCCGGACGTGTTCGCACGCATCGCGCATATCCTGCTGCCCCACGACTACCTCAACTACTGGCTCACCGGCCGCGCCGTGGCGGAATACGGCGATGCGTCGGGCACCGGCTACTTCAACGTGCGCAGCCGCGAGTGGGACGTGGCGCTGCTTACGCACATCGACCCGAGCGGGCACCTGGAAAAAGCCCTGCCCGCGTTGATTGCGGCGGATCAAGCTGTCGGCAGCATCTTGCCGGCCATCGCCGAACGCCTGGGGATCAACCCCAATGCCAAGGTGTCCAGCGGCGGCGGCGACAACATGATGGGCGCCATCGGCACCGGCAATATCGCCCCCGGCGTGATCACCATGAGCCTGGGTTCGTCCGGCACCGTCTACGCATTTGCCGACCAGCCGAATGTCAGCCCGCAAGCCTCGGTCGCGACCTTCTGTTCGTCCAGCGGCGGCTGGCTGCCGTTGATCTGCACCATGAACCTGACCAACGCCACCGGGGTGATTCGCGAGCTGTTCGAGCTTGACCTTGCGACCTTCAACAGCCTGGTTGCGCAAGCGCCGATTGGCGCCGATGGCGTGAGCATGCTGCCGTTCCTCAATGGCGAACGCGTGCCCGCCCTGCCCCACGCCACCGGCAGCCTCCACGGGCTGACCATGACCAACCTGACCCGCGCCAACCTGTGTCGCGCGGTGGTCGAGGGCACCACCTTCGGCCTGCGCTACGGCCTCGACCTGCTGCGCCAGACCGGCCTGCAAAGCCATAGCATCCGCCTGATCGGCGGCGGCTCGAAAAGCCCGGTGTGGCGGCAGATGGTCGCCGATATCATGAACACCGAAGTGGTGTGTACCGAACAAAGCGAAGCCGCTGCCCTGGGCGCGGCGATCCAGGCGGCGTGGAGCCAGTCCGGCGACACCCTGGCCAGCCTGTGCGACAAATGTGTGAGTGTCGACCCAAGCAGCCGCACGCTGCCGGTGGCGGCCAATGTCAGTGCCTATCAACAGGCTTACGAGCGCTATCAGCAACTCGTGGCAACCCTTTAAGAGCGAACGACTATGTATCTGGTGTGTGGCGAAGCGCTGTTCGATTTTTTCAGCGAGGAGGATGCCAGCGGGCAGGCTTCCAGGGTCAATTACAAAGCCATTGCCGGTGGTTCGCCGTTCAACGTGGCCGTGGGTTTGCGCCGCCTGGGCATTGAGTCCGCGCTGTTGGGTGGCGTGTCCAACGACTTCCTCGGCCAGCGCTTGGTGCAAGTGCTCAAGGACGAAGGCGTCAGCCAGCGGTTTCTGCTTGAGTTTGCCGCGCCAACCACCCTGGCGATGGTTGCCGTGGGCGCCAACGGCTCACCGCAATACAGCTTTCGCGGCGAAGGCTGCGCCGATCGGCAATTGACGCTTGAGCATCTGCCGACCTTGGGCGATGAGATTCGTGGCGTGCATATCGGCTCGTTTTCGCTGGTGGTGCAGCCGATCGGCGACACCCTGCTGAGCCTGGTCAAGCGCGAAAGCGGCAAGCGCCTGATCAGCCTGGACCCCAATGTGCGGCTCAACCCGCAACCGGATATCCAGCTGTGGCGTGAGCGCGTGGCCGAGTTGGTCAAGCATGCCGACCTGATTAAAGTCAGCGATGAAGACCTGCACCTGCTCTACCCCGACCAGTCACCCGAGAGCGTGCTGCAAGGCTGGTTGCAGCACCGTTGCCAATTGGTGTTCCTCACCCGTGGCGGCGATGGCGCCAGCGTGTTCAGCCGCCAGCACGGCAGTTGGTCGCAACCTGCGGTCAAGGTGGTGATGGCCGATACGGTGGGCGCCGGCGACACCTTCCAGGCCGCGTTGATCGCCTGGTTGACCGAGCAGCAGTTGGATTCCATTGACGGCCTGCAACAGCTGACACGCGCGCAGATCGACAGCATGCTGGGCTTCGCGATCCGCGCCGCCGCGTTGACCTGCAGCAAGACCGGGCCGGACCTGCCATATCGCCAGCAGTTGGGCTGAAGCCTGGGTTTCATGAAGGTTTTGTCAGCCAAGGCAAAATTAATCGATGGTTAATCCCGCAAGCCGAGAGTGAAATTGAACTCACTTGCGGAGCACCACCATGAAACTGCGTACCTTGTTATTCACCGCCACCTTGGCCCTTGCCGCAGTGTCGGGGATGGCCCAGGCCGACACCGCCGCCAAGCCTGTGCAGTATCAATACGGCATGCCCTTGAACGTCGACAAAGTGATCGCCATGCACGAGGAAGACACCGACGTGTGCAAGGTGATCAACGCCGATATCAAGTTCGTGGACAAAGCCGGGAAGATCGAAGATGTGGGCTACCGAAAAATGTCCGAAGCCTGCGATTTTCAGAATTGAAACACACCGCATTGGGCCTGGCGTTTACCAGGCCCACAGGTCGTCGGTGAATCACTCTCAAACACTTGGCTGACTAGTAGCCGCGCCCCGCCACTCTTTGCTGAGCAGGCGCTTGAGTGTGCTTGAGGTCTTCGCGCAACCCGCTGATCAGGTTGCAAATGGCTCGACTGCTGTCGAGTTTTTCCGCGTTGATACCTTTGACTTCCAAATCCACCCGGTCACGGTCGCGGTCGTCATACACCTTGATCGTCAACGAGGCGTCTTCGGCTTTGGTACATTCACACCGCTTGGGCAGGAAACTTCCTTCAATAATGCTGCGTAGCTCTAGTTCCGAAAGCATGGCCAACCTCTCCTTTTTTGAGACTGCCAACAGATTTTTGTGTGTCCGGCAGGCGCAGGCCCACCACGTCTTACCGACCTTGGCAGACGTTTATAGTCAATAAGCCTACTCGGCAAAGTCCGTTGCTGTTGTAACTTTTCCTCATAAGCACAACGGCGCGTTATATAAGCCGGTTCGTGTAGCCAGCATCCTCGTCGAACTGCGTCGATTAAACGTTTATGCACTAAGTTACACTTTGCGCCGCTACTCTCTCCGCAACATGTCGCAAACTATCAAAGTTGATATTGGCCCCTGAGTTCACTGCCACCAAGGTCTGCCCGCGCACGCCGTTTTGGCTGACGTACTTGCGAACGCCCGCCACCGCCAGTGCGCCTGAAGGCTCAGTGATGGAGCGCGTATCGTCGTAGATCAACTTGATGGCGCTGCACAGTTCGTCATTGCTGACGGTGATCACTTCATCGACCCAATCGCGGCAGATCTCAAAGCCATAGGCGCCGATCTGCGCCACCGCGGTGCCATCGGCAAACCCGTCGACACTGGGCAGCACCACCCGCTCACCGGCGCGCAAGGCTGCCAGCAGGCAACTGGAACCCTCGGGTTCGACGCCGACAATGCGCACCTCGGGCCGCAGGTATTTGACATAGGCGGCAATCCCGGCGATCAGGCCGCCGCCGCCCACCGGCACGAAGATCGCGTGCAGCGGGCCTTGCTGCTGGCGCAGTATTTCCATGGCCACCGTGCCTTGGCCGGCGATCACATCGGGGTCATCGAACGGCGAAACAAAGGTGCAACCCGACGCCTCGGCCAATTGCAACGCATGGGCCAGGGCAAACGGAAAGCTTTCGCCATGCAATACCGCCTCGGCGCCACGGGAGCGCACGCCCAGCACCTTCAATTCCGGCGTGCTGCACGGCATGACGATGCGGGCCTTGATGCCCAGTTCCCGCGCCGCCAATGCCACGCCCTGCGCATGATTACCCGCCGAGGCGGTCACCACCCCACGGGCTTTCTGCTCATCGCCGAGTTGCACCAGCTTGTTGTAGGCGCCACGGATCTTGAAGGAAAACGTCGGCTGCAAATCTTCCCGCTTGAGCAGCACTTGGTTGCCCAATAGCGCCGACAACGCAGTCGCCGATTGCAAGGGCGTGCGCACTGCCACGTCGTAAACCGGGGCGGCGAGGATCTTTTTCACGTAGTGCTCAAGCAGCCCGGTATTGGCGGTTTGCGCGGCGCGGTGGGTACTCATGGGCGTCTCCTGGTGTTAGTGTGCTGCCCAGGAGTCGGAAAAACAAAACCCGCCTCTAGGGCGGGTTTGGGTGCAGCCGTGTGCTATCCCGCCAAATGAGGAATGGCGGTAATAATAATGCTCGGCTGGCGGCGCAAGGCTGGAAAGGTCATGCGCCGAAATTAACCGGCGGTGGCTGGGCAAGTCAATGGCCTGTGGCCATTTAGCGGGTTGGGGTTTACGAGCGATATACGAAACGTATACGCTTTGTATATCCATCTAACACAGTGAAACCCATGGGCATCGTCAAGATAACCGACCAACTGCACGAACAGCTTCGCCTGGCCAGCGCCGCCATGGACCGCTCCATCAATGCCCAGGCCGAGTTCTGGATCAAGATCGGCCTGTTGGCCGAACTCAACCCGCACCTGCCCTACAACGAGCTGATCAACAAGCTGTTGCTGGACAAACCCGACCTGATCCGAGGGCGCGGCTGATGATCAAGACACCCGCACAACTGGCCGTGATGCGCGAATCCGGACGCCTGCTGGCCCAGGTATTCAGCATGCTCGACGGCTTTGTCGCCGCCGGACGTTCGACCCTGGAGCTGGACAGCGCCGTCGAAGCCTTCATCCGCAACGAGCTCAAAGCCCGGCCGGCGAGTCTTGGGCAATACGACTACCCCTTTTGCATCAACACCTCGATCAACGAAGTGGTGTGTCATGGCATGCCCAGTGCCAAGGATGTGTTGAAAGACGGCGACATCATCAACATCGACATCACCCTGGAAAAAGGCGGTTTTATCGCTGACTCCAGCAAGATGTACATGATTGGCAGCGTGGCGCCCAAGGCCCGGCGCCTGGTGGAACAGACCTTCGAAGCCATGTGGGCCGGCATTCGCCAGGTCCGCCCCGGCGCACGCCTGGGCGATATCGGCCATGCGATCCAGAGCCATGCGCAAGCCAACGGCTACAGCGTGGTGCGTGAGTATTGCGGCCACGGCATCGGCCGGCAGATGCACGAGGAACCCCAAGTGCTGCACTTCGGCCGCCCCGGCACCGGGCTGGAACTGCGCGAAGGCATGGTGTTTACCATCGAGCCGATGCTCAACCAGGGCAGCGCCAAGGTGCGCGACCTCAAGGATGGCTGGACGGTGGTGACCAAGGACAACAGCCTGTCGGCGCAGTGGGAACATACCGTGGCGGTGACGGCGGACGGCTTTGAAGTGCTGACGCTGCAACCGTAAACCTGTGGGAGCTGGCTTGCCTGCGATAGCATCGACTGTGTGTCACTGACACACCGCTTGCACAGGAGCGCTGTTGTGGCGAGCGGGCTTGCCCCGCGTTGGGTTGCGCAGCAGCCCCAGTAATGGCACAGGGATGTTTCCTGAAAGAACTCAGCGCCTGGTTTGGGGCCGCTTCGCAGCCCAACGCGGGGCAAGCCCGCTCGCCACGAAGGAGTTTGGCCACCTTACCTGTCAGTTCCCACAAACTGCAATGTGTTCACGCGCGGCTGGCGCCGCCTGCGATGCGCTTGAGCCCGAACACCATCAACCCCGCCCCAACGCCCATCGCCACCATCAACAGCGGGTATGACACCCACCACGGCGTGCCCGCCGTCATCATGCTGAACTCCGACATGCCGCCCACGCTGGCGATCAGGTTGAGCGGCAGAAACACCACGTTGATCAACGTCAGCTTGCGCAGCAGGTTGTTCATGCTGTTGTTCATCAGGTTGCCGCGTGCATCGATCAGCCCGGAAAACACGTTGGAGTAGATCTCCGCCTGCTTGTAGCACTGGTGGTTCTCAATGATCAGGTCATCGATCAACCCCAGCACCTCGGCGCTGAAATGCTCCTTTTCCGCGTGGTTGCGCAACCGCGACAACACCGCGCCATTGCTGTGCAGCGCGTTGATGTAATAGATCAGGCTTTCACTGAGGTTAAACATCTGCATCAGGTGCTGGTTGCTCATCGACGCATTGAACTGTTGCTGCAACTCCCGCGCCACCAGCTTGATCACCTTCAGGTGGCCCAGGTAGTGGTGAATGTTGTTAAGCAGCAGATCAAGCAGCACATCCAGCGGCGTATGCAACGGCCGACGCGCGCCGAGCCCGGAGAGTGGGGTGTCATCCGTGGCGATCACCAGCAGGCGGCCGGGTGAAAACAATAGCCCGCAGGAGGCCACTTCGAACATCAGGCTGCCGCCGCCCGAGTAGTTCTCCGGGCGTTTCCAGATCAGGAACAGGTTATCGGGGTGAAACTCGATGCGTGAGACTTCATCCGGGTCAAGCGCCGAAGCCAGGGCGTGCTCGTCGAGTTTGTGATGGTCGCGCAACCACTCGCGCTCGGCCGCGTCCGGGTTGTTGAACAGCATGATTGCAGCGTCGTCCTTGTCCGCCTTGCACAGTTTTCCGTCGGTCAGTTCAAAGCGCTGAATCATCGCGCGTCACCAGCCCTGGCCCTGGCGTTTCAACTCCAATCGCCGTACAAACTCCTCGAGCACCAGCGCATACAGGTCGTCTTGCAAATAGGCATCTTCGATACCGGCGTCCATATTGGGGTTGTCGTTGACCTCGATCACCACCACTTTGTCGCCGGACTGCTTGAGGTCGACACCGTAGAGGCCGTCGCCGATCAGGTTGGCGGTTTTTACCGCCAGGTCCACCACTGCCTTGGGCGCTTCATGAACCGCCAGGGTGCGGCATTCGCCGTTGATGTCCTGGCCGATAGCCTTGTGGTTATAAATCTGCCAGTGGCCCTTGGACATGAAGTATTGGCAGGCAAAGATCGGCTTGCGGTTGAGCACACCAATGCGCCAGTCGTACTCGGTGTAAAAAAACTCCTGGGCCAGCAACAGCACCGAATGTTCGAACAACTCGGCGGTGGCCTTGAGCAGGGCTTCCTGGCTTTCCACCTTGATTACGCCGCGCGAGAAGCAGCCGTCGGGGATCTTCAACACCAGCGGGAAACCCAGGCGCTCGCCGACCCTTTCGAAATCTTGCGGTCGCTCCTTGTAGAGAATCTCGGTGGCGGGCATGCCCAGTTGATGGCTGTTGAGCAGGTCAGTGAGGTAGACCTTGTTGGTACAGCGCAGGATCGATGCCGGGTCGTCCATGACCACCAGGCCTTCGCTTTCGGCTTTTTTGGCGAAGCGATAGGTGTGGTTGTCGACACTGGTGGTCTCGCGGATCAGCAAGGCGTCGTACTCGGCCAGCCGTGAGTAATCCTTGCGCTCGATCAGTTCCACATCGATGCCCAGCCCTTTGCCGACCCGCACGAAGTTTTCCAGGGCGCGGGCATTGGACGGCGGCAGTTGCTCCTGCGGGTCGTGAAGAATCGCCAGGTCATACCGCGCCAAGCGGCGTGAGCGCGGCTGGCGCCAGATCTTGCGGCTGAAGTTGTCGAGGGCGTGGGCGAACTGGTCTTCCTGGTCATCGCGCAACTTGTGCAAGACCCCGGACTTGACCCCGTCGATGTGCCAGCCATTGTGTTTGCGGAACTCAACTAACAAGATCGGGCACGGGAAGGTTTCAAATAACTGGCGGGCCAATTCTTGCAGCGGCTCTATATTGGTTCGACCAAAATAAAGTGTCAGGGTAAAGCCTTCGGTATTGCTGTAAAGGTGATGACTCAAGGCTTTATCGAGGGTTTTATCCAGGTCATCCAGTGACAAGCCATACAGCGACTTTTTAGTCAGTTCACTGATGGTGCGTACCGACGGAATCACCTTGTGGCCGCGCGCTTCGGCCAACAACGAGCAGTAGTAGCCGTGGCCCAGGTACTTGTAACTGCGGCACAGGTTGATCACCTGCACACGCTTGCCCGTCTCGCTTTCACGGGTTTGCTCAAGGTATTCCTGGGCGGTCACGATGTCTTCGCTGGGGAAGTAAGAGGCCCAATCTTCCTTGCGTTCGACAATGATCACCACTTGGCTGGAACCTTTGCTTGCGACCGAAAAATAACCGCTGGAAGTTATTGTCGCCGCGACGTTTTGCTCGGATACTTCACGCCAATGACCTTGTACCGCTGACATAATATTTGATCCGCTTTAGAGAACTCGACCTTTTCTATTAAGCACGATCTTTTAGAGAAGTCCCGTTTCGTTACGCAACTTTTACGGCGGTTATATGGCTCTTTCCTTTCGCGTTGCAACCCCTGCTGATGTGCCTGAATTGGTCGCACTGGAACAGCACTGTTTCACCACCGACCGGCTCTCGTTGCGCAGTTTCCAGTGGATGATCAGCCGTGCCCATGGCCAGTTGCTGGTGGCGGAAAATGATGCGCAGTTGCAAGGTTATGCACTGGTGCTGTTCCATCGCGGCACTTCATTGGCGCGCCTGTACTCCATCGCCATCGCCGAGCGTGCGCGCGGCATGGGCTTGGGCAAGCAATTGCTGACGCGCATCGAGGCCTGCGCCCTGGAACATGATTGCGCCTATCTGCGCCTGGAAGTACGCACCGACAACCCCGGCGCCCTGGCGCTGTACGAGCGCAACGGCTATCGCCGCTTTGCGCTGATAAATGACTATTACGAAGATCACACCGCCGCTATTCGCCTGGAAAAACGCATCCTCCAGCACCAGGTCGCACGCCCCCAGAGCGTGCCCTATTACCAGCAGACCACCGACTTCACCTGTGGCGCCGCGTGCTTGCTGATGGCCATGGGCGCGTTGCTGCCTGGGCGCGTGGCCGGGCGGCGCGAAGAACTGCAGATCTGGCGTGAAGCCACCACCGTGTTCATGACCGCAGGCCATGGCGGCTGCAGCCCGCAAGGCTTGGCTTTGGCGGCCTGGCGCCGGGGTTTTCGGGTGCGTATGCAGGTGAATGTGCGCGGGCCGTTGTTTCTGGATGGCGTGCGCGACCAGCACAAAAAGGACGTGATGCGCTTAGTGCATGAGGCGTTTGAAGAGGAATTGGTCGGCAGCGACGTCGAACAGGTATTCGGCGGCGCGCTGGATTTACCGCAGGTATTGCAGGCCGGCGGGCAGCCGCTGGTACTGATCAGCAGCTACCGCCTCACCCGTTCCAAGTCGCCACATTGGGTGATGGTCACCGACTGCGATGAAGAGTTCGTCTACCTGCACGACCCCGACGTGGACCACAGCCAGCATCGCCAATCCCTGGACTGCCAGCATCTGCCGGTCAGCCATGGGGAGTTCGAGCGCATGTGCCGTTTTGGCAATAACAAATTGCGCGCGGCCGTCGTGTTGTTTAAGCCACCTGCTTGACGCCGGCCTTGGCTTCCAGCTCGCGCACCAGCGGCAGGACGCGCTGGCCGAAGTATTCGACCTCTTCCTGAAAATGCAGGAAGCCAGCCAGTATCAGGTCCACGCCCACAGCCTTGAGCGCGACTATGCGCTCGGCGATCTGCTGCGGCGTACCAATCAAGTTGGTCTTGAAGCCGTCGTTGTATTGCACCAGGTCTTCAAAGCTGGACTTGGCCCAGTTACCCTCGCCTTCCGGTGAGGCCTTGCCCGCCTGTTTGGCCGCATCGCCAAACGCATTCACCGCTTCGGGGTCGGCCTTGTCGATGATTTCGGCGAGCACGGCGCGGGCTTCTTCTTCGGTGTCGCGGGCGATCACAAACGCGTTTACACCCACTTTCACCGAGTGGTGGTTGGCCGCGGCCTTGATGCGGAGATCGTCAACCTGGGCCTTGATGCCTTCGGGCGTGTTGCCGTTGGTGAAGTACCAGTCCGACACGCGTGCCGCCATGTCCCGCGCCGCCCGTGAGCTGCCGCCCTGGAACACTTCCGGCTGGCCGAGCGGCTTGGGTTTCAAGCTGTAGTTGTTGAAACGGTAGAAGTCGCCCTTGAAGGTGAAATCGTCCTGGCTCCAGATGCCTTTGAGGGCACGGATAAACTCCTCGGAACGGCGATAACGTTCGTCGTGTTCCAGCCAGGGCTCGCCGATGGCCTGGAATTCGCCCTTGAACCAGCCACTGACGATATTCACCGCGATGCGCCCATTGGTGAGCTGGTCGATGGTCGCCAGCTGCTTGGCCGCCAGCGCCGGCTGCCAAGGGCCAGGCAGGATCGCGGCGATCACCTTGAGCCTAGTGGTCGCCGCCAGCAACGCATGGCTGAACGCTACAGACTCATGCTGATTGTCGGCACCGTAGCCGGCGGTGAAACGAATTTGCGTCAGACCATATTCGAAGCCGGCCGCCTCGGCCAACTGCGCGAGCTTGCGGTTGTAGTCGATGCCCCAGTGCGTGCGTTGTTCAATCTTGCTGACCACCAGCCCACCGCTGACGTTGGGCACCCAATAGGCAAATTTCACGGCTTGCTGACTCATCTGGCAGTACCTCGCTGGAAAGGATGTAACCAGGCTTGAGCAGCAAGCGTGCCAGACAGCATCAAAGCACCACCCCATGGGCGTCGTGGCGCATATCGCCGTGGTGGTTGCCAAGCCGGCGAATGTCGCGGATGGCCTTGTTTTGTCGATTTACTGTTGCTGGGGCAACAGCAGTTTGGATCCATCCCCAGTAAATACGGGCTGCGCCGCCCGGCACGGACTGTGCAATTAGCTCACCATTGATCACTGCCCAGGAGCCGTATCCCATGACCGAGCAACATGTCATCAACCCGCTGTCCATCGGCGTCGATTACCCCACACTTGCCGCGCGCTTTCGGCCGATCTTCCAGCGCATCGCCGAAGGTGCCGTGGCACGTGAACAAGCGCGCGCCCTGCCCTATGAGCCGATTGAGTGGCTCAAACACGCAGGGTTCGGCGCGGTGCGGGTGCCGGTGGAATACGGCGGTGGCGGCGCGTCCCTGCCGCAATTGTTTGAGCTGCTGATCGAACTGGCGGCGGCCGACTCCAATGTGCCCCAGGCGCTGCGCGGGCACTTCGCCTTTGCCGAAGACCGCCTGAACGCGCCACCCAGCGCGGGTCGCGACCTGTGGTTCAAGCGGTTTGTCGACGGCGATATCGTCGGTTGCGCCTGGACCGAAATCGGCACTGTGGCCATCGGCGATGTGGTCACTCAGGTCAGCCCGGATGGCGATCACTGGAAGCTCAACGGCGAAAAGTTCTACAGCACCGGGAGCATTTTCTCCGACTGGATCGACGTGTACGCCCAGCGCAGCGACACCGGCGCCGACGTGATCGCCGCCACCCGCACGCACCAGCCCGGCGTGGTGCAACGTGATGACTGGGACGGGTTCGGCCAACGCACCACGGGCAGCGGCACTACACGGTTTACCGATGCGGTGGTTGAGGCCGACAACGTGATCGACTTCGCCACCCGCTTCAAATACCAGACCGCGTTTTACCAGTTGGTGCTGCTGGCGAGCCTGGCCGGTATTGGCCGTGCGGCGCTCAACGACGTGGCGCAGCAGGTGCGCAGCCGCAAACGCATCTACAGCCATGGCAATGCCGAACATGTCAGCCAGGACCCGCAGGTTCAGCAAGTGGTGGGCGAAGTGGCCGCGCTGGTGTATGCCGCCGAGGCCAGTGCGTTGAAAGCTGCGGTGCCGGCGCAACGGGCTTACTTGGCAAGATTTGCCGGGGATGAGGTGGCTGAGCGTGAGGCAAACGTGGCTGCCGAGATTGAATCGGCGACAGCGCAGGTGGTGGTGTCGGAGTTGATTCAGCGGGCTACCAGTGAGCTGTTCAATGCACTGGGGGCGTCGGATGTGCGCCAGGGTAAAGCGCTGGATCGCCATTGGCGCAATGCGCGGACCGTGTCGTCGCATAACCCGGTGATCTACAAGGCGCGGATCGTGGGGGATTGGGTGATCAATGGAACCGAGCCGCCGTTTGTGTGGCAGATCGGGAATGGGCCTGGCAAAGCGTAATTGATCGCTCCCACGCTCTGCGTGGGCATGCATCCTGTGACGCTCCGCGTCACGGCTTCAAGAGCGGGACGCAGAGCGTCCGGGGTGGCATTCCCACGCAGAGCGTGGGAACGATCCTGTGTACCACTCAGAACGCGAGCTTATACCCGATGGTCATCAACATAATCGCCAGACACGGTCGCAACACGCCGTCCGGGACTTTGCCGGTCATGTGGCTGCCCAGGTAAATCCCCGGCAACGACCCCATCAGCAAAAAGCCCAGCAAGTGCCAGTCCATATTGCCCATGCTGGCATGCCCCAGGCCCGCCACCAGGGTCAGCGGCACGGCGTGGGCGATCTCGGTGCCGACCAGACGCCGCGTGGCCAGGAACGGATACAAGATAAACAACGCCACAGTCCCGAGGGCACCCGCGCCGATAGAGGTCAACGCAACCATGGTGCCCAGGATCGCGCCGGTGACGACTGTGAGTGCGTTGAGGTTGCGCGGACTCATGTGGTAATCATCGCCCGCATGCCGCTGGGCGAACGCCAACAGGCTTTTCTTGAACAGGATCGCCAGCGCCGTCAGCAGCAGCACAAAGCCCAGCGCCTGCTTGATCACTGCATTCATCGCGCTGGGATCAGTGTGCAGGCTGGCCAGGAACCACAGCGTCAAAAGCACCGCCGGCACGCTGCCCAAGGTCAGCCAGCCAGTGATGGTCCAGTCGATATTGCGGTTTTTGCTGTGTACCAGCACCCCACCGGATTTGGTGATGGCGGCGTATAACAAGTCAGTGCCCACGGCGGT
This sequence comes from Pseudomonas sp. PA-6-3C, assembly GCF_021605825.1. NCBI lineage: Bacteria > Pseudomonadati > Pseudomonadota > Gammaproteobacteria > Pseudomonadales > Pseudomonadaceae > Pseudomonas > Pseudomonas sp. PA-6-3C. The sequence continues at coordinate 54,809 of NZ_WKDV01000035.1, forward strand.
GGCCGGGTTGATGCCGAACCACAACAGGATCGGCGTCATCAGGGACCCGCCGCCGACACCGGTCATGCCGACGATAAAACCAACGATCAGGCCAGCGACTACAAAACCAAAATTGCCCACATCCATTACAACTACCCGCGGCCTTATAAAATTCTGGCCGCAGGATAGCGATTTTTCTTATAACGACTTATATCAATATGATCTGACTTTATGCTTTTTCTGTCAGACGATGGCAGACATAGGCCTGGGTCTGATACGGAAACGCCACAGTGTCACGCCCGCGCAGCGCCGGGTGAGTGTTGATCAGCCCGCGTAATTGCTCGGTCACCGTGGCCTTTTGCGCGGCCGGTAGCGCCGCGATAAAGCTCACAGACAGAAAGCGATCCATGATCACTTCCTGGGGGCTGCCCACATGCTGATAGGCAAAACAGCTCATTTGCGGCGCGGAAAAATACCCACCGGTGAAGGCCTCGCGCCAATGCCCTGTGTGAAAACGCGGCGTGTCGCCTTCATAGGGCGTAATGATTTCGGTGATGGCCGCAACCCAGTCCACCGACTCATCGCGCACATTCCACACCAGCCCCAGGCGCCCGTCAGGCTTGAGCACGCGGTGGATCTCTGCCAGTGCGGCCTCGGTTGCGAACCAGTGGAAGGCTTGCGCGCACACCAGCGCATCGGCGCTGGCCTCCGGCAAAGGGATAGCGTCAGCGGTGCCGCTGAGCAGGCGTACATCCGGCAACAGTTTGCTCAGTTGCGCGCCCATGGCCTCGACCGGCTCAACGGCAATCAGGCTGGGCGCCAGGGTGCTGAGCAAACGGGTGAACTTGCCGGTGCCGGCCCCCAGGTCGATCACGGTCGACTGTGCGTTGATACGCAGTGTATCGGTCAGCCAGCCGGTGAGTTGGCGTGGGTAGTCCGGTCGACCTTGGGCGTAGGTGGCGGCCTGGGTCGAGAAACCTTGTTGAGCAGACGTGTGAACACCAGTCATTGCGAGGTTCTCCTCGGGGTCGGGCGCACAGTGTGCGCCCTCTAAGGTTTATTTTCTAACCCGTGCATCCAATCGTGCGCCTCGCGTGTAGTCCTTGCAGTCACCCCGCTGTTTTACTCAAATGGAGCACTACCCATGAACGCTAAAACACTGTTCTGCCTTGCGGCTGCACTCACCGTCGCGCCTGCGGCTTTCGCCCAGACCGGCTTGCCGGACAGCATCAAGGTGCCGGACGGGCACAAGATTGCGATGGAAACCACCGGGGTCGGCGAAATCACCTACGAATGCCGCGACAAAGCCAACGCCGTCGGCCAGACCGAATGGTTCTTTGTCGGCCCCAAAGCCGTGTTGAATGATCGCAGCGGCAAGCCGGTGGGCAACTACTTCGGCCCGCCCGCCACCTGGCAGGCCCAGGATGGCTCGAAAATCACCGGCACCCAACTGGCGGTAGCGCCTTCGAGTGCAGGCAACCTGCCCTATCAACTGGTCAAGGCCAACCCGGCCGAAGGTAAAGGTGCCATGAGTGGCGTCAGTTACATCCAGCGTGTCGCCCTTAAAGGCGGCGTGGCGCCGAGCAGCGAATGCACGGCGGCGAACAAAGGCCAGCAGGCCGTGGTGAAGTACCAGGCCGACTACATTTTCTGGGCAGCCAACTGAGTAAACTCGGCTACGCTGCCTGTGGCGAGCGCGCTCGCCACAGGACTCAGCCCTTTAAGGATGCCGTGTTTGTTTGATTACGAAACCTGCCTGGCGGCGTGTGCCCGTGGCGACCAACGCGCCTTGCGCCAACTCTATGCCGAGGACAGCAGCCGCTTGCTCGGCGTGGCGTTGCGCATTGTGCGTGACAAAGCCCTGGCCGAAGATGTCGTGCATGACGCGTTTATCAAGGTCTGGCGCGGCGCCGGCAGTTTCGACCCAAGCCGTGGTTCGGCGCGGGGCTGGGTGTTCAGCATCACCCGGCACCTGGCGCTCAATGCCGTGCGCAATCACTACCGGGAGGTGGCATTGAGCGACGAACACGAGCAACTCGCCGCCCCCAATGACAGCTTCGAATTCAGCGCCCGAGAAGGTCAGGTGTACCGCTGCCTGGAACAACTCGACCCGACCCGTCGCACGTGCATCCTTCACGCCTATGTCGACGGTTATTCCCACAGCGAAATCGCCCGGAAACTGGACACGCCCCTGGGCACCGTCAAAGCCTGGATCAAACGGAGCCTCGTCGCGCTGCGCGAGTGCATGGCATGAGCAACCCACTGGATGAACTCGCCAGCGAATATGTGTTGGGCACCCTGCCCGCCGAGCAACGCGCCGAGGTCGAGCAACGCCTGAAGCATGACAGCGATCTGCGTGCGGCGGTGGATGCCTGGGAGCAGCGCCTGCTGCCGCTGACCGCCTTGGCCGAACCCGTGCCGCCGTCCGCGCAACTGTGGCGGCGCATCGAGCGCAGCACGGCAAATCAGCCAGCCGGCGTGCCGTGGTGGAACCTGCTGGCGCTCTGGCGTGGGTTGGCCGGCGCAGGCCTGGTGACCACACTGGTGTTGGCGGCCCTGCTGTTGACCCGCCCGCCCGTAGCCGATCCGACGTTTGTGGTGGTGTTGGTTGCACCACAGAACCAGGCACCCGGCTGGGTGATCCAGGCCAGCCATGATCAGCAGATCCAACTGATTCCGTTGGGGGTGATGGAGGTGCCGAGCGACAAAGCCCTGCAATTCTGGACCAAGGGCGATGGCTGGCAGGCTCCGGTGTCATTGGGGCTGGTCAAGCCAGGGCAAACGCTCTCGGTGCCGCTGGACAAGCTGCCGCCGCTCACGCCCAACCAGCTGTTCGAGCTGACCCTGGAAGACCCTCGCGGTTCACCGACCGGCAAGCCGACCGGGCCGATCCAGGCCATCGGCCGCGCGGTCAAAGTGCTCTGATCAGCTTGCGCTGGGCAACCACACCCTGAACCGTGCCCCGCCCAGGGGCGAGGCCAGGGCCGTCAATGTGCCGCCCTGGGCTTCCATGGCGCGCCGGCTGATCGCCAGGCCAAGGCCAAAGCCGCCAGTGGCGCGGTCGCGGCTGCGGTCCAGGCGATAGAAGGGTTCGAAGATACGCTCGCGCTGTTCCACGGGAATGCCGATGCCGTCATCGTCCACCCATATTTCACAGCCATCGGCACACACCTTGACCCCAACCTGAATGCGCTTGTCGCAATAGCGCGTGGCATTGCGCAACAGATTCTGCAATGCCCGGGCCGTGAGACGTGGGTCGAGGCTGAAACGCTCCACGGTGCAGTCGAGCGCGACGTCGATGACGATCTCGGGGTTTTCCAGTTCGTCATCGACGCTGCCCAGCACGCTGTCGATAAACTCATCGAGCACCACGTCGACCCGCTCCGGCAACTGTGCCGGGTTTTGCAGGCGGCTGTAGGAAAGCAATTCCAGCACCAGCTCGTCCAGCTCGCGTATATGCGCCACCAGGCTTTGCAGGCGCTCGCGGCTGGCCTGGGGCAAGTCTTCGGACAGCGCCAGGGCCAGGCCGAAGTCCAGGCGCGTCAGCGGCGTGCGCAGTTCATGGGACACGGCGTTGAGCAAGTCGCGCTGCTGGTTGAGCAGGCCTTCGATGTCGTCGGCCATGGTGTCGAACACCGACGCCAGGCTGCCGATGTTGGAGCTGGCGGGAATCTGTGTGCGCTCACTGAGGTTGCCCCGGCCCAATTGCGCGGCGGTGCTTTTCAGGCGCTCCAGGTCACGCCAGTGCGGGCGCAGCCAGAACAGCAGGCAGGCGAGCAAGGCCGCGCCAATCAGCACGTTCATCGACCAGTACAGCAGGTTCATGTCCAGCGGGTCCGGGGGGATGCTCAGTTTCACCGCAAACTGCTGGTTGATCGGCGAACTGATGTCTTCCATCCAGCCCCACTCGCCCAGGCGGATCACCGGCTTGCCGTGCTCCAGCAGTTGCTCCTCCTCGGGGGTATAGCTGGCGTCCTGGCGCAGCAGCAACTTGACTTGCAGCGGCGCGAAATCCCGGTTCAGTTGCTCGGTCACGTGCGACCAATGCTCCACCGGCGCGCGCAGATACTGCTTGACGATAAGCTTTTGCAGGCCACGGGTCTGCTCGATGTTGTAGTCCATGTAGCGGTGTTCAAACAGCTGGATCACCAACTTGGGAATCAGGAATATCGCGGCACTGAAGGTAATGATGGTGACCAGGTAGAGGCGCAGCAGTACACGAAACATGGATCAGCATTCCCACTCGGAACGGCTGAACAGGTAGCCCTTGCCCCATACGGTCTTGATCTTGCGCGCCTCCCCGGCGTGGTCGTCAAACTTGCGGCGCAGCTTGGAGATGGCCACGTCCACCGAACGGTCGGTGCCGTTGAACTCGATACCGCGCAAACGTTGCAGGATCTGGTCGCGGCTGAGCACTTCACCGGCGTGCCGGGCCAGCACCACCAGCAGGTTGTACTCACCGCTGGACAGCTCCACCGCCTGTTCACGCCAGGTCACGGTGCGCTCCGACAGGTCGATGCACAGGTTGCCCATGACGATCTGGTCGTTGGCCACCTGTGGCTCGGACAAACTGCTGCGGCGCAGCAAGGTGCGCACACGGGCGAGCAGCACACGTGGCTCGCAAGGCTTGGTGACATAATCGTCGGCGCCCATCTCCAGGCCCAGCACCTGATCGTGGCTGTCATCGCGGGCGGTGAGCATCAGAATCGGCAGGCCCGCCGAGTCGGCACGCAGCAGGCGGCACACCTGCAAGCCGTCGAGACCGGGCAGCATCAGGTCGAGGATCACCAGGTCCGGCGGGTTAAGGCGCGCCCGTTCACGCACATGGTCGCCACGGCTGAGCACATTGACGTGGTAGCCATTGCGTTCCAGGTAGCTGGCAATCAGCTCGGAGAGTGCGGCGTCGTCTTCCACCAGGAGGATGTTGGGCATGGTGTTTCCAAATAATACAGTTTGTAGGCGATATACAGACCCTTGTGGGAGCTGGCTTGTGTGGGAGCTGGCTTGCCTGCGATAGCATCGCCTCGTTCTCTATGAAAGACCGAGGTGCCTGCATCGCGGGCAAGCCCGGCTCCCACATAAGCCCGGCTCCCACACAGGCCCGGTTTTCACATTTGATCTTTGCTGTTTGCAGGATTGTGAAAGGATATACGCCCTCAAGCGACTATGGGCCGCACCTTACACTTCTTCACACACGGCCTACACAGCTTCACAGCACCACGGCGCAGGTGTCTTTAGGATGCGCCAGTCAATATTGGGATATGAGCATGTCGAAGAATCTGTTTGCGCCATTTTGCCTGCTGGCCCTGACGCTGGCCCTGAGTGGCTGTGGCCAGTCGGCCGATGAAGCGCCAGAGGCGCCACTGGCCAAAGTGCGCATCGAAACCCTGCAGGCCAAGCCTCTCTCGATCACCAGCGAATTGAGCGGGCGTATCGCCGCGCCGCGCATTGCCGAAGTGCGCGCACGGGTCGCCGGCGTGGTCATGCAGCGGGTGTTCAAGGAAGGCCACGACGTAAAACAGGGTGACGTGCTGTTTCGCATCGACCCCGCGCCGTTCAAGGCCGACCTGGACAGCGCCCAGGCCAACCTGAGCAAGGCCGAAGCCAACGCATTCCAGGCGCGCCTGCAGGAGCAGCGCTACAGCCAGTTGGTCGAAGGCAACGCCATCAGCGGCCAGGACTACGACAACGCCCGCGCCGCCGTGCGCCAGACCAACGCCGAAGTCGCCGCCAACAAGGCCGCGGTCGAGCGCGCCCGGTTGAACCTGGGCTACGCCACCGTCACCGCACCGATTTCCGGGCGCATCGGCCGTGCGTTGGTGACCGAAGGTGCGCTGGTCGGCCAGAACGAGGCCACGCCGCTGGCGATTATCCAGCAACTGGACCCGATCCACGCCGACCTCACCCAGTCGACCCGCGAACTCAATGACCTGCGCCGCGCCTTCCGCGCCGGCAGCTTGAAGCAGGTCGGCCAGGACCAGGCCAAGGCCACGCTGATCCAGGACAACGGCAGCCTGTACCCGTTGCCGGGCAAGCTGCTGTTTGCGGAAATCAGCGTCGACCCGGGCACCGGGCAGATCATCCTGCGCAGCGAGTTCCCCAACCCGGACCTCGACCTGTTGCCGGGCAGCTTTGTGCGTGTGCGCCTCGAACAGGCCGTGGACAAGCAAGGTATCAGCGTGCCGCAACGTGCCATCACGCGTGACAGCGCCGGCATCCCGATGGTGCTGCTGTTGGACGCCGAGCAGACCGTCAGCCAGCAGCCGGTGGAACTGGGCGCGGTGATTGAAGACCGCTGGATCGTCAGCAGCGGCCTCAAGCCCGGTGACCGCATCGTCGTCGAAGGCCTGCAACACGCGCGCCCCGGTGAAAAAGTCGAGGTGGACGACAGCCCCGCCTCCGGCCAGCCAGTCAAGGAATAACCCGCCATGCCGCAGTTCTTTATTGACCGCCCGATTTTCGCCTGGGTGGTGGCCCTGTTTATCCTGCTGGCCGGCGCGCTCGCCATCCCGCAGTTGCCGGTGGCCCAGTACCCCAACGTTGCGCCGCCGAAGGTGGAGATCTACGCGGTGTACCCCGGCGCCTCGGCCCAGACCCTGGATGAAAGCGTGGTCAGCCTGATCGAGCAGGAGCTTAACGGCGCCGATCACTTGCTGTACTTCGAATCCCAGAGCAGCCTGGGTTCGGCCACTATCACTGCGACCTTCCAGCCGGGCACCAACCCGGAAATGGCCCAGGTGGACGTGCAAAACCGTCTTAAAGCGGTAGAACCGCGCTTGCCGCAAGCCGTGACCCAGCAAGGTTTGCAAGTGGAGAAAGTCTCCGCCGGCTTCCTGCTGCTGGTGACCCTGACCTCCAACGACGGCAAGCTCGACGACGTAGCGCTCAGCGATTACCTGGCGCGCAACGTGATGAACGAACTCAAGCGCCTGGACGGCGTGGGCAAGGCCCAGCTGTATGGTGCCGAACGCGCCATGCGCATCTGGATCGACCCGCAGAAGCTGATCGGTTTCAACCTGACGCCAGCCGACGTGAACGCCGCGATCAGCGCGCAAAACGCTCAGGTTTCGGCAGGCAGCATTGGCGATTTGCCAGGCACCAAGACCCAGGAAATCACCGCCGCAATCCTGGTCAAGGGCCAGTTGTCGACCCCGGCGGAATTTGCCGACATCGTGCTCAAGGCCAACCCCGACGGTTCCACCGTGCGCATCGGCGATGTGGCGCGGGTGGAAGTCGGCAGCCAGGAATACCAGTTTTCCACGCGCCTGAATGGCAAACCGTCCACCGCCGTCAGTGTGCAACTGTCGCCCGGCGCCAACGCGCTGAACACCGCAACCCTGGTGCGGGCAAAGATGGACGAGCTGTCGCGCTACTTCCCGGCCAACGTGGAGTACAAGATCCCTTACGACACGTCGCCGTTCGTCAAAGTATCGATCACCAAGGTGGTCTACACCTTGCTGGAGGCGATGGCACTGGTGTTTGCGGTGATGTTCCTGTTCCTGCAGAACGTGCGCTACACCTTGATCCCCACACTGGTGGTGCCGATTGCACTGATGGGCACCTTCGCCACCATGCTGTTGCTGGGTTTTTCGATCAACGTGCTGACCATGTTCGGCATGGTGCTGGCGATCGGCATCCTGGTGGACGATGCGATTGTGGTGGTCGAAAACGTCGAACGCATCATGGCCACCGAAGGCCTGTCGCCCAAGGACGCAACGAAAAAAGCCATGGGCCAGATCACCGGCGCCATCGTCGGGATTACGTTGGTGCTGGTGGCGGTGTTCCTGCCGATGGCGTTCATGCCGGGTTCGGTGGGTGTGATCTACCAACAGTTTTCGCTGTCGATGGCCACCTCGATCCTGTTCTCGGCGTTCCTGGCCCTGACATTGACGCCGGCGCTGTGCGCCACCTTGCTCAAACCGATTGCCAAGGGCGAGCACCACGCCAAGGGCGGTTTCTTCGGCTGGTTCAACACGCGTTTTGAGCGCCTCACCGACCGCTATGAAGGCTGGGTGGCCTATGCCCTCAAGCGCAGCGGCCGCTACCTGTTGATCTATCTGGTGCTGCTGGTGGGCCTGGGGTGGATGTTCAGTCGCCTGCCCTCCTCATTCCTGCCGGTGGAAGACCAGGGTTACACCATCACCGATATCCAGCTGCCACCGGGCGCGAGCAAGAACCGCACGGTGCAGGTGGCCGAGCAGATCGAAGCGCACAACGCCGGCGAACCTGGGGTGGGCGATACCACCATGATCATGGGCTTCAGTTTCTCCGGGTCCGGGCAGAACGCGGCGCTGGCCTTTACCACGCTCAAGGATTGGTCGCAGCGCAGCAGCGACGATTCGGCCTCGGCAATTGCCGAGCGTGCCAACGAAGCGTTCAGCGAGCTCAAGGATGCGATTGCCTACGCGATCCTGCCGCCGCCGGTGGACGGCCTGGGGACTTCCAGCGGCTTCGAGTTCCGTTTGCAGGACCGTGGCGGCGTCGGCCATGCCGCGTTGATGCAAGCACGTACCGAGTTGCTGGCCGCCGCCGAAAAAAGCCCGATCCTGGCCAACGTGCGCGAAAGCGCCTTGGCTGAAGCACCGCAAGTGCAATTGCAAGTGGATCGCAAGCAAGCCAACGCCCTGGGCGTGTCGTTTGCCGATGTGGGCAATGTGCTGTCCTCGGCCATCGGCTCGGCCTATGTCAACGACTTCCCCAACCAGGGCCGCATGCAGCGGGTGGTGGTGCAGGCCGAAGGCGACCAACGCAGCCAGGTGGCGGACTTGATGAAGATCAACGTGCGCAATAACGCCGGCAAGATGGTGCCCTTGTCATCCTTTGTTGAAGCCAGCTGGACCCAGGGCCCGGCGCAGCTGACGCGCTACAACGGCTACCCGGCCATCTCCATCAGCGGCGAAGCGGCACCGGGGCACAGCACCGGTGAGGCCATGGAAGAAATCCAGCGCCTGGTCAGCCAACTGCCGGCCGGCCTGGGCCAGGAGTGGACCGGGTTGTCGTTGCAGGAACGTTTGTCCGGCTCCCAGGCGCCGTTGTTATTGGGCCTGTCGCTGCTGATCGTGTTCCTGTGCCTGGCGGCGCTGTATGAAAGCTGGTCGATACCCACCTCGGTGTTGCTAGTGGTGCCGCTAGGTGTGCTCGGCGCCGTATTGGCGGTGGGCTTGCGTGGCATGCCCAATGACGTGTTCTTCAAGGTCGGTTTGATCACTATCATCGGGTTATCGGCGAAGAACGCGATTCTGATTATCGAGTTTGCCAAGGACCTGGTTGACCAAGGTGAGGATCTGATCGACGCCACCCTGAAAGCCGCGCGGCTCAGGTTGCGACCGATCATCATGACCTCGCTGGCGTTTATCCTTGGCGTGGTGCCCTTGGCGATTGCCACCGGCGCCAGCTCGGCCAGCCAGCAGGCGATTGGTACAGGCGTGATCGGCGGGATGATCACCGCGACGCTGGCGGTGGTGTTTGTGCCGGTGTTTTTTGTGGTGGTCATGAAACTGGTGCGCAGACGCGGCAAGCCTGACTGATCGGCACCGCGGATCCCTGTGGGAGCCAGCTCCCACAGGGTTCACTTATCTCAAGTACAACTGAATGCGCTATGGTGCCCACAACCTCCCCTGTTGTGAGCACCTATGGCCTTCCTCGCCCGCACCCACCCTCGCCTCTCATCCGCCGCCGTCCTTGGCCTTGCTGTGGGCATCCTGGCGCCGGCCGATACGCTGATCAGCAAAATCCTGATTGGCTGGAACGCCGGGGTCTGGACCTACCTGGCGCTGATGCTGTGGCTTACCAGCCGCTCACGTGCCGATGACGTAAAACGCATCGCCGAGATCGAGGACGAAAACGCCGGGCTGGTGCTGTTCATGGTGTGCATTGCCGCGATAGCCAGCCTGGCTACCATCACAGTCAACCTGGTAGGCAGCAAAGACCTGGACAGCACGGCGCGCCTGCTGCACTACGGTTTTACCGGCATGACGGTGATTGGTTCATGGTTGCTGACCGGGGTGATTTTCAGCGTGCATTACGCCCGCCTGTTCTACACCTGGGAAGGCGACGAGCCCGCACTGCGCTTTGCCGAAGGGCTGCGTAACCCCAATTACTGGGACTTCCTGTACTTCTCGTTCACCATCGGCGTGGCGGTGCAAACCGCGGATGTGGGGGTTGCTACACGCGCAATGCGCAAAGTCGTTTTGGGCCAGTCGTTGATTGGGTTTCTGTTCAATACGGCGATTCTGGGCTTCTCGATCAATATTGCGGCCGGGCTGTTCAGTTGAACCCTGATGGTATGGCGGCAATCCTGATCTAACCGAAAAAGGCTATTGAAAAGCGCTTTTGCGTTCAAAAAAAAAGCCCTGATCTTTCGATCAGGGCTTTATAGGGCGCCGGTTTATTTAGAACGCATAACGCAGGCCAACATTGACAGCGGCTTTTTGCTTGATTTTGTCACTGGTGCTGGTCTCCAGGTCGACATGCGCCTGCAGGTCCTGGGTAAACGACACCGCCACACCGGCACCGTACTTGGTGCGCGAGCCCGACAAATCATTGTTGAAGGTCTGGTTGTTGACCGTGACCTTATTGTTGTTGGCAAACTCGTGGACCATTGCCGCACGCAGGTAAGGCTTGATCAGCGTGCCATCATCGAGTTGGAACTCATGACCAACGGTCGCACCGGCCTCGGCGGTCCTTGAGCGGGTGCGCTCACCGTCCACTTGCAAACCGTTTTTCAGGCTGTACGTGCCACCCTGGACCACAATGGTCGACAGTCGGCCGTAAGGTTCAACAAAGGAACTCTCACCGAACTTGATATGACGGCCGAGTTCAGCCGATACACCACCGCCTACGTTGTTGTAGCCACCCTTGGTCGACGTGTTGTCACTGAGTGTTGCCTTGGCCTGGTTCTGGAACCGGTTGGCTTTGGCCACGGCATCAAAATAGAAACCGCTTTCTTCGTCCATCCAGGTGGCATAGGTGCCCAGGAAGTAGCTCTTGACGGTACCGGCAGCGCCGCGAGCCGGGTTTACGTCAGAGTTACTGTGGCCGCCAAATACACCCACCTTCCATTGGCTGTCGCCCAGCGGCGTATCAGCACCGATGGAGAAACCTCGCAGGTTCTGCGAGTAGCCGGTGCCCGAACTCTGGGACACATCATATTGACTGCCGAAACCACGGACCCAAAGACCGGTGCTTTTCGGGGAATAACGCAACTCACCCATACGTTGGCGCAATGAGCCCTCTTCGGCGGTCATGATGGTCACCGGGGTGTTGAACAATGCCGTCACCACGCGGGCACTGCGGCTGATCACACGGGTTTGCGTGTCCAGAAACCAGTCATTGCCTTCCTGTTTCAGGTTATAGGCATAGGCACCCATGTCGACCGGGCCGCCCTCCAGGGAGAACGCCGCGTCACCGCCGCCGGTGTGCACAACCTGGGTTTTGACCAGTTCGCTGCCGCTGGCTGCGAGTGCCAGGCTGTGGTTGCCCGTGGCTTCGCCGGTGACATTGATAAAGTCGGTTTTGCCTTGGTCGAAATCGGTGCCCATGACAAAGGTGCCGTTACCCGAAAGCGTCTGAAGGTTCAGTTGGTAAAACTCATTCGCCGCGCCCATGGTCACCGTACCACCGGCCATGTTCAGTGCGCCCACCTGGCTGTCACCGGTCATGTTCCAGTTGGAAGCATTGCCTACGCTCAGGGTGGAGACGTTCTGCAACTGGCCCGTCAGCTCGGCGTTGTTTTGCAGGTTCAAATGCACGGTGCTGGTGGCATCGGCGATTACATTACCGGCCAGGTTTCGGCTGTTATCCACATTCATCGTTGCCGTGGCACCGCCAGACACCGACAGTAGATTGCCATTACCGCCTTTCAACGTAGAACCGTTGAGTACATCGATAGATACCACTGGCACTCGATTTGGCGTGCCCCTGACCGAGATGGCCGAACCGCTGCGACCCTCAACCACGGACTGGTCCAAAACCAGTTTGCCATCCGTCAGGTCCCCCCGATTACGGGTGAACGACACGCCATGACCATTGCCGATGATAGTACTTTGCGTGGCAGTCGCCGTGGCACCTGCGAGGGAGAGCCCAAAGGCCCCTACTCCCGTGCCCTGCACCAGCGAGTTTTGTTTAAAGTGTAACTGACTGCCGGTGAATGCTTCCGCACCGCCGATAGCGCCACTGATCGTAGAGTTGCTGACCTCAGCGGACGAGCCGCTCGAAGTGCCTACAAAACCAAACGCCTGCAACCCTACGCCGCTGGTATTGGTGAGGGTACTGTTATTAATAACCGCCTTACTGCTGTCCAGCCGCACGGCGCCGTATAGGGAATCGCTCGAAGTAACACGTGCAGCGTCCATGTTTACTGTGGAGCCCTGCACAGCATGTACACTATTCGCCATACTGCCGCTGTTCATGTTCAACGTGGAATTTGAAAGGTTGATCGTGGTGGCTGTTGCACGGTTCATCGTCAACGCTGATTGGCCCGACAATTGCCAATCCGTTGTTTGCTCAGTTGCGTCAATGGTTCTTTGCTCACCGCTACCTATCACAACCGCCTGAGCTTGCCCCTGCATCGCGGCAAACAAACAGAATGTAATGGTGGGGACTTTCATCATTGCACTCAAGGGTTTGAGTTCGAACGTGTTCAGTGCCGACATGGTCAATCACTCTTTTGGTAAGGCCTACAAAAGCGGTTCGGCTCACTTCCTGAAAGTGACGCCTTACCTGTGCGGCACGTAGAGTAAGTATTAAACACTCACTCTTATGTAGGATTAATCTGCAACCTATTGGTAAGTAGGCAGCACTTTGGGTCATCCAATCGGTAGGGCACTGTCAGGGAAACCCCCTCTCAGAGTGAGAGGGGAACCCTGCAGCGTATCAATGACGCCTCTAAGGGACGATGATTGGTCCCACGTTATCGCACCGTGTGAAACTCAACGTCGTACGTACGTTAACGCCCGCGGTACCACGCCCCAGCGTGCCGTTGTTCAGCGGCACGGTGTAAGTCGCCTCCGCACGCCCTACTTGGGCATGTTCAAGGAAACCCGCGTAGGGAATCCGGAAGATATGGCCGTTATCTCTAATGGTAGGGGTAACGAGTACGTTGAAACTTTGCGTTTGGTCAAAAAGCCGAGGTGTGCCCGTGCGAGGTCTGAACACCTGCAGTACCAAGGTCAGTAGCTGACCAACCACCATTCTCGGGTCCGGATCCACAGCTACCCTGCCTTCCCAGTTTGTCGGCGCCGGTGCTACTAGCGCTTGGCAGGCCCATTGACCAAACGCCCCCCCCGTCGCATTGACATATTTAGCCGCCGGCAGGAGTGTAGTTACCGCATCCCGCACTTCAACCTCTCTAGGTAACGCGCGATTGAGGTTAGTGGCAGACGTTGGCGTTGCCGTTGGTGATACGACATAGCTGATGTTATGTCTGCCATTGCCCAGTTTTTGAAAGACACTCCAGTCGATGTCCCAGGTGACAAAGTCTCCAGGTATCTCATTGCTTATTTCCTTAGCGGGCGCGATGAACGTACCGTCAGGGTTGACAAGGATAAGAAACATGCCTGGCGCCGGCAGTTCAGCAGGGTCAGAGGTTCGCCATAACTCGACCGTAACGGTGACCGGCTTGCCAGCCTGTGCAAACTCCATTATGTTCGCTGCCGCCGCGTCGGTCCCACGGAACGATGCTGGAATCAGTCGGGTATTGATACTGCCTGGTATTCCAGGATTGCTCGGCCCCGTCACACTAAAGTCCACTCTGAACGGCGTGGTCGGGCCAGGGACAGTGTCACCATTTTTGCGTATTTCATAGGCGATACCGACCGATTTCGGACCTTTTGCATTGGCATAGTCCGCTACAGCCAGGGGGCTCAGAAAGGCCTGATCCAACGTGATTGGAACCGAGAGAACGCGAGACCATGGGCTCCAAGCTCCATTGTTGTATCGAACCCGATACTCGTCCTTGGTAGTGTCAACGTTCGTATAGGTCGGTATTTCGCCCGTTGGGCCTGATTTCAAGTCTTCAATAGTGACCAAGTCATCAACGAGGTCTGGCGCCTGGTGAATGATAATCGGCTGTAAATTTTCGGGTGCCGGATCCAGCGCGATAGTGAAGGTAATCGAAGGCGCAGAGACCAAACTTGCATTGCCCTGCGAGTCCCTGATTTGGTAAGTAAAGAAGCACGGCCCCCCTTGCGTAATCTCATTGGCGAGCACTGTCAGCATGTTGCCGGTTTGGGCCATGGGCCGGGGTGGAGTCTGTCGGGCTACTTCTGTGGCTGTCACGGGGGTGCCGTGGTTATAGAAGAAGGTCAGCTCATCTCCTGGCTTCCAAGCCCCGAGGCCCGTCGTTACGTTGTCAGGAATAGAGAATGGCAAATTGAACAGCATCAGTTGTGCCAGACTAATAACCTGGCCCGGCGGGAAGGCCCCCGTGTATTGCGGCGCAGGTGGCTGCCCCCTCAAATAGGGTGGATCCAAGTCTATTTTATAAGTCGAAATGGGTGAGGACTGGCCGAGAGAACCAGGCCTGTCTACGGAGCCTGGAATAGTTGGATCCGCACCCTCATTCTGGTGCAAGTCAAAACGTACTTCAAAATCACCCGACAGCTGCATTCCCGAGCTCGTAACGACAGGAATACTCGCCGAAAACTTGTCACCTGGGGCGTTGATTACAAATTGCACTTGAGCCACTAACGTCCATGAGTCAGGCAAGTCATTAATGACGTCTCTTCGATAGACTAGAGCCCAGTCACCCGCGTCTGAACCTGGGCCGGAAGTGATGACCAACACCACAGGCTTGTTCCCGTCAGCCGCTGAAATATACCCTGTTACAGGGTCTACTCCTTGGATTTCGGGAGCAACTGCTCCAGGGCTGGGATCTGCCTTTACCGTAATTTTTTTACCGATCATGTCCTATTCTCCATCCGCAATTATATTTTTACCGAATAAAACCAAACGACCAGGGACCTCTGGATACTGAAGCCCTCACGCCACTTACCTCACTGCCACCTACACTTCGATCTTCATGAATGGATTTATCCAACGCTAGGCCGGCCCACAATACTTCCCAGTCGGATATTTAAGGTCAACTTGTACATACCCGACTTTCGATACGCCTATTAATCCGTGGTTTCGAAAAACACTATATTTTGCAGAGGCGCCGGCATAGTCCCTCAGCGGTTTGATTATGTTTTGATAATCTGTAATTTCAAAAGTATGGGACACTTGATTGACGCCCCACGTATGACTCAGGATAAGGGCTGTCGACGCTATCGGGTTGCGATCCGGGTAATTAGCGTACCCCTGGAACGACAGCGTACATACATCCCCTGGGGCTATACCGACTCCGGGCGTCACCTGCATCTGAAATACCTCCCAGGGAAGCGGGATTGGTTTGCCGTCGGGGCCAAAGCCAGGTGTGCAACTAATAATTTTATTAGGATGATTTATATTTTGAGGGAACGTGGGCTTTGGAAAACTTATAGGCGGCGTGATGGTTACGACAACACTTTGATTACCCGATCGTTGCTCGTTAACGCCGTTAGTGCTCACGTAATACACGGGGGCAGTCGTATTACCACCGCCCTGTATGATCGACCAGCTAATGCGATTATCAAAAACGATAAGGGCGCCAGCGGTGTCACCCGACTTGACGGTATAGGTTGCCACCGGCGCTGCCTGCCCCGGCCAGTACAGCAACAGCATGTCACCGACTTGCGGGTTACCGGACAGGCGCGCTTCCACTCTGACAGCGTCGATACTGTCGCGACTGTCCAGTTTATTGGCTGTATTGGACACCGCGCCATAGAGATTGGCCAAGTCCAACATTGGGTTAAGTAACGCTGGCGCCTGATTGTGATCGCGGCCGAATACCGTGAAATCCATATTGAGCAATTTCAGCGGAGACAGCGTCCCAGGGCCCACCGTGTCGGAAGCACGTCTAATGTAATAGCGGAACGGCACCTTGTCCTTTCGCTGCAGGTCGGAGCCGTTGGCAATCAGCTGCTGCCAGGTCAAGGTTCCGGTAAACGGAAATGAAGTGACAGGTATCGGCGGAAGTTTAACACCCGCCAATTCAGGGATACAGAGATCCCCAGGTATAAAATTGGTGTAGCTGCTGATGCCAAACGAGACGATATTACGCGCATCGTCACGTTTGATGAGTTGATCAAAATCAAACGCAGGCACCGTAGGCACGGGCAAATTGCCGGGCAGTGGCGTTAGACTCAGCAAGACACTTCCGGGCAAGGAAAGTTGACTAATGTTACCCGCCTCATCCTTGACTCGGTACACCGCAAACAATTCTTGCGCACCTGAAAACTTGCGAAATTCCGATACCAGCACCTTCAAAATAATTGCACCTGTAGTAGCAACTATTTTTTCAACGTGAATCGGTAAGCCAGTCGGATTTGAATTGCTGCTCATAAACCACAGAAATATTTCGTCAAGCGTGGCGCGAACCTTATAATCGCCCGGCACCACGACATCCAGTGTCAAATTATTATCCAGATCAGGATTAGTAATAACTGCACTTGAAAACACCGGCGCCTTAAGCACCTCGCCTTTACCCGGCGCACTGCGGTCGATAATAATCCTGACTGGGGGCGAGAAATTGGCCACCGGTGCGTCGGGTTGGTCATTGTGTATGCGATAAGAAAGATTGACGACAGCGTCATTCAGCAGCAAACCGCTAGGAATATACGCCGGCAGTGGAAAGTCGCCGGGAAACAACTCTCCCACGACCGGTATCGGTTCAACGTAAACAGGCAGCGCTAACCCGACGACATGCCAAACAAACACAATATAATCAGTGCTCCCCGGCTGGGTCAGTTCAATCCATGGGCCGGGTATCCATACGAGAAGATCATCATCCAATAAGCGTTTTGGAATCACACCACTCGCCAATCGTCCCTCAACGATTGGCAAGGGGGCTTGAGGCACGGCGGTCACAACTGTGCCGTCGGGCAAACCTGTGGCGCTATTGGTTTGAACATTGCTATTAGTTGGGGGGGGGCTCATATCATTCTCCGTAACAGCAACATTGCGCCGGTCACTGGTTTTTATTGAAGGCTGTGACGTTGATTGAATACCCGTTAGTAACTTCCCGATACTGTCAGAACTAACAGGTCTTACCGCCATTCGTCGGTTGCACGCGCGAATGAGCGCTTGCCGCGCGCTGAATGACACTTGACGTTGTTTCGTGAATGAGGTCTCCTGAAACCGGTTTCAGAACGTCACCACCTCCAATAAGAAAGGCCTGCCACCGTGACTCCTTTTTCCGCCGCCCAGCGCAGCCGCGTGACCATGCTCGACGTCGCCGAACGCGCCGGCGTGTCCAAAGCCAGCGTGTCGCGCTTTATCGGCGAGGACCGCGCCCTGCTCTCCGACGCCATTGCCTTGCGTATCGAGCAAGCGATCAGCGAACTCGGCTACCGCCCCAACCAGATGGCACGCGGGTTGAAACGCGGCCGCACGCGCCTGATCGGCATGCTGGTGGCCGATATCCGCAACCCCTACTCCATTGCCGTGATGCACGGCGTCGAAACCGCCTGCCGCCAGCATGGCTACAGCCTGGTGGTGTGCAACACCGACCGCGATGACGAGCAAGAGCGCCAGCACCTGGCGGCGCTGCGTTCGTACAACATCGAAGGGTTGATCGTGAACACCCTTGGCCACCACCTTGACCAACTGCTGGAGTTGCAGCGCGAAATGCCCCTGGTGCTGGTGGACCGCAAGGTCGAGCCGTTGCACAGCGATATGGTCGGCCTGGATAACCCTGCGGCGGTGCGTGTTGCCGTGCAGCACCTGGCACAGCAGGGTTATCGCGACCTGTTGCTGGTGAGCGAAAAGGCCGATGGCACCAGTTCACGTCTGGAGCGTCAGGCGAGTTTCAATGCCGAGATTGCGGCACGCCCAGGGTTGACCGGCGCCGTGCTGGAACTCGATGGCACGCTGGAAAACCGCCTGCACAGCTTTCTTGCCAAGCCAGGTCCCAAGGCGTTGTTCTGCGCCAATGGTGTGGCTGCGCTGGCCTGCACCCACGCACTCAAAACGCTGGGCTGCACGCTGTTTGATGATGTTGGCCTGATCGCCCTGGATGACCTCGACTGGTACCCGCTGGTGGGCAACGGCATCACCGCCCTCGCCCAACCCACCGACGCGATTGGCGCCAGCGCCTTTGACTGCCTGCTTAAACGCTTGCGCGGCGATGACGCACCACCGCGTACCCTGGATTTTTTGCCCGAACTGATCGTCCGTGGCTCCACCCAATCCCTTGTGGGAGCTGGCTTGCCTGCGATGGCGGTCTGTCAGGCGAAGCCGTAGTCGCCTGACACACCGCCATCGCAGGCAAGCCAGCTCCCACATTGGTTTTTCGTATAAAAATGAAACCGGTTTCAGAGGTACATAACAATGCATAAATACCCCGTCTCCATCAGCCTTTCCAGCTACGGCGCCGATCTGGTACGCCAGCAGGGCCAATTAGGGTTTGTCGAACTGTTGGTGGCTGCCGGCGCCCAGCGCATCGAGTGGCGCGAAGAACTGTTGACCCGCGAACAACCCGCCACCCTCGCCCAGGCCGCTGCCGAACACGGCCTGGAATCGGTGTTCTCTTCACCGCTGGAGCTGTGGGTGGCCGGGCGCGCCCAGCCGAACGCTGAACTCAGTGCAACCCTGGACCGCGCCCAAGCGTTTGGCTCGCGCTGGCTGAAGGTTTCCCTCGGTTATTTCACCGACACCAACGACCTGCAAAGCCTGCACGCCCTGCTCAACCGCCACCCGGTCAAACTCCTGGTGGAGAACGACCAGACCCTGCACGGTGGGCGCATCGAGCCAATGCAACGCTTCTTCACTGAGGTGGAACGCCTGGGCTTGCCGGTGAAAATGACCTTCGACATCGGCAACTGGCAGTGGCAGGACCAATCCGCGCTCACTGCCGCGCGGCTGTTGGGCCGCCATGTGGATTACCTGCACTGCAAGGCCGTGGCGCGTCGCCAGGACGGCAAGCTGGTGGCCTTGCCGCCCGGCGCCACCGACCTGCATCTGTGGGAACAACTGCTCAAACATATGACTCAAGGTATTACCCGGGCCGTGGAATTCCCGTTGCAAGGCGATGACCTGGTTGCCGTCACCGCACAGCAGGTCGCCGCCCTCGCCCTCCTTGGCCAGCCCCGCGCGGAGAATGCCCATGTCTGAGATCGATATCCTTTCGTTTGGTGAAACCATGGCGATGTTTGTCGCCGAACAGACCGGCGACCTGGCCCAGGTGGCGCAGTTTCACAAGCGCATTGCCGGGGCCGACAGCAATGTCGCGATCGGCCTGTCGCGTCTGGGTTTCAATGTGACGTGGCTGAGCCGTGTCGGCGACGATTCCCTGGGGCGTTTTGTGGTCGACACGCTTAAAAAAGAGGGCCTGGATTGTCGGCATGTGACGGTCGACCCGCTGCACCCGACCGGCTTTCAATTCAAGTCCCGCGAAGAAGCCGGCGCCGACCCGCAGGTGGAGTACTTCCGTAAAGGCTCGGCGGCCAGCCACTTGTCGATTGCCGCGATCAGCCCCGCCTTGCTGCAAGCGCGCCACCTGCATGCCACCGGCATCCCGCCCGCCTTGTCCGAGGCCACCCGCGAGCTGTCCGTGGAACTGATGACGCAGATGCGCAAGGCCGGGCGCAGCGTGTCGTTCGACCCGAACCTGCGCCCGTCGTTGTGGGCCAACCAAGCGCAGATGGTCCGCGAAATCAACGCCCTCGCCGCCCTCGCCGACTGGGTCTTGCCGGGCCTGGGCGAAGGCCGCTTGCTCACCGGTTTCGACGACCCGGCCGACATCGCCGCGTTCTACCTTGACCAGGGCGCCGAAGCCGTGGCGATCAAACTGGGCGCGGACGGCGCCTACTACCGCACCCACATGGACCAAGGTTTTGTCGCCGCCGTCCCGGTGGAAACCGTGGTGGATACCGTGGGCGCCGGTGACGGTTTTGCCGTCGGCATGATCAGCGCCCTGCTCGAAAACCTGAGCTTCCCCGAGGCGGTACAGCGCGGCAACTGGATCGGCAGCCGCGCCGTGCAAAGCCGGGGTGATATGGAAGGTTTGCCCAACCGTGCTGAATTACCCACCCGATCTGTTGCATGACCCACTCCCTGTTGCCACAACTACAACAAGCTCAGGAGCAACCCCATGGAAACTGTGAAACTCGCCACCCGTCGCTGGTGGTACATCATGCCTATCGTGTTCATCACCTACAGCCTGGCGTACCTGGATCGCGCCAACTACGGCTTCGCCGCGGCCTCCGGCATGGCCGAAGACCTGATGATCACCCCCGGCATGTCGTCGTTGCTGGGCGCGCTGTTTTTTCTTGGCTACTTTTTCTTCCAGGTGCCAGGTGCGATCTACGCGCAAAAACGCAGCGTTAAAAAGCTGATTTTCGTCAGCCTGATTCTGTGGGGCAGCCTGGCCACACTGACCGGCGTGGTCTCCAACGCCTATATGCTGATCGCCATTCGCTTCATGCTCGGCGTGGTCGAAGCGGCGGTGATGCCGGCGATGCTGGTGTACCTGTGCCACTGGTTTACCCGTGCCGAACGCTCACGGGCCAACACCTTCCTGATCCTCGGCAACCCGGTCACCATGATGTGGATGTCGGTGGTCTCGGGCTATCTGGTGCAGCACTTCAGCTGGCGCTGGATGTTTATCATCGAAGGCCTGCCGGCGGTGATCTGGGCGTTTATCTGGTGGAAGCTGGCGGATGAAAAACCCGCCGACGCCAAGTGGCTGAGCGAGCAGCATAAACAAGACCTGCAAAGCGCCCTGGCCGCCGAACAGGTCGGGATCAAGGCGGTGAAGAACTACGCCGAAGCCTTTCGTTCGCCCAAGGTGATCATCCTGGCGCTGCAGTTTTTTTGCTGGAGCATCGGCGTGTATGGCTTCGTATTGTGGCTGCCGTCGATCCTCAAGGCCGGCTTGCAGATGGACATGGTCGAAGCCGGTTGGCTCTCGGCGCTGCCGTACCTCGCAGCGGTGATCGGCATGCTGGCGGTGTCGTGGGGCTCGGACAAGCTGCAAAAACGTAAACGTTTTGTGTGGCCGCCGCTGCTGATCGCCTCTATCGCGTTCTACGCGTCCTACGCGCTGGGCGCTGAGCACTTCTGGTGGTCCTACACCCTGCTGGTCATCGCCGGGGCCTGCATGTATGCGCCCTATGGTCCGTTCTTTGCCATCGTCCCGGAAATCCTCCCGGCCAACGTCGCTGGCGGCGCCATGGCGCTGATCAACAGCATGGGCGCGCTCGGTTCGTTCGGCGGTTCGTACCTGGTCGGTTACCTCAATAGCAGCACCGGCTCACCCGGCGCCTCGTACTTGCTGATGAGCGGTGCGCTGATGTTTGCCGTGGTGCTGACGATTTTCCTCAAGCCCGGCGCCAGTGATCGCGTGCCGGTGCCAACCCTGGAGTTGAAGGTAAAAACCTCATGAAAAAGTCTGTGGTCCTGTACAAAAAACTCTCCGCGCCATTAATGGCTCGCCTGCACGAACACGTCGACGTGACCCTGATTGACGCCCTCGACGAACCCGGCCTCGCCCGGCTGCGTGACGCCTTGCCTGGTGCCCATGGTTTGTTGGGTGCCAGCCTGCGCCTGGATGCCAGGCTGCTCGACCTGGCGCCCAAGCTCGAAGCGGTGGCCAGTGTGTCGGTGGGTGTCGACAACTACGACATCGACTACCTGACCCAACGCGGCATCCTGCTCAGCAACACGCCGGATGTGCTTACCGAAACCACGGCGGATACCGGATTCGCGCTGATCCTGGCCACCGCTCGCCGGGTGGTCGAGCTGGCCGATATGGTGCGTGCCGGGCAGTGGAGCAAGAACATCGGCCCGGCGCATTTTGGCACCGATGTGCATGGCAAGACCCTGGGCATTATCGGCATGGGGCGCATCGGCGAAGCCCTGGCTCAGCGTGGGCATTTCGGTTTTGGTATGCCGGTGATTTACCACAGTCATTCGCCAAAACCGCGGGTAGAGGAGCGCTTTGGGGCGCAGTTTCGTAGCTTGCCGGAGTTGTTGCAGCAGGCTGACTTTGTGTGCCTGACCTTGCCACTCACGGCTGAAACCGAAAAGCTGATTGGCGCGCGTGAGTTTGCGTTGATGGGGCCGGAGACGATTTTTATCAATATCTCGCGTGGCAAGGTGGTGGATGAGGCGGCGCTGGTTGAGGCGCTGCAACAACGCACGATTCGGGCGGCGGGGTTGGATGTGTTTGAGCGCGAGCCCTTGAGTCATGACTCGCCGTTGTTGCGTTTGAACAATGTAGTGGCTACACCGCATATCGGTTCGGCGACCCACGAGACGCGGGAGGCTATGGCCGCTTGCGCGGTGGAAAATTTGCTGTCGGCGCTGGCTGGGGAGCGGCCGGACAATCTGGTTAATCCGAGTGTGTATGCTTGAGATTGCGGTGGGTCAGTCGGCGGGGTCGGTGACTTAGATGCTGTTGTGTACATATCCGTTGCTGCGGTAACGGCCACTTAGGGTTCCGCCCTTACGGCGGCTCACTTTTGGAAAGACCCAAAAGTAAGCAAAAGGTCTTCGCCCCAACACTCGGTGCCTCGCTGTGGCTCGGCATGCCCGCAATCCGACAGTGATTTGGGGGGCCGCCGCGATGGGCCATCCTTGGCCCAGCGCGGCTAAACCGGCATCCCTGCCGGTTTACCCC
>NZ_WKDV01000036.1:0-75685 GCF_021605825.1 Pseudomonas sp. PA-6-3C
AACTCAGTAGTGAAACGATGCATCGCCGATGGTAGTGTGGGGTTTCCCCATGTGAGAGTAGGTCATCGTCAAGATTAAATTCCGAAACCCCTGATTGCTAACGCAATCAGGGGTTTTGTTTTGGGCGCTCGAAAAGCGCCAACTTCAAAACCTCTACGCCTTGATCAGCTCAATCGGCATCATCCCGATCGCCATTCTCACACGCGCCCTGCACAAAGCTGGAAGGTCATGTGATTGATCGCACTTGCGTGATTAAGGCCTTTTGCAGCCCAAATCGGTCCGTGTCTGACAAAACAGCATGCCGTTGGGGAAATCGATGCAAAGTGTTTCTGCATTTTTGGTATGGTGCAGCACATTTTCACAAGGATTGATCTTTCAACCGCAGGACGCGGCGTCGAACTTCTTCAACGAGATGCTGTAGAAATGCCTGAACCGATACCGATCAAGGATCACGAAAAAGAAAACCGCCTGGTCAACAAGCGCTTGCTCGCCTGCGCACTCTTGGTGATTGGTATTACCTGCGCCCTGGTCGGGCGCATGTATTTCCTGCAGGTGGTGCAGTACGACTATCACTCGACGATTTCCGAGAACAACCGGGTCCACGTACTGCCGATCACGCCGACGCGCGGGCTGATTTATGACCGCAACGGCGTGGTGCTGGCCGACAACCGTCCCAGCTACAACCTGACCATCACTCGCGAGCGCACCACCGACCTCAAGGGCGAGCTGGACGCTATCGTCAGCCTGTTGCACTTACCCGCGGAAGACCGAGCAGTATTCGACAAGGCATTGAAACAAGCCCGCCATCCTTTTGTGCCGGTAACGCTGTTCTACGAATTGACCGAAGAGCAGATTGCCTTGCTGGCCGTTAACGAGTTCCGCTTGCCGGGCGTCGATGTTGAACCTCAGTTCGTGCGGCATTACCCGTTGGGCGCGCATTTTGCCCACTCGATTGGCTACGTTGGCCGAATCAACGAGAAAGAATCCAAGGCCCTCGACTCGGTGGAATACCGCGGTACCCAGTCCATCGGCAAGACCGGTATCGAGCGTTTCTACGAGTCCGAGCTGCACGGCCATGTCGGCTATGAAGAGGTCGAGACCAATGCCCAGGGCCGCGTGTTGCGCGTGCTCAAGCATACCGACCCGATCCCCGGCAAAAACATCGTGCTGAGCCTCGACGTCAAGCTCCAGGAAGCCGCGGAAGAGGCCTTGGGCGATCGCCGTGGTTCGGTGGTGGCCCTCGACCCGCAGACCGGCGAAGTGCTGGCCATGGTGAGTAAGCCGAGCTTTGACCCGAATCTGTTCGTCACCGGCATCAGTTTCAAGGAATATGCCGCGCTGCACGACTCCATCGACCGACCGCTGTTTAACCGCGTGCTACGCGGGCTTTACGCGCCTGGCTCGACCATCAAGCCGGAAGTGGCCATCGCCGGTCTCGACAGTGGTGTGGTGACCGCGCAAACCCGAGTGTTCGACCCCGGTTATTACCAACTGCCCGATTTTGACCACAAATACCGCAACTGGAACCACAGCGGTGACGGCTGGGTGGACATGGATGCGGCGATCATGCGCTCCAACGACACCTACTTTTACGACTTGGCCCACAAGCTGGGTATTGATCGCCTGCACGACTACCTGGCCGAGTTCGGCCTCGGTCAGAAAGTCTCTCTCGACATGTTCGAAGAATCAGCTGGCCTGATGCCTTCCCAGGCCTGGAAGCGTGCAACCCGTCGCCAGCCCTGGTTCCCGGGCGAAACCGTGATCCTCGGCATTGGCCAGGGCTATATGCAGGTCACGCCATTGCAGTTGGCCCAGGCCACCGCGTTGATCGCCAACAAAGGTGTGTGGAACCGTCCGCACTTGGCCAAGACCATCAATGGCGTGCCGCCGGTGGACGAGAACCCAATGCCTAACGTAGTGCTCAAGGATCCGCGTGATTGGGAGCAGGTCAACCACGGCATGCAGCTGGTGATGCATGACCCTCGCGGTATCGCCCGTGCAGCAGCGGCCGGTGCTCAGTACCGGATCGCTGGCAAGAGTGGTACTGCGCAGGTGGTGGCGATCAAGCAGGGTGAGCGCTATGACCGCAACAAGACGCTGGAACGGCATCGCGACAACGCCTTGTTCGTCGGTTTTGCGCCGGCCGAACATCCGAAAATCGTGATCTCGGTGATGATCGAAAACGGCGAGGCCGGTGGCCGCGTGGCGGGCCCGGTGGTGCGGCAGATCATGGACGCCTGGCTGCTTGACCAGGAAGGCCATCTCAAGCCGCAATATGCGACGCCGGCCAAGGCGCCCGGTGACCCGCACGTCTAGTCAAACCTTCCACTCATCCCAGTGCTCTACGCCTGCGTAAGCAAGCCAGGGCACATCATGGGCCGTCCAGATGTGCGAGGTGGGCCGCACGCCAGGGTCATCATCCAGTGTCGCCACCCGCACAATCACATGGGGCTGATGCCCACGCTCAGCCATCAGGTGTGACCCGCAGCGCGAACAGAAATGCCTGAGCTTGCCCGGTGAAGATTCAAACGACGACAGCAGCGCCTCACCCTGCATCCAGCGAAAGTGCTCGCGCATCACTCCGGCGGTGGCCACGAATGCGGCTGCGTGCACCTTGCGGCAACTGTCGCAATGGCAGTGGCTGATGGGCATGTCCAAGCTGTCGATTTGATAGCGCACGGCTTTGCAGAAGCAACTTCCATTCAGCGGGTCAGTCATACACGTATTGCCTGATTAAGGACGGGGACAATCATCATTGCTTACAACCTGAGGTTGCGCATTGTTTGTTGTCGCCTACTTTCAATGGAGGAGGTGACTTATGCACGTGTTAGATCGCATCGAACGAAAAGTCCTGCTCAACGTACCGCGCAAGCAGATCTGGGAAGCGCTCACCAAAGCCGAGCAATTTGGCGAGTGGTTTGGCATCGCCCTCAAGGGTAAAACCTTTACCGCTGGAAAAAACATCGAGGCGCCGATCACCTACCCAGGCTATGAACATGTGGTGTGGAAGGCGGAAATCGTGCGCATCCTGCCCCAAACCCTGTTCTCATTCAGATGGCACCCTTACGCTGTCGAGAAGGGCGTCGACTACGACCACGAAACTCCGACCCTGGTAGAGTTCACCCTCGAAGACCGCGCGCCGGGCATCCTGCTGCGGGTGGTCGAATCCGGTTTTGACGCAGTGCCCGAACCCCGTCGCCAAAAAGCCTTCAGGATGAATTCCCGAGGCTGGGACGAGCAAATGGGTAACATCGAAAATTATCTGAACCAGGCCCACCGCGCCTGAGCCAGCGATGCGCAAATCCGCTGACTCATGTGGTTACAACGCGTTTAGAAATCCACCGTCGCCGAGAACTTGGCGACCCGCGGATCACCTTGGGTCAGATAACCGCCCAGCGCCGATTCCCAGTATTTGGTATTCGCCACGTTCTCCACCGTGGCACCCAGGCTCACATCACGCTGGGCCACCTTGAAGTTGTAGCGGGCGCCCACATCGAAGCGATTCCA
This sequence comes from Pseudomonas sp. PA-6-3C, assembly GCF_021605825.1. Lineage (NCBI taxonomy): Bacteria > Pseudomonadati > Pseudomonadota > Gammaproteobacteria > Pseudomonadales > Pseudomonadaceae > Pseudomonas > Pseudomonas sp. PA-6-3C. The sequence goes on from NZ_WKDV01000036.1 coordinate 3,508, forward strand.
TGCCGGCAGGCTGAGGTTGTTCGCCGCATCGGCGTACTGGCCGCCGGTACGCAGCATACGGCCGTTGACGCTCACGCCTTGCAGACCCGGCACATCCCAATCCACGCCGGCATTAAGTTGGAAGGACGGCACGCCAATGGCGCGGTTGCCGTCGTTGGCGCCGTTTGCCGTGCCGTTGACTTCGGTGTGGATGATGGTCGCGCCGCCCAGCAGGCGCAAGCCGCTGACAGGTTCGCCGAAGACGTTCAGCTCTACACCTTTGTTGACTTGCTCGCCTTCGAAGACAAAGGTCGCGGTGCCGTCCGCATTCAGTTGGGAAAAACCCTGGGTCGGCTGTTCGATTCGGTACACACCCAGCGTTGCGCCGTAGGTGCCCATGTCGAGCTTGACGCCAGCCTCGGTCTGTTTCGAACGCGCGGGTGCAAAGGTCTGGTTGGCGTTGGTTACGATGGCGCTGCTGAAGGTGGAGGGAGCCGTCGGCCCTGACGCCAGGCCTTCGATGTGGTTGGCGTAGAGAGACACATGCTCCCATGGCTTGAACACCAGGCCATACACCGGCGTGGTGATGCCCTTGGCGTAGTTGGCGGTGCGTGTGCCGGTGCCGTAGGCGTAGCCCTGAACCACCAGCTCCTGGCGGCGCAGGCCGGCGGTGAACAGCAAACGGTCATCCATAAAGCCGAAGGTGTCCGACACCGCCGCGCTGCGGGCGAAGGTCTTGGCGGTGATGCCGGGGTCGTTCAGGTCGCTGCCGGAGGTGAAGCCGCCTTTGGCTGGAGCGGTCACATCGGCCGGGCTGTAAATATTGGTCGGCTGGCTGCCGGAGGCAAAGTCAAAGGCGTTGCGGGTCTGGGTCCAGATGCCGGTCAAGCCGAGGTTCAATTTGTGGCTGACAGCACCGGTCTTGAACTTGCCGTTCAGGCCGGCCATCAGGCTGGTGTTGTCTTCCTGATGCGCAATGTTCGAGCCGCTGACTGTGGCATTGCCTAGTGTGTCCCTCAGGGTCACCGACGAATAGCGGCCCAGCTCGTTGGTGTGCTTGGCGCCCCCGGCGATGTAGGCGGTCCAGTTATCGTTGAGGTCATACTCGCCGCGCAACATGCCGAAGGTGTCTTCCAGGCTGGTGGTGCCCCAGTTCGGCGCGTAGTTGGTGTCGGCCGACGGCGCATTCGGGATATGGGTCAGCCCGCTGCCAAGCAACACCGTGTTGCGTCCGCCATTGACCTGCTGCTTCTGATAAACAAAGTCGCCTGACACCCGCAGGGCATCGCCGCGATAGTCCAGGCCGACCGAAAACAGCTTCGAACGCTGGCTTTCGTCGTCGATGGCGGTGTCGCCTTCGCGCTGGGAAATATTCACCCGCGCGCCAAAACGGTTGTCTTCGCCGAAGCGCTGGCCGATGTCCAGGTGTTCACCCACCCGGCCGTCACTGCTGATGTCGGTGCTCAAACGGCGCAAAGGCACATCATCAGCGCGCTTGGGTTGCAGGTTAACGCCGCCGCCGATGCCGGAGCCGCTGGGTGTGACGCCGTTGATAAACGCGTTGGGGCCTTTGAACACTTCAACCCGTTCCAGGGCGTCGGTGGACATGATCTGGCGCGGCAGGATGCCGTACAAACCGTTGAACGAAATATCGTCGCCGTTGAGCGGCAGGCCACGAATCACAAAGGCTTGAGCCTGGTTCGCATAGCCCGATGCCTGGCGCACGGACGAGTCATTGAGCAACACATCGCCGACGGTTTGCGCATGCTGCTCGCGGATCAACTTCTCGGTGTAGGAGGACATGCTGAACGGCGCGTCCATGATGTCCTGGTTGCCCAGCACGCCTAGCTGACCGCCGCGCGCGACCTGGCCGCCAGCGTAAACCGGCGGCAATGCATTCGGTGCAGGTGCGTCGGCGCTGATGTTGGTTGCACCCAATTCCAGTGTGTTGCCGTCTGGACGGTTGTTAGTTTCTGGGGCTGCCGCGTGAGCGGCAAGGCTCAGTGAGCAGCAAAGGGCAAGCAGGGCAGGGCGAAACGGCACAGAAATTTGGTTGCAGGTGGGCATGGTCGATCCGGACGGCGAACCGTCAATGTGAGGAAAAGGGCAACAACGTTGCGCTTCCTCACTGCGCGGATACGACTCCGGTGCGAATGATAGTAATTGTCATTAATGTTTCGCAACCAGTTTGTGAAATCGTCGTCCGCGCAGGCGCGAGCTGCCGACCAGCGGCGGCAAAGGTGCGTGCGGCGCACGCTTCTTCGGGCGCCTGGGCAAGGGTGATAGACCGTGCGCTGAGTACAAACGCAAAGGTAAATGCCATCGCCCATCGCGTTTGCCCGGATGCCGAGTAGAATCACGCCCTGAAAGCGATTCCTGAGGTGCGGTACGGTGGATTTACAGCAGGGTTTTGTCCTGACCCGGCATTGGCGCGACACGGCGGCGGGCACGGAGGTGAGTTTCTGGCTGGCCACCGACCAAGGCCCACGGTGCGTGCGCCTACCCGTGCAAACCTCGGTGATGTTTATTCCGCAAGCCCATCGCAAGCCGCTCGACTGGCTACTCAAGGGCGAGCGCGAGATTGAACTGCGCCCGTTGCAATTGTGCGACTTCCATCATCGCCCTGTCCTTGGTCTCTACACCCGCCAGCACCGCCAGTTGATGGACCTGGAAAAGCGCCTGCGCGCCGCCGGTGTCGACGTCTACGAAGCCGACGTGCGCCCGCCCGAGCGTTACATGATGGAACGCTTCATCACCGCGCCCGTGTGGTTTGGCGGCACACCGGATGCCAGCGGCACCTTGCTTGAGGCGCAGATGAAACCCGCGCCGGACTACCGCCCGCCGCTCAAACTGGTGTCCCTGGACATCGAGACCACCGCCCAAGGCGACCTGTATTCCATTGCCCTGGAAGGCTGCGGCGAGCGCCAGGTGTACATGCTCGGCCCGCCAAACAAAGCCGATGCGGTGGACTTCAAACTCGACTACTGCGATACCCGCGCCCAACTGCTCGAGTGCCTCAACCAATGGCTGGCTACCCACGACCCCGATGCCATCATCGGCTGGAACCTGGTGCAGTTCGACCTGCGCGTGCTCCACGAACATGCCCAGCGCCTCAACGTGCCGCTGTTGCTCGGGCGTGGCGGCGAGGCGATGGCCTGGCGTGAACATGGCAGCCGCAACCACTACTTCGCCGCTGCCGCCGGGCGGCTGATCATCGATGGCATCGAAGCCTTGCGTTCGGCCACCTGGAGTTTCGAATCCTTCAGCCTGGAAAACGTCGCGCAAACCCTGCTCGGCGAAGGCAAGGACATCTCCACGCCGTACCAGCGCATGGACGAAATCAACCGCATGTTCGCCGAGGACAAGCCCGCATTGGCGCGCTACAACCTCAAGGACTGCGAGCTGGTCACGCGGATTTTCGCCAAGACCGAACTGCTCAAGTTCCTGCTCGAACGCGCCAGCGTCACCGGGCTGCCGGCCGACCGTAATGGCGGCTCCGTGGCGGCGTTTACGCACCTGTATATGCCGCTGATGCACCGCCAGGGCTTCGTCGCGCCAAACCTGGGCGACAAACCGCCCCAGGCCAGCCCCGGCGGGTTCGTGATGGACTCGCGTCCCGGCCTCTATGAATCGGTGCTGGTGCTGGACTACAAAAGCCTTTATCCGTCGATCATCCGCAGTTTTCTCATCGACCCGGTGGGCCTGATCGAAGGCCTCAAACATCCCGAGGACAGCGAATCGGTAGAGGGCTTTCGCGGTGCGCGTTTTTCCCGCACCCGGCATTGCCTGCCCTCGATTGTCGCGCGGGTTTCCGAAGGCCGCGAAGTGGCCAAGCGTGAACACAACGCGCCGTTGTCCCAAGCCCTTAAAATCATCATGAACGCGTTTTACGGCGTGCTTGGCTCCAGCGGTTGCCGCTTCTTCGACACGCGGCTGGCGTCCTCGATCACGATGCGTGGGCACCAGATCATGCGCCAGACCCGCGAGCTGGTCGAAGCCAAGGGTTATGACGTGATCTACGGCGACACCGACTCCACCTTCGTCTGGCTCGGCAGCGCGCATGCTGCGGAGGACGCCAGCCGCATCGGTCGGGAACTGGTGCAGCACGTCAACGAGTGGTGGCGCGCGCATCTGCACAACGAATTCGGCCTGCAAAGCGCCCTGGAACTGCAATACGAAACCCACTTCAGCCGCTTCCTCATGCCGACCATCCGCGGCGCTGAGGAGGGCAGCAAAAAGCGCTACGCCGGCTTGGTTGTACGCGCCGACGGCAGCGAAGAAATGGTCTACAAAGGCCTGGAAACCGTGCGCAGCGACTGGTCGCCGCTGGCCCGGCAATTCCAGCAGGAACTCTATCAGCGCATCTTCCATCGCCAGCCGTATCAAGACTACGTTCGCGACTATGTGCGGCGTACCTTGAGCGGCGAACTCGACGACTTGCTGATCTACCGCAAACGCCTGCGCCGCCCACTCGACGATTACGAGCGCAACGTGCCGCCGCATGTGCGCGCCGCACGCCTGGCGGATGAATATAACGACCGTCTGGGGCGCCCGCGCCAGTATCAGCGCGGCGGCTGGATCAGCTATGTGATCACGGTCAACGGCCCGCAGCCGCTGGAAGTACGCCAGGCGCCGATCGACTACGACCACTACGTCACCCGGCAATTGCAGCCGGTGGCCGATGCGATCCTGCCGTTCGTAAATGATGATTTCGGCACGCTGGTCGGCGGGCAAATGGGCTTGTTTTAAAACGCTTGCCTGTACGTGGGGCGAGCCTGCACTCTTGGCCGCTGACGACCACTCTCAGACGGCGCAGCTTCCATGACTCAGATCACGTTGACCGGCAGCACGGTCGAACTCCAGCCCCTGCAACGCGAACACAAAACCGCCTTGCTTGAAGCGGCCGCCGACGGCCAATTGTGGAACCTCAAGGTCACCAACGTGCCAGGTCCGGACACCATCGACACCTACATCGACACGGCCTTGGCCGGCCGCGACGCGGGCAGCGTGATCCCCTTCACCCTGGTGCGCGCAGGCACTGGCCAGGTGGTGGGCAGCACGCGGTTCTGGAAGGTCGATCGGGCCAATCGCAAGCTGGAAATCGGTCACACCTGGCTGGCCGAGTCCACGCAAAAAACCGGCATCAACACCGAAGCCAAGCTCTTGCTGCTGACCTACGCTTTTGAAGTGCTCGACTGTGTGCGGGTGCAGTTCACTACCGATGAACTCAACGAAAAATCCCGTGCCGCGATCCTGCGCCTTGGCGCCGTGCAAGAGGGCATTGTGCGCCACGAGCGCATCATGCCCGATGGGCGCAAGCGCAATTCGGTGCGGTTCAGCATCATCGATTCGGAATGGCTGCAGGTGAAGGCCAGCTTGCAGGCCAAACTGCAGCGATAAGGAGACAACCCCCATGTACACGCTCTACGGCATCGACGAATCCGGCTCCTGCATGATCGAAATCGCCCTGCAGCGTTGCGCGGTGGCATGGCGGCGCATCGACGCCAGCTCTTGGGAAGACGGCGAAGGCAGCGACGCCCTGGCCCGCATCAACCCACTCAAACAAATTCCCACGTTGGTGACGCCCGAGGGCCAGGTGCTGACCGAAAGCGCCGCGATCCTGATCCACCTGGGCCTGGAGTTTCCCGCCTCCGAGCTGCTCGCCGGCAACCGTGCGCAGATCCTGCGCGGGCTGGTATACATCGCCGCCAATTGCTATTCGGCGGTCGGCATCATCGACTACCCGCAACGCTGGCTCGGTAATGTGGATGACGCCGCACAGGCGCAATTGATCAGCGGCACGCGCCGTTACCTGCACCAGGCCTGGGTGGTGTTTGCCGAGCAGTTTGCCGACCAGCTGTTCGGCCCCGGCAATGTGCCGAACGCGCTGGGCATTATGGCGGCCGCGGTGTCGCGTTGGGACGCGGCGCGGGAGGTGTTGAACAACCTCGCGCCAGGCTTTGCCCAAACGCTGGCGCGAGTGGATGCAGACCCGGTGGTGGCGCCGGTATTTGCGCGGCATTGGCCGCAATAGAACGCCTCGTAATGGTTCCGCAATCTGAAGAAACAATGACTGATAACCCCATTCGAGCCCTTGCGTGGCAGGCTTACTGACCTACGCTTCTTAACGAGGTGTAGGAATCATCCTTGAAATTGACTGTCGCAGACATGAAACTCAAGAACCCTGCATGGAATTCAAAGGAGGTGCGCATGCTCATCCGGTCGCTGACCCTGGCTACCTTGATGGCTTTTACGGGGCCGCTGTTGGCCGCTGATGATATCAACCCGCTCAAGCAGGACTTGGGCAAGGCTCGGCCGCTGGTGGTGGTGGAGCTCGATTCCGGCAACGACACTTTGGCGACCCTCAAGAAACAATTGGATGAGCCTGCTACCAAGCAGTCCTTTGAAGAGCGCAGCATGGTGTTCTACACCGTGAAGTTCGGCAGCATCGGTGCTGAAGGCGAAAAATTCGCCAAGGACCCCAAGGACAACAAGAAGCTCACGCCACCTGAAACCAACGCGCTGATCCGTGCCCTCAAGCTCGGCGCCGGCAGCGGTACAAAGGTGATCCTGATCGGCAAGGATGGCGAGAAGAAACTGGAGAAGACCGTACCGCCGGATCCCCTCGACCTGAAGGTGTTCTTCAGCACCATCGACCAGATGCCGATGGCCGAGAAAGAAGCAGCTGCTCCGGTTGTGCCAGAACCTGCGCCTGCGCCTGGCAAGAACGCTACCAAAGCGGGTAAGGCAGCCAAGCCGGCTGCGCCTCAACAGCTGGATGACTGAGTCCGTGCAGGAGCTGGCTTACCAGCTCCTGCGCAGGCCGTTGCGGTGGTGGTTCCAGTTCACTGTTTCCACGGCTTGAACCACCCAGCCAACCCTCCCAATACCAGGGCTGCCGTCACGGTACTCAAGCCCAGTTGCCAGCCATCGTTTTGCAGTGGATGCAAGATGACGGCTGCAAAACCCAGTAATACCGCACTCAGCCCCCATTGCAGCGGCCAGCCCAGTTGGCCAAGCAATTGCTGGCGTTGCATCAGCAGCAGGTTGGTGACGATAACCCCGCCCAATGCCGCCAAGGCGATACCCGGTAAACCCAGAAAGTACGGCAGCAGCACCAACAGCAAAGCGTTGACCCCGCTGCCCAGCAATTCGCAGCGCAAGGGCAGGCGCGTGTCGCCGCTGGCATAGGCATAGCGGGCGAGCATGGCGTTCCAGGCGCCGAACACCAGTGGCGTCGCGAACCAGGCCAGCAGCGCCGGCAGTGGGCCGTCGGCGCTTTGGGTGGGCATCAGCAGATGAATCAGCACCGGGCTGGCGCCGATCAGTCCGAGGGCGGCCGGCAGGCTGAGCAGGGTCGCAGCATCCAGGCCGCGACGCAGCAGGGCCAGGCGCTGTTGGCCTTGTTCGCCGCTCATCATGCCCAGCAGCACCTGGTTGAGGCTCATCAGGGCGATCAATGGCAGGTTGATCAACTTGCGGGCAAGGTTGACCCACGTGACGGCACCTTCTCCCAGATAACTGGCGATCAAGCGTTCGAGCAGCGCCAGTCCCTGGCTGGCGACATTGCTGGCCAACAATGGCCCGATGCGCCCCAACAGTTCGCGGCCCGCCAGCTTGTCGCCAGTGACTTGCCATGGCCGCCAGCCGAAAGACCAGACCGGCGCCAGCAGCGGCAGGCACATCAACACACTGCCGGCAAAAAAGCTCATGGCCAGTTCGCCGCTGTCGCTTGCGCTGCCACGGATAAACAGGTACAGCACCGGTGGCAGATTGAACAGTAAAGAGCCCAGGCCCGGCAGCACAAAACGTTGGCGTGCCTGCAAGGGAATACTGAACAACCCATGCATCACCAGGCCCGGCGCACAGGCCGCAAGCCAACGCAAGTTAGCGGCGGCTTCGGCATGGGCCTCGGCGTCCAGGCCGGGGCCGATCAGGCGCACCCACAGCGGCGCGCCCAGCGCCAGTACGGCAAACAGGGCCAGGCCCACGCCCAGCAGGCGTGGGGAAAGACTGGCCAGCCAGGCTTGCTGGCGTTGTGGGTCGCGTTGTTGATAAAGGGGCAGGGCAGCCGCCGCAAGCAAGCCGGCGGCCAGGGTCATGCGCAACGCTTCGGGCAAAAACACCGCCACCAGAAACCCGTCGCTGCGACTGCCCGCGCCCCAGGCCGCCACCAGCAGCCATTCGCGGGCAAAACCGGCGACCAGCCCGGCGAGGGTCGCGACGGTCAGCCAGAGCGTGCTGCCGAACATCAGTGGAACAGGGTGAACAGGCCCTTGCCACCCACCTTATAGTTCAGATCATGGCAGCGTTCGCCCATGATTTTGGCCCCGGAACCGCCAATGATTTTGTAGGGGGCCACAGCCTTGGCCACCACGGTATTGGCGCTGATCACCGAGCCATGCCCCAGGTGCGTGCCGTAGCCGATCAACGCCCGGCTGCCGATCCACACATAGTCGTCGATGTAGATCGGCCCGGAAATCGACCAGAACTCCGGAGCCTGCAAGTCATGACTGCCGGCGATGATCAGCACGTGGGAGGCGATCGCCACGTGGTTGCCGATCACCAGCCCGGCGCGGGCGTCCACCTGGCAATGCCAGGCGATCACCGTATCGTCACCGACTCTCAAGTTGTGGATGCCCAACACTTCGGTGTTACGCCACAAGCTTGTGCCCTTGCCGATCTTCGCGCCGCCCAGGCGCAGCCAGGCAATGCGCACATGGTGGCTGGGGATCTTGTTGATCAAAATGTTGTAGGCCATGTCCCAGGCGTTGCGCCAGCGATCCTTGATAGTTGCCCAGTTTTTGCCATAGCGCGGAAGTAGCTTGCCCGGCAGGTCCTGTTTCATACGACGGAACAAAAGGCGGGCCACCGGGTGCTCAAGGGCGGGTTCCAGGTCGATGGAGTTTATCCAGAAGCGCTTGTTGTCGCCTTCGCCCTCTTCAAACACCACGTCGTTGGCCAGGCACCAGTCCAGCGCCTCTTCCAGGTCCGGCAGGCTCACGCCTATTTCAGCGGCCAGTGTGGGGAGGCGGTCGCGCAAATCGGTGGAGTGAATCATCCGGTGCTTCATGGTTGGTTATCCTTTGGCGCAATAGCAGCAACAGGGGCGGTAATGGAGGGGCGCAGACGCACCTGTTGCAGGCTCATGCCCATCAACAGCCAGAACAGCGCGATCAGTACAAAGGTGAAGCTGAAATAGTGGTCGAAAATCCCCGTCAACAGCGCTGCCATCACGCCGCAGATACACCCCAGCCACAGGGCGTTGTCGGCGGTGACCTTGCGCACCTGGCCCAGGGGCCGCACTTCCCGCCACCACAACACAGTGACGGTGATAAACAACAGCATCCCAGGAATGCCGACCTTGTAGATGAAGTTCAGCCACAGGTTAGAGATGCCCAGCAGGTTGGTGCCGGGTACGGGTGGGTCTATCTTGAAGCCGATCCCCAGGGGATATGTCGACATGGCCTCGGGGAATCTTGCGTACTCGTCGAAGCGGATTTCGGTACTGGCATTGGTGGACGAGAAGATGGTCAGCAAGCGCTCCTGCAACGGCGGATAGAACATCACCAGCGCAACCCCAAACGCCACGCCGATACCGATGATGCGCCCGCTGTTAGGCACGCGCTTATAGGTCAGCCAGATCAGCACCAGCGCCAGGGCCACGATGGCGCCACGGGAAATACTCAGCAGCAGGCCGGCGCACCCCAGCACCGCCACCGCCAGGCCCAGCGCCCGGCGCCAGCCGCTGCGGGTCCAGCCGTAGAACAGCGCCAGGGGGATAAACAGCACCAGCACGCCACCCGTCAGGTTCGGGTGCACCCAGGGCGAGGCCATGCGCGTGTAGTTGGCGGAAAAAATATCCTTCACCGCTTCCGGGTGGGCGTACTTGAGGTCGGTGAGCACCTCGATCATCGACATGGCGTTGCGCGTCTTCAGAAACATGAAAATCGACAGCAACAGCATCGCCAGGTTGCCCAGCAGCAGGGCGACCACCACCTTGTCGCGGTCGGCGTCGGTGCGCAGCAGCAACGGCACGATAAACAGCAACGACAGGTTCATCAGCCAGCGTACCCAGTTCACCGGCCCGTTGCCTTCGGCATGGATGATGACCATGCCCCAGATAAACGGAATAGTGCTGAACAGCATCAGCCACATCAGCGCGCGCTCGGTCGGACGCCACAGGATCAAGCCGCGGGTCTTGCCGATAAACGATTGCCAGAACACCCCGACCCAGGTCAGCCCCAACACCGCTTCGCTGATGGTGGTGCGGATCCCCAGTTCCAACGTGGTGTAGGGAATGCTGGTGGCCAACACCGCGAAAATCAGCAAGCCCCACAGGGGAAAGCGGATCAGGGTCAAGGCCACACCCGCGCCGGCCACGACCAGCAAGGTCTTGATCGGCGACAGGGCCAACAGCAAAATGCCGAAGACCAGGCCCAGGAGCAGGCTGATGAATTTTCCTGGCAGCATTAGCGGTCCAATTCCTTGAGCAAAGTATCCAGGCGCGAGCGATAGGCCGGTTCGGCAAATTGCCGGGCCCAGGCGCGCTGCGTTTCGGCGTCTGCCGTGTTGCCTGCGGTTGCCATTTGCTGCATGACGTTCTGCAATTGCCTGGCAACGCGTGGGTCGAAGCGCGGGGCGCCGGGCGGCGCGACTTCATCCAGTGCGGAACCGCGTGCCACCGCCACCGGCGTGCCCACACTCAAGGCTTCCACCACCGGCAGGCCAAAGCCCTCGGCATAAGACGGCTGCCATAGGCAGTCGGTATGACGGTAAAGGGCTTGCAGTTGGCCGTCGGATAAACCGCTGCACCAGTGCAGGCCCGGCAGTTCGCCAAGGGCGGACGGTACATCGCTGGCGTGGCCCACCAGTACCAGGTCCGGCACCTCAGGGTTCGCCGTACGGCAGGCCTGCCATTGGCGCAGGAAAAATGCCATGTTCTTGCGCGGCTCCCGTGTGCCCACCACCAACCAGTAACGCGCCGGCAGTTTGTCTGGCAGCGGTTCTGGCGCTGCATTCAATTCGGGCACCAGGTTGCTCAACACCCGGAACTTGGCCCGGGCCCAGGGGAATACGCGGGCGGCTTCGTTGCAGGAAAACTGCGAAGGGCACCACACCCGGTCAGCCTGCCACACCGACCAGGCAATCGAGGCACCGTCGATCAAGCGATAGGCCAGGGCCTTGAGCCTGGAGCGATGGAAGTTACGCTGAGTCAGCTGAAACAGGTCATGCAGCACCAGGACATAACGGGTGCCGGCGGGTTTGCGGCACAGCGGCAAGCCCATATTGGCCGTGGCGATGTGCAGGTCGATCTGTTGCTCATGCAAGGATCTGGGCAAAAATTTTCGCTCAAACCGCAAGCGTACCTGCGGCCGTTGCAGGCCATCCAGCGGGCTGGCCCACGGTGGGCATATGGCGGTCTGGCGTTGCGGGTGGTCCAGGGGCGCCTCAGTGAACAGCAGCACCTCAGTGTTGTCCCGCGCGCGCAGGGCATCTTCCAGCGCCAGGACCTGGCGGGCGATGCCCGACGAGGGCGCAACCGTGGCGGGGCGATAGTCCAGGGCTACGCGCATGGCTGAAATTCCTTAGAGTCGATCAAGGTGTTGTAGATGTGCTCCAGTTCGTCACCGGCCACCGCCCAGTCGTGGTACTGCCGCGCATACTCGCGTGCCGCATCGGCCAGTTGCCGGGCCAGCAGCGGCTGATCGAGCAGGCGCACGATGGCGTCGGCCAGAGCCTCGGCGCTTTCGCCCGCCAGATAATGCGCCTGTGGTTGCACCGCCAACCCGGAAACACCCTGGGCCGTGCTGACCAGCGGCAAGCCGGCGGCCATTGCCTCCAACACCTTGAGCTTGGAGCCGCCGCCATGGCGCAACGCGGCGACAAAACCGGCGCAGCGCCGTTGCAGAGCGCACAGATCAGGAACAAACCCCAGCCACTCGACACGTTCATCCGGCCAACGGTCGCGCCAGTGTTCGGGCAAGCCGTAACCGGCCACCGCCAGGCGCGCGTTCGGACACTGCAGCCAGACCCGGGGGAATATCTCCTCAAGCAACCACTGCACAGCGTCCAGGTTCGGTGCGTATTCGTAATTGCCGACAAACAACAAACGCTGGCTCTGCGCATCGGCACTGACCTGGGCGAAGGCACGGCTGTCGACGCCATTGACCACCACGCTTACCGGCGTTGCAGTCAACGGCCGCATGGCCTGGGCGTCCGCCTCGGTCACCGCAATCACATGGGCGGCGGCATCGAAGGCCTTGCGCTCCCATTGTCGGCAGCGCCATTGGTCGTACTGCACGAACGGCGCGGCCCACTTGGGGAAACGGTCATAAGTGGCGCCGCCCAGGCTTGATTCCAGGTTGTGCTCGGTCAGCACAAACTCGCGCTTGCGCTGCTGCAAGGTGCGCAGAAACGGTTGCAGGCTGTAGCTGTGTTCCACTTGAATCACGTCCCAGCGCTCGTTCAACAGTTGCGCAAATTGGGCTTGCAACGGTGCCGACAGGCCATTGACCGTGGTCAGCAACGGCCACGGTGCGAATACGCCCGCGAGCAGGGTCATCGGGTGTTTCAGTGGCCGGCGCGGCACCACGATCAGGCGCTCGAGCAAGGGTTCAAGGGCTGCGTGCGCCGCGTCATCGGCCGGTGTCTTCGATTGCGCCAGCAGCGTGATGCGATGCCCGCGCTCACTCAAGGTGCGCAGCAAATGATACTGCCGGGTCTTGCCGCCGCTGGTGGTCGGCCACGGCAGGTAGGGCACAATCCATAGGATTCTCATGTACAGCTCTCCATGCCCGGGGCTACCACACCAGTATCTGCAAACTCGGCTTCACCACTGGGCGAATACCGTTGTCGTCGCTCAGGGTTTGCCGGGCTCCGGTCAGCGGGTCCAGCAGTTCTGCGCGTTTAATATCCGGCAGGCTGATGCTGCTGCCTTCGGCACTCCAGTACATCAACAGGTGTTTTCCGTCAGGCCGTGTCCAGGCCACGCTGTAGAAACTGTCCGGCACGTCCTTGAGTTGTGGCGTGGTGCCGGGTTTAAGAGAGGGACCGGTGATCTCAAGGAAGCGGGCGAGGGCGGTGTACACCGGCTTGGGTTCGCCGTCCAGGTTCAGCAGGCCGTAATGCTGGTCGCGTGGCGAGGCGCGTTGGTCGAGGTCGGACAGCGCGAACAGGAAAATCTTCTGATAGTCCTGGGACGCCATCAACGCCAGACGGCGCAAGGTGTAGTCGGCCTGCCCGTCGATACCGATCAGGTCCTGCATCTCTTTGGGGCCGGCATAGCTGGACCAGCCCCACTCGGTAGCCCATACGTTCTTGATCCCGGCGCCGTGCAGCATGGTATTGAGTTGATCACCGCGCAGCAGCACTTCGTTCTTGCCCGGTTCATCGGTTTCCGGGGTCATCGAATAAGGGTGATAGGCCGCGACCATGCCCAGGTTTTGCACGCCCAGCGCGCCGAGCGCTTCGAACATCAGGGTTTTGCCACGCGGCGGCATTTGGCTGTAGTACGCCATGCCGCCCATGACCTGCAGTTTGCCGGGCGCGGCAATATTCAACGCCTGGTGACTGGCCAATAACAATTGCCCGTACTCCTTGGCGTTGACTTCGGGGCGCCAGTTGTTCGGCAGGTTCTGCTCGTTCCATACCTGCCAGGCATCAATATTGGGGTAGCGCTTGGCCAGGAGTGCCAGGCGCAGCGCATAGATTTCGGGGTCCCGCGGGCGATACTGGTCCTGGAACTTCGCGCCCTTGGGGGCGGTGGTGATAAAGGGCGCCGAACCGACCAGGTAAAACACCGAGCGGATTTTTTCAGCGCTCAGGGTGCGGTCCAGTTCATCGAAGGTGCTGAGTTGATAACCGTCTTCTGTGGGCTCCAGGCGATCCCAGTGCAGGTCGACCCGCACCCATTGCAATCCAAGTTTCTTGTATTGCGTGATCTGCTGGCGGTACTGCTCGGGCGTGAACCACAGAAAGTGCGCGTTCACGCCGAGGAAGTCCTTCCATACCACACTGCGCTCCGGGGCCAGGTTCACCGGCTGCGCATCGACTTTTTCACTCGACAGCAGGGCGCCACCCACGGCGATTGCCAGCACCAGCGGCAGATAGCGCCACATCGGGCGAACAGATGAAATATTCATCGCAACGGCTCCTCACAAGCATCTCGAAATAGTTCGGCAAAACGTCGGGCCGTGGTGGCCCACTGGCGTTGGTGGCCGATTTCCGCTGCCCGGGTAGCCCATTGCCGGGCCTGCTGCGGGTCGAGGATCAAGCGGTTCAAGGCGTTGCTCAAGGAATCGATATCGCCCTGCTGATAGGTGATGCCATTGCCGCCGGCCACCTCTTCAGCAAAGGCACGCGCATTGGAGGTGATCACCCCGCGCCCGCAGGCATTGGCCCATGACAGCGCGCCACTGGTGCCACGCATCTGTCCCAGGAAACCGAGTTTTTTCGATTCGCGGTAGGGCAGCACCATCACATGGTGCGCCTGGATCGTAGCGGCGATCTGCGCTGATGGCAGGTCCAACTGCCAGTCCACCACATCCTCCAGGTGCAGCGCGATGATCTGTTGGCGCAGGCCGTCGAGGTAGTTGCCGGCCGGGTCAAAGGTCATTTCCGGGGCGGTGCCGCCGGCCAGGGTCAGGCGCACCTGGCCTCGGCATTGCGGGTGGGTGGCCAGTGACTGGGCCAGGGCCTGGAGCAGGTCCTCAATGCCCTTGCCGCGATAGATAAAGCCGAAATACAACAGACGCAACGGCGCAAGTGGCGGCAAGTCCTGGGCCGCGATGGGTAGGTTGCCGTGAGCAATCACCGCCACTTGCTGCGGACGCAGGCCCATGCGTTGGCGCAGGCAGTCGCCTCCCAGGTGGGTGAGGGTGATCAGCCGGCGCATCCCTTTGGCCAGGCGTCGTTCTTCGTGCAAGGTCAGCGGGTCGGCCAGCAGTGCCGCCGCCTGGGGCAACGGGTGGGGCAGGCGTTCGAGCAGGGTCAAGGGGAAAAACAGCTTGGCCCGGCGCCAGATCAAGCGCTCCGGGTCATGCACCGTAGCGGTCAACGGCAGTTGTGGTTGTGCCCGACGCAGGTAGTCAAGCGCCTGGAACTCACCGAAGCGCCCACCTCCCAGTTCGGCATGGACCAGATCCACACCGTGCCAGTCAAAGGCTTGCAAGCGCCGCAACTGTTCAGCCAGGTCCTGGCAACCCGCGAGGGGGGTCACCACTTCAAGGCCCAGTTCGATCAACGCGTTGCGCAAATGCGCGGCGTAATCGGCGATCCCGGTCTGCTCCGGCGGCAGAGGTGCCAGCAATGCAATACGCATCAGGCCGCACCGCGCCAGCTGTTGATCCGCGCCAGGACCTTGGCCGGTACTTCGAAGCGGCGGCGGTTGAGGATCATGCCGTCGACTTTGCCGAACGCGGTGGTCAGCAGCGACACCGCGTTTTCGATGGTCGGTACGGTACTGGTGCGGGCTTCGATCACCAGCACGATCTGGTCGGCACGGCGCAGCGTCAGGAAGGCCTGCGGGTTGGATGACAAGGCCGAGGCATCCAGCAACAGCACTTCACCCGCCGTGGGCGCGTTCGCCCCGTCGACCGAGACGCGATGGCCACGTTCTTCCAGCAGGCGCTTGAGCTGCTCGATGATAAACGTCACACCCTCGCCATGCCGCGCCGAGGTCAGGCCCAGGGCAAAGCCTTCACTGGCGATGCGCTCCAGGGGCAGCAGGCTGTACAAGCGATAGAGGCTGGCGGTGACGGCGGCCGGCGTGGCGTCTTGCACGTCGGGGATGCTGCTCCACAACGGCACCTGGAACATCTCCTGCAAGCGTGTGCCATCGTGGATGCGTTGGTCCAGCAGGTACAGCACATAAATGGTCAAGAAGCCCACGGCCACGCCGGCGGGAATGGCGAACAACAGAATCAGCAGGCTTTTGGGAAACACACGTGACGGGTTCAGGGTGGCGTGTTCGATCAGGGCGATGTTGCTGATCTGGCTGTTGTCCAGTTCATGATCGATTCGCGCCTGTTCAAGGTTGTCCGAGTACAACGCGTAGCTTTTTTCGGCGGCGCGCAGTTGTTGGCTCAGCTTGTTGAGTTCCGGCTCATCGGTCATCGCCTTGTCACGCTGATCGCGCAGCTCGGCAAGGGTTTTGTCGTAGTTCTCGATTTCGCCGGCCAGTTTGCGCTCTTGTAATTGGGCGTCGATCACTTGCTGCTTGATGTTGATCACCAGGCTGTTGGGCGCGGTGTTTTGCGAGCGTTCCAGGCGCGTGGCTTCCTGAGCGCTGAGGGCTTCGATGTCGCGAATATTCTGCTCGATCTGATTGACCTGCGGCGTGCCCGGCAGGTAGGTGCGCAACAGGCGTGCGCGTTCCACTTGCAGCGCATTGAGCTGGCGCTTGAGGTCCAGTTGGGTGGGGTTGAGGCTGGTTTCGCGCATCGTCACCACGTCTGCCGGCTGGCTCTTGATCTGCTGGCTGGCGTTGGCCAGGAGGCTGCGAATGCCCGAGATCTGGTTTTGTGCGCTGACCTTGGCGTCGGTGACACGGTCGATCTGGCTGGTGAGGTTCTTCAGGCGCGCATCGACACTGATCGAATCGATCTGCTTCAAACGGACTTGCAGTTGGTCCTTCAGGCTCTGGATATTTTCCGCCACCTTGGCGCGTTCGGTTTCATAGAAGGTATGCAGGCTCTTGCGCCCGAGAATCCGCGCACGTTCCTCAAGGTAGGCGTTGACCCATTCTTCGACGACTTTTTGCGCCACCGCCGGGTCGTCCCAGGTGAAGGAAATCTCGATCACCGAAGAGCCTGGCTCGTGAGCGGCTTTGAAGTTCTTCTCCAGCGAGGTCGCCAGGCGCTCCAGCGGGCTTTGTTTCTCGGCAAGGCCTACGAACTGCAGCACGCTGCGCACGCCGTTGACGACTTCGCCAACGCCCTTCTTGACGTAGAACTTGGTGACCTTCCAGAAGCCCTGCGGCGGCTCGGAGGTCATCGCCATATAGCGCTCGGCAACGATATGCACGATGGGCCGGCCCGTGAGCATTTTTTCTTCGTCGACAATCGGGTCGTGCTGGGTGCTCGGGGCAATCAGCGTCTGGCGGTTGGCGGCTTCGATCGGCAAGGTGGTGTTGTCCCGCCCCGGCTTGACCAGCAAGCGCGCGTCGGACTCGTAGCGAGCCGGCAGCAGGAAGGCACCCAGCACCGCGACGACGATCGTGGTGATCACTGCCAGTTTGAATTCGCGGCGGTAGATGAAAAACAGCCGCAGCAGGTCGCGAAGAGAGCGGATTTCGATCACAGGATCACTCCATTGCATATGGGGTTTACGAAAAACGGGAACGCTTGGTTCGAGTGATACGACGCCCGCTTCATAATCCTTGGCCTGTGTTGATGGTTGGGTTGTTGTAGATGGTGTTGCCGCTGTTTTTCACGTCGCTCTTGTTCAGGTCGTAATTCAAGCCAATGCCAATCCCCTTGTTGATCGGAAACAGCTTGGTGAAGTACATATCCACGGCCTCCACCGTCGCGCCGATGCCCGACTGCGGCACGAAGATCAAATCGCCGCGCTGCAACGCCACCCGCGGGTGATTGGGGTTGGTCAACATGCTCTCCAGGCTGATGAAGTATGTCCTGTACTTGCCATCTGGCCCGGTGCGCAACAAGGCCACGTTGGAGGCATCCGCCGAGGGCAATACACCACCGGAACTGAGCAGCGCCTGCTCGACGCTGACGTTGCCGGCCAAGTCGAAAAACGCCGGGTTGGACACCGCTCCGCCGATAAACACCTTGTTGCTCGGCGCGCTGGCGATGTTCACCGTCACCGCCGGTTCGCGGTAGATGCGCTTGTACTTCTCGGTGATTTCCTTGCCCAGGTCTTCGGGCGTGCGCAAGGCGGCCTTGACCCGGCCAATATTGGGCACCGAGATCACGCCGTCGGGGCGCACGACGAATACGGTCATGTCATCGGCCGCCGCCGGCTCCTGGGCATCGCGCACGATCCGCAGCGAGTCGCCGGTCTGGATCAGCACCTGCGGCGGTGGCAGGTCGGCCAGGGTCAGCGCCGCTTGATGGCCGGCCTTGAGCGTATTGTTGTCAGGAAGCGGCACCCGCGCGGGGGTCGAACAGCCCGTCAGCCAGATTGAGGCACTCAAGAGGCTGAGCAGGGTAAGACGGGAACGTCGGTTGGTAGTCTTCATGACGGCTCAAGTCCAGTAGGTGGAAAACATGCCCAGGCGCCGTTTAAGCGCGTTGGGCAAGTGGCGTTCAAGGTGGCCGAGGCGATAACCCAGCAATTTAAAGGCGCTGCGCACCACCACTTCCGGCGCGCGGTGCAGCGCGTTGGCCTCGCGCAATGCGCGCAGTTCGGCCAGCACATAACGTTTACCTTCGCCGCCGGCGTCGCCGAACGCCTGGCGAATCCACGCCTCGCGGCCGTAGAACACACCGATATCGAAGTAGCGCCTGAACTCGTCCAGCAAGCGGTAATCATGGGAGTGATACACCTGCGCGCTGGCGGCGTAGCGCACTTGGTAGCCGGCCAGCAACATGCGTGCGGCGACGTAGGCGTCTTCGCTGCCAATCACATCCTGGGGAAAACCACCCACCGCCTGCAGGGCGCTGCGCCGGTACACCGAAAACGAGTCGGAGCTGAAGCAGGTCTTGATCCCTAGCTGCGGTGCATCGGCCAGGCTTTTGCTGCGGCTGGCCGCCGGGTAATTGAAGTGCCGCGACTGTGCCCCCAGCACCCCTGCACCGGGGTGCGGCAGTTGCCGGCCGTAGGCCACGCCATTGAGCGGCTCCCGTTGCAATTCGGCGATCAGGTTGGCGAAGGTCTCGGCCGTGGCGGGGATCGCGTCCTGGGTCATGACGATCAAAGCGTCGCCGCCCACCTGTTCACTGGCCCAGCGCCGGGTGCCGCCGTGGTTGAAGTCGCGGGCATCAATCACCTCCACACGCGCGCCAAACTCGCGAAAGCGCGCCACGGTGTCATCGCTCGATGCGCTGTCGACCACCAGCATCTCGTCCGGTTGCAAGGTCTGCATGCGCAGCGCTGGCAGCAGGCGGTCCAGATGGCTGGCCGCGTTGCGGGTGGGGATGATCAGGGACGTGCGCATCAGGGTTTCACTTCCACCGGAGCGCGGCCGTAGATGTCGTCATAACGCACGATGTCGTCTTCGCCCAGGTACTCACCGCTCTGTACCTCGATCATCACCAGGTCAATGATGCCGGGGTTGGTCAGGCGGTGTTTGTGGCCGGCGGGAATGTAGGTGGACTCGTTCATGTTGAGCAGGATCTCGCGCTCGCCATTGGTGATCATCGCTGCGCCGCTGACCACTACCCAATGCTCGCTGCGGTGATGGTGCATTTGCAGGGACAGCGAGCCTTTGGGCTTGACCACAATGCGCTTGATTTTGAAGCGCGTGCTTTCTTCCAGCACCGTGTAGGTGCCCCACGGGCGGGTGACCGTGCGATGCAGGCTGAACGCCGGGTGATTCTGGCGCTTGAGTTCGGCGACGATATAGCGCACGTCCTGGCTGCGGTGGGCGTCGGCGATCAACAGTGCGTCCGGGGTGTCGACGATGATCAGGTCGCGCACGCCCACTGCACCGAGTACCCGCTTGGGCGAGTCGATGTAGCAGTTATGCACGTCGTGCAGGATCGCCTCGCCATTGATCTGGTTGCCATTGTCATCACTGGGGGTGAGTTGGCGCAGCGCTTCCCAGGAGCCGATATCGCTCCAGCCAATGTTGCAGGGCACGACCGCGACCTTTGCGGATTTTTCCATCAGGGCCACGTCGATGGAGATGTCCGGCGCGGTACTGAAACCTTCCGGGCTCAGTTCACGCTGGCGACTGCTGCTGTTCTGCAGGCTCTGGCTGTGCTCGAGTGCGGCCTTGGCAGCCTCCAGGACTGCCGGGGCGTGGCTGGCCAATTCTTCCAACAGGCTGGCAGCCTTGAAGCAGAACATGCCGGCATTCCACAGGTGCTTGCCGCCGTCCAAATAGCCTTGGGCGGTGGCCAGGTCGGGCTTCTCGACAAAGCGCCGGACCTGAAACCCGGCCCCTAACGCTGCGCCTTGTTCGATATAGCCAAAGCCGGTTTCGGCACGGTCAGGCTGAATGCCGAAGGTCACCAGGTAACCGGCCTCGGCCAGTGCGCGGGCTTTTTCTACCGCTTGGGCGAAGGCCGCTTCATCAAGGATCAGGTGGTCGGCGGGCATCACCAGCAACTGCGCTTCAGCGCCGAAATGCTCCTGCACATGCAAGGCGGCCACGGCGATGGCGGCGGCGGTGTTACGTCCAAACGGCTCCAGCAGCAGCTCGAGGGCCAATCGCTGGGTGTTCACCGCGCGGTAGTCGTCGAGGGTGCGAAACAGCAGGTCGCGGTTGGTTACCGTCAGGATGCTCTCCACCCCTGGCAAGTGGCTGGCGCGCAGGAAGGTCTTTTGCAGCAGGCTCTGGTCGTCGCGCATGCGCATGAAGGGTTTGGGCATGTTCTGCCGCGAAACCGGCCACAGCCGCGTGCCCGAACCACCGGAGATGATGCACGGGATCAATCCGTTAAGAGGGTTCATCAATAGACTTCCTTGGTGGAAAGGACGGCCGGAACCGTCATGAAAACGATGTACAGATCCAGCCACACCGACCATTTAGCGATGTATTCCAGGTCGTATTCGACTCGCTTCTGGATTTTGAACAGGGTGTCGGTCTCGCCACGGTAGCCATTGATCTGTGCCCAGCCGGTGATGCCTGGCTTGACCCGGTGGCGTGAGCTGTATTCGCTGACCGCTTGCTCGAACGGAACCCCGGCGGCCTTGGTGGCCGTGGCGTGAGGGCGCGGGCCGACCATCGACATATTGCCCAGCAGCACGTTGAACAGTTGTGGCAGCTCATCGATGCTGGTCTTGCGAATGATCCTGCCTACCCGGGTGATGCGCGGGTCCTGGCGTGTGGTCTGGTTCTCGGCGTTCAGGTCGGTCTGTTCGACGTACATCGAGCGGAACTTGAACACCCGGATCAGGTTGTCGTTGTAGCCAAAGCGCTTCTGGCGGAACAGCACCGGGCCCTTGGAATCGAGCTTGATCGCGATGGCCGTCGCCAGCATCACCGGTGACAGCAACAACAGGCCGATGCTGGCCAGCAGCAGGTCTTCGCAACGCTTGATAAAGGGCGACCAGCCGCGCAGCGGCAACTGCGAGGTATTGAACATCAGGATGCCGCCCACATCGGTGATGCGGTTATGCCCATAACGCAAGGCAGCCATGTCGGGCACCAGCATGACGTTCACCGACATCTGCCGCAGGCGCTTGACCAGCCCGTTGATACGCTGCTCGGCGGCCCAGGGCAGGGTGATCATGACCTGGCTGACCTGTTCGGAGCGGATCAGCTTTTCCAGGTCGCGGGTATTGCCCAGCAAGGGCAGGCGGCTCAATTCCTTGGGAATGCGCTCGGTACGGTCGTCGATAAAGCCGATCAGGCCGGAACGGATATCGCTGTTGCGCGACAGGTGTTCAGCCACATGCACCGCCGTCTCGGTAAAGCCCAGGATCACCGTACGTTGCAAGAACTTGCCGTTCTTCATCAAATGGCGATACAGGCGCAGCATCAATATCCGCTCCACGCCAAAAAGCACCAGGCTCATGGAGAACCAGGCCGTCAGGTTGCGTGGGCTCAACTGTGGGAACAGCAGCAGGATCTGGTACATGAACAGCAAGATGCAAAACGCCGAGACCCAGGCCACCAGCATCACGCGAAAACGCAGGCGATTGCTGAACAGATCCTCGGAGTACACCCCCAGGGCCTGGAACAGAATGATGGTCAAGAGCGCAAAGAATACCAGCAGGCCCAGGTAGTGGTTGCGCATGTGCTCGGCGACAGGTTCCGGGTAGAACAACAGGATAATTGCCGGCACCACAGCAGTGAGGCCGTGGATCAGTTTGACGAAGACGACAAAAAACTCAACGAAACCGGGACGAGTCAAAAACAGGCTATCGACCGACGATTTACCGCGCATAGATCAGATCCTCAATACACCACCAGAACGTTCCTGTTCGTTTTGCTCATCCATAAGGCAGGTTTGCTTTACAAGTGGTGCAAATCGAACAACTGCAGTTGCTGGGTAATACGTAATGCCTGTTCAGACGCAGGAATTTACGGAATGATGGCTAAATAGTGGCTTCCTTGAGGTTTCGTGTCAATGTTTTGGCTTTTTTTCGCCGTCGCCCTCAATGGCTCTCATGAGACCCATGGTATGACGATTTATTGACATTAGAGGCCGTGTTTTCAGAAAAATCGAGAATCGATGATGGCTTTTTGGAGTGTAGGAACAAACGTGGGGATTTGCCTGCCAGCGAAAAAAGCTTTTTTTGACAGAAGCAGGGCGGGGGAAGGGGGGTTGTCGAACCAGAGCCGGCTTGCCGGCTCTGGTGCAAGGACTGGTGATGTTTAGAAGTTGCCTTTGAGGCTCAGCGTGAGGTTGCGCGGCTCTCCATAAAGATTACCCCAGCCTGAGGTACCCACGGTCTGGTAGTAGTTTTTATCGAACAGGTTGTTGCCGTTGAGCGCCACAGTCCAGGTGTCGTCCACCTGATACGCAATGCGCGCATTCCACAACGCATACCCGGCCTGCTCCAGTTTGATGGTTTGCAGGCGGTAGTTACTGCTCTGGGCGTTGACCCCTGCGCCCACTGTCCATTTTGACAGTGCACCGTCCAACTGGTAGTCGCCCCATAAACGCAGCATATGCCGGGGTACGTAGGTGTTGGACACCGCGCCTTCGGCTGCGCTGTCGATGTTCTTCAGGTTTTTGGTTTGCGTGTAGGTGTAGCCGCCAAACACTTGCAGACGTTCAAGCAATTCGCCGCTCAGCTCGGCCTCGACCCCTTGGGCGCGAACTTTGCCAGTGTCGGTGTAGCAGTAGCCGTCGGAGGAACTGCCGCAGCGGGTGATGAAATCGGTTTGGGCGGCGTTTTTTTCGATGGCGCGAAACAGCGCCAGGGAACTGTTAAGGCGCCCGTCAAACCATTCGCCCTTGATACCCAGCTCATAATTCTCACCCATTTTCGGCTTGAGGGCCGAACCGCTGACCGTGGCGTAGGAGCTTTGTGGCTGGAAGATATCGGCGTAGCTGGCGTACACCGAAAGGTTGTCATTGAGGTCGTAGATCAGCGCGGCAAACGGCGTGACCACCCCGGTTTCCTTGGTGCGCGCATCCTGGTCGGCCCACTCGCCCCAGGCCAGGTTCAAGGACTCACGGCGGTTTTCATACCAACTGACGCGACTGCCGAGAACCAGCATCAACGGTTCGGCCAGGCGCAGGCGCAAGGTGGCGTAGGCGCCGTATTGGGTGGCGGTTTCCTTGACCGTACCGCCCCGGTACATATTCGGCCAGAAGGTGTCGTTGGCCGGCTCCGGGAAGTGGTGGTCGGGTTGATAGATGCTCTGGCGAGTCGGCAGATTCCGGATCGCGTAGACGTCGTCCTGAGTGCCACGGCTGCCGTTGGCGCCGATGATCAGTTCATGCGCCAGGCCGAAGGCTTCGAACTTGCCGTCCAGGTAGGCGTCGAGGCCGAAGTCCTTGTGATCGTAGTCCATCAGCGCGGCGTAGGAATTGGCCGTGGGCGCGGGATCACCATAGGCGATAGTGCCTTCGCTGGCGGCGTACTTGGTGTCTTGCAGGTTGCGGCTATGCACGGCGGCGACCTTGAGTTGCCAGTCGTCGTTGAAGTGGTGGGTGAGGTCGGCGAAGAAGGTGGCGCGCTGGCTTTGCCAGTCGTTCCAGGATTGGCCAAGGCAGGTGGAGCGGCTCAATTTGGCGCTCTTGCCATCCTTGTAACGCGGTAGACCGCCCCAGCACGGGCTGGCGTCGATGTCTTCGTAGCTGGCGCCCAGCCCCAGGGTGGTGTCGGGGTTGAGGTCGACATCCAGCGCGGCGTAGAAGGCCTGGTCCTTGCGTTTGGAAATATCCATGTAGGAACCGCGATCCTGCTGGCTGAATGCCGCGCGGCCGCGCACGGTGCCGCTGTCATTCAAGGGGCCGCCGGTGTCGACGTCGGCCCGGTAGTTGTCCCAGGTGCCAGCGGCCAGCGACAGGCTGGACGTCGGCTTGGCCTGGGGGCGTTTACGCACAAAATTGACGGCACCACTGGCGGTACCGGCACCCTTGAGCATGCCGGCTGCGCCCTTGAGCACTTCCACGCGGTCGTAGATCGCCATGTTGGCGCTGAAACTGTCGGCCTGTACGTAGTCTTTGCCCATGTCCAGCGGTACGCCGTCGTACTGGTATTGGCCGAGCATCTTGAAGCCACGGGAATAGAAATATTTACCGCCCATGGGGGATGCGTAGGCGGTGATTCCCGGGGTGTGTTCCATCACGTCTTCGATGGTGGTGAGGTTCTGGTCGTCCATCAATTGGCGGGTCATCACACTGACCGATTGCGGGGTTTCCCGCAGGCTGTGTTGACCTTTACCGATGGTGACCGCGCCCGTGGTGTAGGAACCGCTGCCATCGGTGGTGGCACCCAGACGCTCGCCGGTGACGGTGGTGGCGCCCAGGTTCAGCGCGCCGGTCTCGGCGATGTGTGGCAATAGCAGCCAAGTGCTTGCGCCTTGACGTTGTGCCTGCAAGCCGTGGCCACGCAAGAGTTCGCCCAAGGCTTGCTCGCGCTCATAGCGCCCGTTCAAGCCTGGGCTCGACTTGTTGGCGACGCTGGTAGCGTCGTAGGACAGGCTGATGCCGGCCTGGCGGGCGAACTGGTCCAGCACGTTGGCCAGCGCACCTGGGGCAATCTGCCAATCGCGTGCCTGGGTGTCGTTGGCGAGTGTTTCGGCCATCACGGCCAGCGGCAGGGCGCCGCCGCTCAGGCAGGCGCCCAGCAGGGCGGCCTGCACCGTGCGCTTGAGGGGGGAACGTTGGGAAGGGAACGCTTGCATGACCGCGGGATGCTCCTTTAAGGAAGTGAACAGAACCGGCCTGTTGATCGGCCTTTCCTTACAGGTCGAGCGGCAATGAGAAATAACCTCATTTATTTTTTATGCACTAAGCGCGGGACGTAACCGTCACCCAATAACGGCTGCGATAGGTGACGTTCACCGCCAGCGACTGAGCCACCAGGTTGAGCACCTGGTCGGTGTCATCCAACTGGTAAGTGCCCGATACGCGCAACCCGGCCACGGCCTCGCTGCAGCGCACCAAACCGTTGCGGTAGCGGCTCAGCTCGGCGAGGAAATCATCCAGGCGCATGTTGTGGGCGCTGATCACGCCGTCGCTCCAGGCCCAGGGATCCAGGCCGTTGGCGATCGGTGGGCGCAGGTGGGTGCGGTCGAACAGCACCTGTTCGCCGGGGTTGATCAATTGGCGCGCGCTGCTGTCGTGCAGGTCGGCATACACCGCCACGCTGCCTTGTTGCACGGCGAGCAACGTGCCTTGGCCTTCTTCGCGCACCAGAAAGCGCGTGCCGAGGGCACGCAGGTAGCCGTCACGGGTTTGCACCCAGAACGGTCGACTGTCGGCGCCGGTGTTGATCAGCATTTCACCCTGGCGCAGGTGGACCCGGCGCCGTTCGGTACTGAGCGCAACATCGATCGCACTGGCGCTGTTGAGCTGGATATGGCTGCCATCGTTGAGCGTCACCCAGCGTCGCTCGCCAGTGGCGGTGCGGTAGTCGGCCATCAGCACGGGCAGGGGTGTGTAGTCGCGCCCGAGCCAGGCGAGGCCGGCGGCGCCGGCAAACAGGCCCAGCACCTTCAAGGTGTCACGGCGGCTGATGCGTTGGCGTGCGCCGTTGAGGGCATGGCGCCCGGCACCGGCGGGCACGTGGCTGAACTCATCGCTCATGGTGGCCACCCGTTGCCACACCCGTTGGTGCTCGGGGCTGCTCTGCAGCCACTGTTCGAACGCAGCAGTGCTGACGTCATCGGCGATGTTGAAACGCAGCCGGATCATCCACTGGATGGCCTGGTCGACCAGGCGCGGGTCAAAGTTCGGCATAACGTAACCGGTAGCAGGCATGCAGGGCTTTGGCCAGATCGCGCTCAACCGTGGCCTTGGACACGCCCAAACGCAGGGCAATTTGTGCGCAGGTCAGGCCGTCCAGTTGCGCCAGCAAAAACGCTTCGCGCACCCGTGGCTTGAGCTGGTCGAGCAAGCGGTCGATGCGCTCCAGGCTGTCAAGGATCAACAGGCGGGTTTCTTCCGACGGCACATCCACTTGCGGGAAGTGCGCCAGGCTTTCAAGGTAGGCGCGCTCCAGCTCGCGGCGCCGGTACTGGTCGATCATCAGGCTGCGCGCAATGCTGCTCAGGTAGGCGCGCGGTTGTTGCAAGGTCTGTTGTTTGCGCGCGTTGAGCAGCCGCACAAAGGTTTCCTGCGCCAGGTCAGCGGCATGTTCACGACAGCCCGTGCGCCGGCTCAACCAGCCGCGCAACCAGGAAGAATGGGCATGGTAGAGCTGGCCGATAGCGGCAGAGTCCAGAGGATGGTCGCTCAACAGGGGCATCCTGACGCAGGGTCTTATTGATAATGTTTCGCATTCTAATCGTTGGTTGTGGCAATGAGCAATCACCCGACATGACCGTTGGCGAAGAATGTATCCAGCACAATTTTTTGTTGCCGCACGGCGCGCCGTTTAATCTGCAGGCTTTCTCTGGTGGAGGGCTTGAGCATGATCGACCTTGCAACCCTTGCGGTGTTTTCCGGCGCTGTTTTGCTGTTGCTGCTGTCGCCGGGGCCGAACATGGCGTTTGTGATCAGCCATGGCGTGAGTTATGGCTGGCGCGGTGGCGTGGCTTCAAGCCTGGGGATCTGCGTGGCGGATTTGCTGTTGACCGCCTTGACGGCGAGCGGGGTCACCGCCTTGGTCGCCAGTTGGCCGCCGGCGTTTGATTTGATTCGTTACGCCGGGGTGATCTACCTGCTGTGGCTGGTGTTCAAGACCTTGCAAAAAAACACCGGCCTGGACATGAGCCAGGTCCGGCGCGTGCGTTTACGGCATGTGTTTGTGCAGGCCATGCTCAACAGTTTGCTCAACCCTAAGGCGTTGCTGTTTTTCATGGTGTTTCTGCCCCAATTCGTCAGGCCCGAGGCCGGCTCCATTGCGGTGCAGCTGTGGGTGCTGGGCGGCGTTCTGACCCTGAACGCCGGGGTTTTCCACGTCTTGCTGGGCGTTTTTGGCGGGGCGATCAGCCGAGTGTTTGCGGGCAGCAGCCACAGCGCCAGGCTGCAGAAATGGGGCCTGGCGACCGTGCTGACGCTATTGGCGGCGCGGTTGGCGTTTATGTCCCGGCCTGCCTGACCCACCGCCATTACAGCACTACCGCCACAGAATTTGCTGCGCAGGTGCCATCAGCCCAACCGCGCCGCCGCCCGCGCCACAATTTCACCGCGCACCCGACGCGATTCCGCCGTGCGCTTGTGGGCTTCTTCCAGCACATGTTCAGGCGCGGTGCTCGGGCTGCCCGCGTCAAACGGCGGTGCCGGCGCGTATTCGATCTGCAACTGCACCAGCTGTGCGGCGGCTTCACTGTACAGCTCGGCGGCCAGGGTCAGTGCGAAATCGATCCCCGCAGTAATCCCGCCACCGGTGAACAGGTTGCCGTCACGCACCACGCGCGCTTGCACCGGGATGGCGCCCAGCGGGGCGAGCAGGTCGTGGTAGGCCCAGTGCGTGGTGGCCTTGCGGCCGCGCAGCAAACCGGCCGCGCCGAGCACCAGTGAGCCGGTGCATACCGAGGTCACGTAGCGGGCGGTCTGCGCCTGGGCTTTGAGGAAGTCGAGTGTTTGCGGGTCTTCCATCAAGGCACCGACGCCGGAGCCGCCGGGCACGCACAGCACATCCAGGCGCGGGCAGTCGGCATACGTCATGGTCGGAGTGAACACCAGTCCGGTGCTGGAGGTGATCGGTGCCAGGTCTTTCCACACCAGATGCAGCTTCACATCCGGCAGCGACCCCAGCACGTCATAGGGGCCGGTAAGGTCAAGCTGCTGGATACCGGGGAACAACAGAAAACCGATCTGCAAGGTCATGAATCAAGCTCCGATAAAGGGGTGGACGGCTTCACTGTAGAGGCCTAGGCTTTGGCGAATACGCCATTGAGCCCACAAATCACGCCAATCATGACCCGGATCATCCACGTTCTCGCTTTTGAAAATGCCCAAGTGCTCGACGTGACCGGGCCGTTGCAGGTGTTCGCCTCAACCAATGACCTGGCGCGCCAGCGCGGCCTGCCGTTGCCTTACGCGGTTTCGGTGGTCGCCGCGCAGGATGCGCCGGTGATGACCTCCGCCGGCCTGGCGTTGGTGGCCGAGCCGCTGCCCGCGCTGGATACACCCTGCGACACATTGGTGATCGCAGGCGGCTGGGGCGTGTATGGCGCTGCCGAAGACCCCGCGTTGGTGCAGTGGGTGCGCGAAAAGGCCAGGCACACACGGCGCATGACGTCGGTGTGCACCGGGGCTTTTTTGCTCGCCGCCAGCGGCTTGCTCGACGGCTGCCGCGTGGCCACCCACTGGACGCGCTGTGAAGAGCTGGCGCGCAAGTTTCCCGCGCTGACGGTGGAGTCCAACCCGATCTTTATCCAGCAAGGTGCGGTGTGGACCTCCGCCGGTGTCACCGCCGGCATCGACCTGTGCCTGGCCCTGGTGGAAGAAGACCTGGGCCGCGCCGTCGCCCTTGAAGTGGCGCGGCATTTGGTGGTGTTCCTCAAGCGTCCGGGCGGGCAATCGCAATTCAGCGCGACGTTATCGCTGCAAAAGGGCGACAGCCGTTTTGCCGACTTGCACGCCTGGATGGCCGAAAACCTTACCCTGGATTTGAACATCGCCACGTTGGCCGCTCAGGCTGGCATGAGCGAGCGCAGTTTTGTGCGCCACTACCGCACCGAAACCGGCCAAACCCCGGCACGCGCCGTCGAACTGATCCGCGTGGAAACGGCGCGGCGGCAGTTGGCCGACAGCACGGCGTCAATCAAACGCATTGCCGTGCAGTGCGGGTTCGGCTGCGAAGAAACCTTGCGCCGCAGCTTTCTGCGCGCGTTATCGGTGACGCCCCAGGCTTACCGCGAACGCTTTTCGCCGGTGTCGTGAGCGAGCAGTTCAAACAGCGCCTCAAGGGTCACCTGCGGCGCTTCCTGGAACACATTGTGGCCAACGCCCGGCAACACCTGGCGCCGATACTCGCCGCTGAAGCACGCCACATCGTCGTCCTCGACCGGGGCCGGGCCGACGCCATCATCGGCACCGCACAGCGAAATGCTCGGCACCGAGATCGGCGGTTGCAGCGCCAGTGCCTGTTCGATCGCTTCCAACGCCGGGTCGCCGGGGGCGTACATGAAGCGATGGCGATAGGAGTGAATGACCACCTCGACAAAATCCGGGTTATCAAATGACGGCGCGGTCTTGGCGTAGAGGCTCGGCCCTTCGGCCCAGGTCGGCGACCACAGCTTCCACAGCAGCTCGCACAGCTCGCGGCGATTGGCAGTCAAACCGTCCACACCGCGCTGGGTGTGAAAGTAAAACTGATACCACAAGCGATGCTCTGTCTCGGGCGCACCCGGCTTGAGTGAGTTGGCGATGTCCTGAATGTTATAGCCATCTCCCGTCACCAACCCACGTACGCGCTCGGGCCACAGCGCGGCGACGATACACGCGGCGCGGCCACCCCAGTCATATCCCGCCAAAGTGGCTTGCGGGATGTGAAGGGCATCCATGAAGTCCAGCAAATCCTTGGCCAACGCCGCCTGTTGGCCGGAGCGCATGACCTGCTCATTGATAAACCGCGTCGGGCCATAGCCGCGCAGGTAAGGCACCAGCACGCGGTAGCCACGCTCGGCCAGCACCGGCGCGATGTCATCGTAGCCACGCGGGTCGTAGGGGAAACCGTGCAGCAGGATAATCGGCGCGCCGCCTTCGGGGCCGTGGGCTTCATAGGCCACGTCGAGCATGGAGGTGCGCACGTAGAGCAGCTGGGCGAGTGGGTTCATGGTGTAAATACCAAATGATTGATCGAACGATAGATACCTGTGGCGAGCGAGCTTGCTCGCCACAGGTCAGGGTCAGGCCAACGTTGCTGGAACTCTAGCTCAAGCCGATGACGGTGCATTGCACGCTTGAAGTCAGTTGCCTGACTTGTCTAGCCCGTCGGTTGCGGTGCGCCAGTCTGGGACGTGAATGAGGATGGAAATGATGGGATTCAACCGAACACCACCTGTTGCCAGTGGCTTTCGCTGATGATTGCGATGGGAACGCCGCTGTTTCGCAACGCCACTGCTTTCTTGATTTTCGTACCGTAGGAACTGTGGAGCCACTGCTCATTGCCAATGCTGCCCACCACCAGGAAATGGACTTTTTTACTAACAGAGTTTCCGATCACGCCTCCTCGTTCGAGTACGAGCGACTCGCAGTCTTTGCGAGGGCCGTATGCCATGACTCCTGTAAACAGGAAAACCCTGCCCTGCCAATCGAGCTCAGGAACCGGGTCGTTCAACGGCAGGCTGCTAACGCCTGTCGTGCGCTGAGGCGCCCCAATTGGAAGGCCCGAGAATTGATGCAGCATTTCCAATAGCTCGTTCGACTCATCTTCATCCAGCACACCGTCGCTCAGCATATTGGCGAGACGTTGATAAAGAATGTTAACGACCGGATCTTCAAGTTGTATCAGATGGGTCTCTATCCAAGTTTTGAGAAACTCGGCTTCCCTTTGGTTGATTTTTCCATCAGCCGTCAAGCCGGCGGTAATCCCGACCAATGCATCGGCAGAGCGTCGGTCAATACGTGCCTGGTGAAAGAAAATGCTTCGCTCGAATTCCTTATGAAGATCCATGCGTCCTGCTCCTTAACCTTCAGATTCCGTGGTCTGATTGATGTACTTCGCTTTGTCGGGCGTGAACGTAACCATCATGTGAGTACGCGAGCACGTTTTAGGGACCTCCTGCGCAGGATCAATATCCAGTTGCCAGTGCCCGACCAACCTCCCAACATTTGATCAAGCCTTTATCGTAGCTTTCCCACGTTTCGCTCCAGCTCAATATAGGTCGGATCGGTGTGCTTACATCTCTTTCTAGGCACAGGATCATATTCATTCCTTGAATATCAGGGCGCGTTAAGTGGCATCGGTATCGTTATAGGCCTCTCAGTGGTTGTCTATACACTCTTGCGCCAATAACCCCAGCACCCTCAGGTCATGCCGCTGGCCATTCCAGAACCCTGCGTCTCGTAATGTGCCTTCGGTTTTAAAACCCAGGCGTTTCAATAGCGCTACAGAAGCAGTGTTCTGCGGGTGCACCAAGGCTTCGACGCGATGCAACTGCATATGCTCAAAGCCCCAATCGAGCATGGCCTGCAAGGCTTCGCTCATCAAGCCCTGCCCACGAGCAGCAGGTGCCAGCTCGCAGGACAAAGCGCAACTGTTCCAGGCGCGGTTCCACTTGAACAGGCCGCAGTTGCCGATCAACTTGCCTTGGTGTTCAAGGCCCCAACGTGTGCCTGGGTTTGGGTGGGTGCGCCACTGGGCGAACGTTTCGATCAGGGCTTCGGCCTGGGGGAGGTCAGTCATCGGGTCGGCGCCGAACCAGCGTATGCTCGCGGCATCCGCGTGGATGGCGAACAGCGCGGGGGCGTCGCTCACTTGCAGTTCTCGCAGGTGCAGGCGCGGGGTAGCGAGGGCAGGAAATCCGCTCATGGCGCTAGTGTCGCGAAAACCGGCTCGCGATCAATGATTTTGGCAAAAGCATGCCACCCCATATCTGCCTCCAAGTTTTCCGAGCAGTCTAACGACGGGACTGCCCATTGTGCACAGCCCACCTCAGGGTTGCCACACGGTCTTTTCCCCACTGAGCTTACGGTCCAAAAACGTCGCCGCACTGATCAATGCCAGGTGGCTCAGCGCCTGGGGCGTATTGCCCAGGTGACGGGCCTGGCTGTCGAACTCTTCGGCGTACAGGCCCAGTGGGTTGGCGTAGCGCAGCAGTTGTTCGAATTCCAGGTGGGCTTTCTCCACTTGGCCGGCGCGGGCCAGGCATTCGACGTACCAGAACGAGCACGCAGTAAAGGCGCCTTCGGTGCCTTGCAGGCCGTCGATCTGGCTGTCGTCGTTGCGGTAGCGATAGACCATGCCGTCACGCACCAGGCTTTTCTGGATTGCTTGGAGGGTCGACAGCCAGCGCGGGTCGGTGGCCGCGACGAAGCGCACCAGCGGCATCAGCAGCATCGAGCCATCCAGTGCGGTGCTGCCGATATGTTGCACAAAGTGCCCGCGCTCTTCGTTCCAGAAATTGCTCCAGATATCGGCGTAGATGGCCTGACGGGTCTGGTCCCAGCGTGCGAATGGGGCCGGCAGCGAGCGTTTTGAGGCCAGGCGGATTGCGCGGTCCAGCGCCACCCAGCACATCAGCCGCGAATGCAGGAAGTGATGCTGCTCGCCGCGCATCTCCCAAATCCCGACATCTTTCTGGTTCCAGATTTCGCAGACCTGGTCGGCCACTTCCACCGTGTGTTTCCAGCCTTCGTGGGAAATCGCCTCGCCATATTTGTTAACCAGGTACACCGCGTCCATCAGCTCGCCGTAGATATCCAACTGGATCTGGTCGAACGCCTCATTGCCGACGCGCACCGGCTTGGCGCCGCCGTGCCCGGTCAAGTGATCGAGTGTGGTTTCCGGCAGCTCCTGGCGCCCATCAATGCCGTAGAGGATATTGATTTTGGTCGGCTGGCCGCAGCAATCGCTGACTCGGCCTTTGAGCCAGCGCATGTAGCTGTTGGCTTCCTCGACAAAGCCCAGGCGCATAAACGCGTAAACGGTGAACGAGGCGTCGCGGATCCATGTGTAGCGGTAATCCCAGTTGCGTTCGCCGCCGGGTGATTCCGGCAGGCCGAAGGTGGCGGCAGCGATGATTGCGCCGTGTTTGCGTGAGGTCAAAAGCTTCAAGGCCAATGCCGAGCGGTTGACCATTTCACGCCAGCGCCCACGGTAATTGGATTGCGCGATCCAGCCGCGCCAGAACTTCAGAGTGCGTTCCAGGTACAGGTCGGTGCAGTCATTGGTGACGCGTGGGTCGTCGGCGCCACCGAGGACAAATTCGGCGCCTTCCTCCTGGCTCAGGCTAAAGCTTGCGACTGCCGCGTGGTCTTCGAGGTTCAGCGGATGGCTACCGACCAGGCGCAGGGCGGGCTGGCCGTCAGCCGTAAACAGCACGCCATCGTTATCGGCCTTCGCTTGGGTCGCTGCGCGGGCGTAGTCATGGCGCACGGCGCAGCGCAGGTGAAGGGTCGCTTTGCCACTGACCACACGCACGCGGCGAATCAGCAGCGGCAGTTCATCGACGTCTTCGCTGACGGTCAGCAGGTCGGTGATTTCTACCACCGCTTCATCACTCAGCCAGCGGGTTTGCAGCACATTGGTGTCGGGCAGGTAGATTTGCTCGCGGCGTGCGTTGGGCAGGTCGGGGGTGAGTTGGAAAACACCGGCTTCGGGCGTGTCCAGCAGTGAGCAGAAGATTGATGGACTGTCGAATTCCGGCCAGCAGAAAAAATCGATGCTGCCTGTGTCGTTCACCAGTGCCGCGCTGCGCATATCGCCGATGATGCCATGGGCATCGATGGCGCTTTGGGGTTCGTTCTTGAAATCAACCATTGCCACGAAACTCCGGATAAAGGCTCATGCCGCCATCAATAAACAAGGTGCTGCCCACCACGTAGTCGGAGGCATCACTGGCCAGCCAGACCACCGCATTGGCCACGTCTTCCACGTCGCCTACGCGGCCGTAGGGAATCAACTTGAGCAATTCTTTTTCAGCCGCGCCTTCAGTGGCCGCACGGTTGATTGCCGTGCGAATCGCCCCTGGCGCGATGCCATTGATGCGGATGCGCTGTTCACTGACTTCCTGGGCGAGGGTGCGCATCAGCATCTCCACGCCGCCCTTGGAGGCTGCGTAGTTCACATGCCCGGCCCACGGGATGACCTGGTGCACCGAACTCATATGGATGATTTTGCCGGCCGCCCGCGAGACGCCGTCGCGAATGCCTTGGCGATTGAAGATCCGCACGGCGGCGCGGGCGCACAGGAACTGGCCGGTGAGGTTGACGCCGATCACGGTGTTCCAATCGTCGAGGGTCATGTCGACCAGATTGGCGTCTTTTTGCAGGCCCGAGTTGGCCACCAGAATGTCCAGGTGACCGAAGGCCTCAAGGGTCTGGGCGAAC
This sequence comes from Pseudomonas sp. PA-6-3C, assembly GCF_021605825.1. Lineage (NCBI taxonomy): Bacteria > Pseudomonadati > Pseudomonadota > Gammaproteobacteria > Pseudomonadales > Pseudomonadaceae > Pseudomonas > Pseudomonas sp. PA-6-3C. The sequence continues at coordinate 37,683 of NZ_WKDV01000036.1, forward strand.
AGGCGCTCCACGTCGGCTTCTTTGGACACGTCACCGCCGATGGCAATTGCCCGCCCGCCGCCTGCGTTGATCTGCGCAGCGAGGGCTTCGGCTGGCGCCGCCTGGGAGTTGTAGTTGAGCACCACGGCCGCGCCGGCTTCGGCCAACGCCTTGGCTGCGCCTGCGCCGATGCCGGAACTGGCGCCGGTGACCAGGGCCACTTGTTGCTGCAAGGAGATCTGCATTGCCCACCCACCGTTCTATGAGAGTCCTTTGTGCTGACTGACACGTGTCGGTAGAAGTTCAGCAGTCGCAAATGGGTTTTTCGATTGAAGCGCTTAGCTTTTAGGAATAAAAAACACAATATAGATAATTAAAAGTAATTAATAAACCGCTAAAAATCGTTTGACAGGATTTTTCTCTAGGCGTCTTATAAGCACACCTAAATGTGCTCCGCTGGTAGTTCAGAAGTCATCGCGGATATACCTATAAGAGATGCCCATGTACCCATTGGCCTTTATAGGGGAACTACCAGTTCAGGAGGCTGCGCCTGTCCGCGTGGGCGTGCCTAAGTTAGTGATCTTCGACTGCGACGGTGTACTTGTACACAGCGAAGAAATCACCCTGTCTGTATTGATCTCCCTGCTGAATGAACAAGCACGTCGTGACGCACCAGAGGCTACGGGCCTTGACTTAGTAGAATTTATTGAGCGCTTTCGTGGGCGCAAGATTGCCGACTGCTTACGTGAAGCTGAACGGGTATTGAGTATTTGCCTGGACAGTCAGTTTGAAGAAGCTTTCCGTCAGCGTGCACGGATCGATTTGACGGCGCAGTTAAAACCTACCGATGGAATAAGAGAAGTACTGGAGGGCCTGACGCGACCTTTTTGCGTAGCCTCCAGTGCGCCCCGTAATAAAATAGAACACTGTTTACGTCTCACGGGACTGTTGTCTTATTTTGACGGGCACATATTCAGTTGTTATGAGTTAGGGCGTTGGAAACCAGACCCTTTAGTATTTTTAACGGCGTGCGCTGCTTATAACGTCGACCCCCGTGATGCATTGGTTATTGAAGACAGTGTTGCCGGCATTCGCGCGGCGGTTGCGGCGAATATAAGCGTGTTGGGTTTTGGGCCCGTGGACCGACATTTAATTTTGGCTGATGCCGGGGCGTTGCCTTTTTCCAATATGCGTGAATTACGCAAGGCGCTAGCGTGATATGACTACTCAGGGAGGAGGCGTTGTGAAGACTTCAGGTTATACAGAGCGGCTAAAGGGTAATGATCAACGTTCGGAGGTCTGGTGGGATTCGTCGCCTGCCGTCTATGTGCCTTATAAGAAACACTTGCTTGAAAAATACCCGGCAGCGTCTGGCTGCATAGAGCAGTTAATGCCAGACACATTTTCGCAACCCGGTGGGTTCAGCAATGTGACGACAAACCCTCGACTGGTCACTGCGGTGATTCTTGAAAAACGCGAGTATTGGTTGTCGCGGTTTAATCTTGCCAAACTGGCGCCCCAAGAGTTGCGCAGGAAACTGTACGACGAAGTGATCGTGCAGGGGGCTGCGGACCTGAAGCAACGCTGGGTTCAATCCGGGCAGTGTGAAGGCTGGATTAGCGCTCAAGTTGATCCGGTCGATGTGCGCTGCGCTGAACGCATGACTGCCAGGGGAGTGGCGCTGCGTCAGTTGTCTGCGAATGTGATGGTGAAGGTCCCCGCAAGCCAGGAAGGCCTTACGACTGTCGAGCACTTAGTGGCGCAAGGAAGTTCTCTCAACATCACGTTCTGCTTCACTGTTTCGCAATTCAAGGCAGGCATCCAGGCAATAGAGCGTGGAAGGGTGACTGCACGCAGCAAGGGTGTTGACACAAGCCATTGCAAGTACGTGATCACGTTCATGATCGGCCGCTTCGCCTGTCAACCCGAGCTTGCGTTACAAGCGGCGGAGCGTGGCCTGACGCTGAGTCCAGAGGATCTGCGCTGGGCCGAGTTGCTGGTTTATGAGCAGATACAGGCGCTGGTCTCGGCGTCTTCCGTTCCTGTCAAAACCCTGCTTTCCAGTATAAAAGTCGATGTCGACGAGCGTGGAAACAAGCATTGCTGGCACTTGGAGAAGACCGGCTTGTCGGCGACGTGCTACACACTGACGCCGGAGGTGGTTGAGTTTTTGATTGAGCGCGAAAGTCGCGGTAAACCTGTATTTCCTGCAGGGGAACCCTTGAAGCCCCCGGCTTCGACGCTCTCGAAGTTGTTTCGTATTCCGTACTTCTGCGAAGCCTACTGCCTGGACGGCATTGAACCTTATGACTTTTGCAATCATGAGGCTTTTATCAACACGTGCAATGAGGCCAACAGTGCGCACCGACGCTTGGCCGATTTTTGCACTCGACTCTGCCCCCCTGTGCACGCTTTCAGTCGCTCGCTCAGTGCGATCATGGCGGCCGAATATGGGGTGCTCGTATGAACAAGATGGTCGGGTTATGGGCGCACCCCCGTTCTCGTTCAACGGTGTTGGAGCGCGTGTTTATCGAGCGCAAAGACTTTGAAGTCTTCCACGAGCCGTTTGCTCATATGGCATTTTCTGCAGACTCTGCCATTCCTTCGGATGAATGGGATCATAGTTTTCCAACCACGTATCAGGGCATAAAAGAACGACTGGTCAAGGCCAGGGAGACGGCCAGCGTATTTCACAAAGACATGTGTTATCACTGCCTCGATGACTTAAAAGTAGACGTGGACTTTCTGGCGCAACAAGACAATATCTTTCTTATTCGGGAGCCCGCCAGCAGCATTCTTTCGCATTATCGAATACACCCCAACATGCCGTTGCAAGCCATCGGGCATAAAGCCTTGTATGAGATCTTTTGTGTGGTCACCAAACTCACCGGCAAAGTGCCCTATGTGATTAATGCTGATGACCTGGCGGCAGCGCCGGAGCGCGTGATTGGCAAACTGTGTGACTATTTGGATATTGAATTTCTGCCGCAAGCCATGGTGTGGAAACGCGAGTGCCCTCCGCAATGGAAAACCTGGCGAAGTTGGCACGTCGCCGCAGAAAACAGTGAGTGCATTATTTCGTCGAGTAAGACTCAGCCCGATAAAGAGGTTCTCGATAATACGCCAGCGTTAAAAGCGATGTATGACTATCACCGGGTTTTTTACGCGCGCATGAACGAATTCTGTCAATAGGAAACAGGGCATGAAAAAATTGATTATTACCGGTGCCGCTAATGGAATTGGTAGGGCGACACTGGAGCAGGCGATTGTTGATGGTTACTTTGTGATTGCCGTCGATAAGGACGTGGATGCGCTCAACACCTTGCAACAGACTTACAGTGCGAGTGTATTAGAGACACAGGTTGCCGATCTTTCCAGTGACGCTGTGATCAAGGGCTTTATTCCAAGCCTGTATGAGCGTCATGCCACTATCTATGGGTTAATTAATAATGCAGGGCTGTATCACGGCAAAAGCATTTATGCCTATTCCGATAACGAAGTGGATGAAATGCTTAACGTTAACCTTAAAGCCTTGGTTTACCTTTCCAAAGATTTCGCCGAACGCGAAATGAAGCACGAAGCACCGCGCAGCATCGTCAATATCACCTCAGTGGCAGGGGAAGTGGGCAGTTGTGATGCCCTGTACGGCGCCACGAAGGCTGCAGTGATCGGTTTGACCAAGGCCAATGCCTGGAACTTCGCCCCTTTTGTGCGGGTAAACGCGGTGTCTCCGGCACTGATTCACGACACGGCCATCTACGACACTATTCCTGAATATCGGCGGGCTGAATACGCGCGCCAGGAAATTCTTAAAGACCCCATCCTGCCCAGTGGTGTTGCTGAGGTCATTTTGCTGTTGGTCGGTGAAGGTTTTCGTCATATGACCGGCAAGGTTATCCCGGTTGATAACGGAGCCTACCCACGGTGAGCCAGCCCATACCGAAGAAAAAGTTGCTGTTGGTGGGCGCAGGTAATTTGTGCCTGCACATTCTCAAGATTCTGGCGCCCAGGAACAGGTTCGAGTTTGTCGTGCTGGGGCGCAACGAAGAAATGACCATCCGGATGTGTAACCTGGTGACGCTGTCGTGCGCACAACTGGAGCAGTATGTTGCTATCTCGCCAGTGATCGCGGACTTGACGGATATCGGCAGCGTTACCCAAGTGCTTCGGGAACATGCGCCGGACATCATCGTGAACTGCGCCTCGTTGCAGTCATGGAGAGTGATCACCGGGTTGCCCAAACACTCGTTCGAACAACTTGACCAGGCACAGTTCGGTCCCTGGTTACCCATGCACCTGACACTGATGCATGACTTGATGCAGGCAGTGAAGGCTTCCGGTATCACGACCCTGACCGTCAATGCGGCCTTTCCTGACGCCGTCAATCCGATTCTGGCCAGGGTCGGTCTGGCCCCTGACATCGGGGTGGGTAATGTCGCCAACCTGATTCCGGCCGTGCGTTTCTCCATCGCGCGGTTGCTGAAGTGTTCTCCCGCTGACGTGGAGGTGATGCTGTATGCCCAGCATTATTTCAGCCACTACGTGCCACGGGGCGGACGGCCCCCGCGTGCCAGCTATCGCTTGTTGTATGAGGTTCGCGGCCGGCGCGAAGTCGCTCGTCTGTCCGATGAGGTGATTTTTTCTACGGTGAAATCCGAGTTTCGTCGCTTGGGCGGGGTTGATGGGCAGTTTCTAACCGCGTGTTCTGCGGTCACCGTGATCGAAGGGCTGTTCTCACCGACGCCGGTACTGGTGCACGCGCCCGGTCCGTTGGGGCTTCCGGGCGGCTATCCGGTCTGGCTTCAGGACGGACGCATCAATGTGCAGTTCTCCGACAAATGCCCCTACGACGACGCGGTGCGCCTTAACAGCATTTGCCAAAGCCACGACGGTATCGACGAAATCCATTGTGACGGCTCGGTCACCTTCAACCCCAGGTGCATGGCAATCATGCAGACGATGCTGGGGTACTCCAAGGACATCATGTCGGTTCGGCAGTCCGCGGACTGTGCTCGGGAGTTGGCGGGAAAGTACCTGTCTTTCAAGAATTCAATCGGCTAGGAGCGGTGTGCCATGAGTCAAATCCTGGGGTATGAACACGAGGAAGTAGCCAATTACTCAACTCAATATTCGTCGGACTTTGTCGAGCGCTGGGACGCGTTGATTGATTGGGAAAAAAGAAAGGCCGGCGAGAAGGGGTTCTTTGAGCAGTTGCTGAAAAGTCACGGTGTGAGATCGGTGCTGGATGTATCCACGGGCAGTGGTTTTCATGCCGTACAACTCACACAGGCAGGTTTCAAGGTGGTCGCTACGGACGGTAGCGGCACGATGTTGAAAAAAGCCCGGCAGAACTTCCTTGAACGTGAATTGGCTATTGAATCCCACCATATGGAGTGGCTTGACCTCGACCCGGACGTGCTGGGCACGTTCGATGCCGTAGTGTGCCTGGGCAGTTCACTGTGCCATGTGTTTGAGGCGCACGACCGCATGAGCGTGCTGCGCAAGTTCAGGGCATTGCTCAAGCCAGGCGGTGTGTTGATTGTTGATCAGCGTAATTTTTTTGCTATCCGCGCGGGCAACTTCAAATCCAGCGGCAATTATTATTACTGCGGGGCCAGTGCGTCGGTCAGCCTGGGAAGGGTCGATGCACAGGTGTGCGAGTTCATTTACGACTTTGAAGATAAACAACGCTACAGCCTGAAAGTGTATCCGTTATTACCCAAGGAACTGGCCGACGAGATTCAGGCTAGCGGCTTCTCTGCCCATGAAGATTACGGTGATTTTCAGCGTGACTTCGACAGGATGAATTGTGATTTTGTCATCCACACCGCCCGCGCCGTGTGAGGGCGTCATGATGAGCACACTCGTACAGAATAATTCTCGCGCGCTGGACAGCGTGGTGCTGGCAGTCGTACTGACAGGGTTTGTGGCCAGTACCTATGGATTCGGCGTTTACTTGTTCGCCAACCTGGTCGTTGATATGCGCCGAGATATCGGCTTTGACTACACCACTGTGGGCTTGATCACCGGCGGCGCACAGATCGGCTTTCTGCTGTTTTCTTCGGTCACCAGTTACATCAGCCGTTTTTTCGAAGGTTGGAAAATCAGCCTGGTATCCACCGTGGTGACGTCTCTGGCCCTGCTGGGCTTGAGCGTCAGCGACAGCATTTGGTTGTCGGGTGGGTTGTTGATTTTGCTGGGAGGGTGCTCCGCTTCGGTTTACATCCCGCTGGCAGAAATCGTCACCAAGGGTTTCAGTCCAGGTAATCGCTCCCGGGTCATGGGGCTGATCTCCAGTGGCACCAGCTATGGCGTGTTCATCAACGGGTTACTGGTGTCGTTTCTCACCTTGCAGGGTGGCTGGCGCTCGATCTGGTTGACCGCCGGCCTTGTGTCATTGGGCCTCTGTTTCGTGGCCTGGTTTCTGTTGCGTAACATGGGGGCGGAGCAGGCGGCTGGTTTTTCAGGTGAGCGCTCGCGGTCGCTCGATGGCCACACGCCATGGCTGAGCCGTTCGCTGTACCTGATCTGGGGCATCGCCTTTCTCAATGGGATGGCACTGCTGCCGTTTCAGACTTACCTGGCACCTTACCTGCGCGATGAATTAGGCGTTTCGGTACAGGACGCAGGGTTTATCTGGACGACGATCGGCGCTGTGGGGATGGCGTCGGGCTTTTTGGTGGGGTGGGTTGCGGACAAAGTGGGTGCCAGGGCGGCCTTGGCCATGTGCTTTCTGAGTGCGGGTCTGGCAGCCATGCTGGTGTTCAGTTTTAACGCTATCGCGTTGTTCTATTTGGCGGCTTTTTTGTTTGCGCTGGCGTTCTACCCTATCTTCGGGCTGGTCCCCAGCTATATCGGACAAATCGTTCCGGTCAACCGGCTGACGCAGGCATTTGGCATTGCCAATGTGCTGATTGGCCTGGGTGGCGTGTGCGGTAACTTTCTGGGCGGGCTGTCCAAAGACCTGACAGGGTCGTTCGCGACAGTCTATTGGGTGGTTTCGCTGCTTCTGTTATTGCAATGCGTGATGGTGTTCATGTTGGGCAAACAGCCTGTTTCGCTGACGGAGGGAGAACGGTCATGAGCTATTTTCCACAGGGCCCACAACAGAATTTGCATGAGTTTGCGTTCAGCCACGCGCGTGCCGAACAGTCACTTATGAAGCAAATACCTAGGGTCATTTGGATGACTGGCCTTTCTGCCTCCGGGAAATCGACCATTGCCGATGCGCTGGATATTGCCTTAAGGGCCCAAGGCCGGTTTACCTGCATCATTGACGGCGATTCGGTACGCAGTGGGCTTTGTCGTGACTTGGGGTTTACCGACAGTGATCGGGATGAAAACATTCGGCGGGTCGCTGAGGTGGCGGGTTTGATGGTGGAGGCGGGACTTATCGTCATTGTCGCGCTGATCTCGCCGTCATCGGCCAGTCGGCATTACGCGCGCTCGATTATTGGCAACGACCATTTTGTAGAAGTCCACGTGGATGCCCCACTGGCAACTGTCGAACAGCGGGACCCTAAAGGTTTGTATAAAAAGGCGCGATCCGGGCTGCTCAAGAACTTTACGGGTATTGATTCGAACTACGACACTCCACTGTTTCCTGAAGTGCATCTGCAGACCCACGTGTTTTCGGTTGAACAATCGGTCGGGATCATTCTTGATTGGATGGCGCGTGCGCAGGCCCCTGCTTAGCCATTGGTCTTCCAGCTACGGGGTGGCGACTTCGACTCCAAGAAACGAGGTATTCTCTGCCAAGGCAGAGCGTGCAGGTTTTTCGGGAGTTGGAATGACACATTTCACGGGCACTGCAAAATCAATCCGGCTGATCGGCGGCGCCCGGGTATTGGATTTTATCAATACCACTAATGGGCGCAGGCCGTATTCCACACTTAAGGTGACGGAAGAGCGGCTCACCAGTTTTAAGTTCTTCATTGAGTGGGCATTACACGCCTCTTTGCTCTCTGAGCAAGAGTACGATGCATACTCGCCTATGGTGTTTGACTCGCCTATATCCTTCCAGCCAGACCTGGACGCTGTTATTGCATTCAGAGAGCGTCTGTACGGCGTCTTCCACAACCTGTCATTACGCCAGAACGTCACCGATGAGGCATTACAGCAGATCAATCTGCACTACCAGCAGGGCACGGCGTGGCGAGTGTTGCGCTCCATCGACGGGGTGCCCGCGTGGGGCTGGCGCACCTGCAGCTCTGCGCAAGAGTTGACGTCGATGCTGATAGCGCGCCTGGCCACAGACGCGACGCAACTGCTGGTATCGAGCCAGCTTCACGCGTTGAGGAGCTGCAGTTGTACCGATTGCGATTGGATATTTCTCGACCTCTCCAAAAGTAAACAACGCAAATGGTGCCAGATGAGTGTGTGTGGCAGTCGAGAGAAGCTGAGCCGACTCAAACAGGTGGCCGGTCATCTTTAGTTGCAACGCAGTAAGGCGAGCGATGGGAAGCAATTGCTCCGCTTAATAGGAAGCATTACTATTCACGCCCCGCCTCCCAGTGCTCACGCGATGATTCCTCAGCCGCCCCGCAGAACAGGCTTTTTCGAGCATTACGAAGAGTTGATCGGTACCTGGACACGCCGCCTGAGAAACCGTCAGCAGGCTGAAGACCTGGCTCACGACACCTTCGTGCGCGTGCTTGAGTCGCGTTCGAGCGACGTTGAGCAACCGCGCGCCTATCTGCATCAAACGGCGCGCAACATTGCGGTGGACGCTTACCGTCGCGAAGACCGGCGTGAGGCGCGGGCATTGGACGCCTTTGATCAGCGTTCGCCCCACAACGGTGACCCGGAGCATGTCATGCACGCGATCCAATTGGCGGACTCCATCGAGCGGGCCTTGGCCGAGTTGCCGCTTAACTGTCGCAAGATATTTATCTGGCAGAAAATCGAGGGCCTCACCCAGCAAGAAATCGCCGTACGCCTGGGCCTGTCTAAAAACATGGTGGAAAAGTATATGATCCGCACCTTGCGGCATCTGCGCGACCGTCTGGACGCGATGGCCCCATGAACTCTGCCCGTTTTGAAACAGGATCTTCCACGATGGATAGCCGTGCTCGCGACGAAGCCGCGCAATGGTTTGTACGCCTGCAAAACGCCGAGTTGAACCCCGAAGAACAACAGAGTTTTGATGCGTGGTGTGCCGAGCAGCCTGAGCATCAATACGAATTTGAAGTGCTGCAAGGCCTGTGGAACGCCGCCGACCTTGTGCCCACGGCGCGTTTGCAAGCGCTGTGCGAGGCCTCGGTCGAACGCCCCAAACGTCGCGCTATTGTGCGTTACGCCGTGGCTGCCAGTGTGGTGGCCATCGCCTTGGGGCTTGGCCTGTTCAGCGGGCTTGATCATCCCAAACCCTACAGTGCCGAGTTCAGCACGCGCTTGGGCGAGCATCGCCAAGTGGCATTGCCCGACGGTTCGGTGATGGACCTGAATAGCCGCAGCGTGGTGGCGGTGCACTATGAAAAGGGGCGGCGCGGCGTAGAAATCAAACAGGGCGAAGCCATGTTCAGCGTCGAGCACGACACCCGCCGCCCATTTGTGGTGGCCGCCGGAGCAGGGCAGGTCACGGTCACCGGCACGCGTTTTGATGTTCGCCGTGATGACGACCAGACCCGCGTGGTGGTCGAGGCCGGCACGGTCAAGGTGCAGGGGCGTGCGTCGGATCAGATCGTGATGCTCACGGCAGGGCTGGGCACGCATGTCGATTCTACCGGGCAAGTCGTTACGGCGTATGCCGTGAATGCTGATGAGCTGACAGCCTGGCGCACGGGCAAGTTGGTGTTCAACAACGCCACCCTCGGCGAAGTCGCGCGGGAAGTATCGCGCTATCGCGAGCAGCCGTTGCGGGTCAACACGGCGGCGGTGAGCAACCTGCGGCTGACCAGCGTGTTCAAATCCAGCGACACCGACGCCTTGCTCAAAGCGCTGCCACATATCCTGCCGGTGGCCGTACGAGCCTTGCCGGACGGCAGTCAGGAAATTATTTCACGCTGATATTCAGGTTTTTTTCGAGTTCTTCGTCTTCTTCTGCAACTGCAACTGGTTTGCATTAACAGCCGCACACTCTTGCGATCACAGGACTAGGTTCGACGTGAAAAAACTTGTCGTGAACAACAATAAAGTCTCCCGTTGGGCGCCCCTGGCGCTGGCGCTTGCGGTCAGTTCCGCCCTGCCTGCGGCCTCTGCGGCCGACGGCATCCATATTCGCTCGCAGCCGCTGGGCGCTGCGCTGAGTCAACTGGGCCAGCAGACTTCCCTGCAAGTGTTCTTCAGCCCTGACATGGTCGCGGGCAAGCATGCGCCTGCAGTGGACGGCAATCTGTCTCCCGAGCAGGCTCTGCGCCAATTGCTCCAGGGCAGCGGCCTGGATTACCAGATCGATGCCGGTTCCGTGACCCTTCGCCCACTGCGCAGCGGCACGGGGGAAGCCGGCTCGCCGGTGGAACTGGGCGTCACTGACATCAAAGTGGTCGGCGACTGGCTGGGCGATGCCAATGCCGAAGTGGTGCAGAACCATCCGGGCGCACGTACTGTGATCCGCCGTGAAGCCATGGTGGAGCAGGGGGCGATGAATGTCAGTGACGTGCTGCGCCGCGTCCCTGGCGTGCAGGTGCAAGAGGCCAACGGCACGGGTGGCAGCGATATTTCCCTCAACGTCGGCGTGCGTGGCCTGACCTCGCGCCTGTCGCCGCGCTCCACCGTATTGATCGACGGTGTGCCGGCGGCGTTCGCTCCGTATGGTCAGCCGCAACTGTCGATGGCGCCGATTTCTGCCGGTAACCTGGACAGCATCGACGTGGTGCGCGGCGCAGGTTCTGTCCGTTACGGGCCGCAGAACGTCGGCGGCGTGATCAACTTCGTGACCCGCGCGATTCCTGAGCAAGCCTCGGGCGAAGTCGGCACCACCCTGGAAACCTCTGCCCACGGCGGCTGGAAACACGTCGACAATGCTTTTGTCGGCGGTACTGCCGATAACGGCATGGGCGTGGCGTTGCTGTATACCGGGGTAAATGGCAACGGCTACCGCAACAGCAACAACTCCAACGACATCGACGACGTGATCCTCAAGACCCACTGGGCGCCGACCGATCAAGACGATTTCTCGCTGAACCTTCACTATTACAATGCCAACGCCGATATGCCCGGCGGCCTGACCCAGAAGCAATTTGACGCCAACCCGTATCAGTCGATGCGCGATTGGGACAATTTCAGCGGCCGTCGCAAGGATGTGTCCTTCAAGTACCTCCGCCAGATCGACGACCGTACCCAGGCCGAAGTGCTGACCTATTACATCGACAGCTTCCGTGGCAGCAACATTGCCAACCGCGACCTCAAGACCATCAGTTCCTACCCGCGCAGCTACTACACCTTCGGCATCGAGCCGCGGATCTCCCATGTGTTCGACGTGGGCCCGAGCACCCAGGAAGTCAGCGTCGGTTATCGCTACCTCAAAGAAGGCATGCATGAACAGGCCAGCAGCCTCAATCTGGTCAACAACGTGCCGACGCCGGGTGGGCAAAATGACGGGCATGTTTACCAGGATCGCACTGGCGGCACCGTCGCCAACGCGTTCTACATCGACAACAAAATCGATATCGGCAAGTGGACCGTCACGCCGGGCATTCGCTTTGAACACATTGAAACCAACTGGCATGACCGCCCGGTGGTTGCCTTGAACGGTGTGCGCACCGTGGAAAAGAATCGCAAAATCAATAGTAACGAGCCGTTGCCGGCGTTGAGCGTGATGTACCACATTTCCGATGCCTGGAAAGTCTTCGCCAACTACGAAACCTCATTCGGCAGCCTGCAGTACGCGCAGATCGGGCAGGGCGGTCGCGTCAACCAGGCGGCCGACGGCCTGAACCCGGAAAAAGCCAAGACCTACGAGATCGGCACACGCTACAACGACAGTGTCTGGGGCGGCGAAGTGACGCTGTTCTACATCGACTTCTCGGATGAGCTGCAATATGTGAGCAACGACGTGGGTTGGACCAACCTCGGCGCCACCAGGCACCAGGGTATCGAAACCTCGGCCCACTACGACCTGTCGAACCTGGACCCACGCCTCGATGGCCTGACTGCCAACGCGGGCTTCACCTACACCAAGGCGACTGCCGAGGGTGATGTGCCGTTCAAGGGCCGCGACCTGCCGCTCTACTCCCGTGAAGTGCTGACGGCGGGCCTGCGCTATGACATCAATCACTGGACCCATAACCTGGACGTCTATGCCCAATCCGGTCAACGTGCGCCGGGTACTGGCACCACCTACATCACCCAGGGCACCGCCGATGGGCAGTACGGCGATATCCCCGGCTATGTCTCGGTCAACGTGCGCAGCGGGTATGACTTCGGCGCGCAACTGTCGAACCTGAAACTGGGTGTGGGCGTGAAGAACGTCTTTGACCAACAGCACTACACGCGATCCAGTGACAACAACGCCGGGTTGTACCTCGGTCAGCCGCGTACGTTCTTCGTGCAGGCGAGCGTCGGCTTCTGACCGACCGTTTGTAAGAAAAATCGCAGCTCAAGGGCTGCGATTTTTTTTGACTTGTTTTTCAAGGTGCTCACCAAGCTGCCCGGGCCCGGGCAGGAACTGTTTCCGCGCGTTTGCCACACAGGTTGTAACCAGCGACGTTGATCGTACTGGTCGTTTTCAGACGCTGAACCAGGGGCCAGACATGACTTCACCTTCGTTTCAATCCGGCCAGACCGATGGCCGGTGCACCTTTGATGGCTGGCATGAAGTTGCTTGCTCGACATCGTCAAGTAAGGAAGACACCTGCGCAGCCTTGTCGACGGTATACGCCACCGAAACGCTACGAATGAAAGCATTTGTGGGTCAAAAAAAATTCCAGGCGCCCGTCGCAGATGATTTTGCCCGCGGGCTGCATGCGTCAGGGCCTGCCGACAACGCTAACGCTCACTGCTTGAGGCGCCCCATTTTTCGCTGGGCTGCGCTGATCAATGGCCTCTGCTCCCGGTTGCGTGGGCAAACACCTGGGTGATCCAGTGTTACATGCTGTTATTGGGATGCTCCTGCCGGCCGGAACTATCGCGTGGCGCTAACCACATATCGGTTGCTTGCTGCCCAGAGGGCGAATCGATGATTCGGGCCACTCTGGTACTGACTTTCAGGCAAGCATGGATCTGCAAAAGGCGAGAGATGAAGCATGAAGATTGAGGGTGCAATACTGCGCGCGCAGCCAATCGGCCTGGGCGGGCCAGAGGTAGGTCGGGTTTCATCGTCCCGCGTTTTTCATTCGCCCGGCGATGAGTCATTCGCAACGCGGGAGTTGCCGTCGCAGCGACCCATGTTGTGGCGTGGAGGCTTGTCTTCGCTGCGCCAGCAGGCGCTGCAAAATGCACCCACGGCTCGCGCCAACACCACACCGCCAGGTCCGAGTTCCACTGATAGCCAATTGGCGGGCGAGCTGGAAAAACACTTTGGCGAGCTGCACGGTTTTTTAAAAGAAGGCCGCTTGACGCAGGCGTCGTTGCGCCAGATCGCAGCTCAAACCTTGAGTGGAGAGTAAGGTGCGCGACCGTATGATCCTGCTGGTCAGGGAAATTCTCAACCGCCCGCTGCTGAACGACGCGATCATCGACGGCGCGGGATACATCACCCGCGACAGCCTGAGCGCAGCCGCTGCAGCGTTGCTGGGTAACAGCTCCCCTGGCGCCTTCAGCCAGGACCCTTTTCATGATCAGGGCAACGCCGAGGTCGTAATGGCTTTGCAAGGCTATTTCAAACAGTTGCGGGACATACCCAAAGACCGCACGGTATTTTTTGAAGCGCTTGAATACGTGGAAATAACCCAGCTCAAAATCGTGATGAGTGATCCTGACGACCTCGATTCGCAGGGCCGCCCCCTGTTGGAGCCCGCTACTGGGCTACCGAGGAAAAAGTACAGTGAACACTGCGTCTACACCGCCAAAAATATCATTGAGCGCCCAGGCCTGCTGCGTTCGCTGGAGCGTGCCAACAACATGCGTTTGCTGGGGCGTCCCAGGCATGAGGGTTGGCTTTGTAACAAAAGCCTGGAACGCTGGCTGGAACAATACGAAGCGCACAAAGCCAGATAGCCCATGGCCTTGTGCGGTGAGCTTGTTACACCTTGAGAATTTTACCGCTGATGGCCACCCCGGCCAGCAGCAGCGCAATCAGCACAAAGGCCGTGCTCAGGCTACTGCCGTGGGCGATAAACCCGATAACTGCAGGCCCGGCGAGAATACCGGCATACCCCAGCGTGGTGATGGCCGGCACGGCGATATGTTCCGGCATGACCGTTTGTTTACCGACGGCGGTGTACAGCACCGGTACGATATTCGAGCAGCCGGCGCCCACCAAGGCATACCCCAACAGCGCCGTTTCCCAGGCCGGCAATAATGTCGCGAGCAACATGCCGGCAGTCGCCAGCGCGCCGCCAATGACGATCACGCGGGTGGCGCCCAGGCGGCGGACAATCGAATCACCGGTCAGGCGCCCTGCGGTCATGGTCAAGGCAAACGCCGCGTAACCCAAGCCTGCGTAAGCTTCATCCAGACCGCGTTCTGCATTGAGAAACACCGCGCTCCAATCCAGCACGGCGCCTTCGGCCAGGAACACGATGAAACACAGGCAGCCGATAAACAACACCACACCGTGCGGCACGGCAAACGCCGGGCCTGAGCTTTCGCTGCCGTAGGGCAGTAGATGAGGCCCGGCCTTGAACAATGCAAGCGCCATGATGACGATCACCACCAGGGTCGCCTGCAACGGCGACAAGCCCAGCCCCAGCAGCCCGGCAACCCCTGCTGCGCCGACGATGCCGCCAAGGCTGAACAACCCGTGGAAGCCCGACATCATGGTTTTGCCGCTGGCACGTTCAACGATGACCGCCTGCAGGTTGACCGTCGAATCCACAGTGCCCAGGCCCCCACCGAACAGGAACAGCCCGGCGATCAGCAAGGGGATTGAACTGACCGTGGCGAGCATCGGCAGTGCCAGGCAGATCATGATTGTGCCGGCGGTCAGCACCCGGCGGCAGCCGAAGCGTGAAGCCAGGGCGCCAGCCATCGGCATGGCGATGATCGATCCGACGCCCAGGCACAACAGCAACAGGCCCAGCGTGCCTTCATTGAGGTTTGCCCGTGCCTTGGCGTAGGGCACCAGCGGCGCCCAGGCCGCGATACCGAAGCCGGCGATGAAAAAGGCAATGCGCGTCGACATTTGTTCCAGCCGTCCGGGAACCACGGGCGCTGGGGTGGGGATGGCAGTCATGAAAAATCCTTGGTTTTGCGTTCAACGAACGATGTCCGGCGCGACATCCTTGCACATCAGGCCCTGTCGAGCGAGCCGGGTTCCCTTGAAGAGAGGGGCTGACACGCAGGTGCAGGTTTATTGTTACAGCAGCGGAACGTCATGGACGGTGGCGACCACACAGAGGCTATCGGATTGTTGGGCGGTGGTCTGGAAGGTGCGTAATCTGCGTGAAAACGGATGAACCCCAGGTTTTTGCGTTGGATTACCACCTTCCAGTCCACTTCCCACTGCGCCGGTTTTCTGTAATACGCTGCTACCAAGTGTGTAGGCAATCGGAGAAATTTTCCGGTGAATTTTCTTGGGAAGGTGTCTCGATGACTCTGTTCTATGACGCGCGGGGCAATATTTACGGTGTGGCCAGCCCCGACTACCTACGCAGCAGGGGCATTGCCGTGCCTGAATGTGCCGACCGCGCTGCCAGCACTCGAAAAGAGTGGGCAGCATTGGCTATCGCCTCGGAGTGTGAATGGGGCACGTTACCGCGTGCGGCCACTCCCAAGACACACCGCTGCGATGGTTTGCTGGTCGGGCCGTTCCAGTCTGCGCCGCCGTTTGACGTGTTGATCGTCAATACTGACGGCACGCTCGCCGAACGCAGTGGTAACGGGTTGACGATTTTTTCCCAGGCGCTGACGGATCAAGGTTTGATGACGCAAGGGTGTGAGTTGCAGGTGCATCACGACAAGCAGGATTCAGTCTCTGTGCTGGTGACCTATTCACAACCGGCGATCTTTGAACAGGTTGCAGGCTTCTGGCTGGCCTTGGGCCGGCCGAGTTTCGGGCCAGCAGCGGTGGCCGCTACCGGTACTGGCGCAGCAACATTGGGGCAATGTGAATTCAGCCATGTGGCTGCACTGGCGGCGATTGACCCGCAATGGGCCGTCAGCCAGTTCGTCCGTGTGGGCAATCCTCATTGTGTGACGCTCGTCGAGCACGCACAGGCCTTGCCGGACAATCAGTCGATGCACCAGCCCGCACTGTTTGAGTCGTTACGGGCCATTGCCTTTGCACCGCCAGGTGGGCGCGGCCAACCTTGTTTGGCGGGGATCAATCTGCAATGGGCCGCACATGCTTCGGGCAATCGGGTCATCGCGCGGGTATTTGAGCGAGGAGAAGGACCCACCGCGTCCTCGGGTACCAGCGCGAGCGCAGTTGCCTGCGCGGCATGGCGCGCGGGTTGGGTTGACGCCGGCGAGGTGGCTGTGGTCATGCCAGGTGGCACAGTGCCGGTGCGTTTACAGTGCCAGGCCGAAACGCTGCTGAGCGTCAGTCTGTTCGGGACTGCATGCGTGCAAGCCTGAAGGCGCAGAAGTGGCTGATATCTTGAATGCGTGTCAGCCGTTTCTTTATCGGTTAGTTGTGTGGTTAAAGTTGGCGTAAGAAGTTTCTTGTTGTTGAATGCTACTAAATTCTGCGAATTTATTATTTTGTAAAAGACACGTCCTACCACGTTGTGCGAAACGTCTTTTTTATTTTTAAAGGGTCAAATTCCGCCTGAAATCGCTAAGATTTATTGGGTTCAGGCGCTTTTTCCCGGCAGTTCAATCAATGCCCGATGGGGGGAGGCCTTTCAGTCAAATAATTGATGATGGGTAACTTAGGGATGGTTGAAACATCTGCCGCGCCACGTTTCAAGTTGATACTTCCAGAAATAAACAATGACTTCCAGGTGCTCGCTTTCAAAGGCCGAGAAGGCCTTGATCAGCCTTACTTCATTACAGTGCACTTAGTCAGCGAAAACCCCTCTCTGGATCTGGAGGCGCTGCTTCACCAGCCGGCTTATCTGGACTTTGGCGAATCAGGTGCGGGGCTGCATGGGCGCATCTACGCTATCGGCCGTGAGGGGCCCGGCGTTCGGCTCACTCGCTATCGTCTCACCCTGGCACCACGCCTGGCGTGTCTTGCCCATCGACACAACCAGCGGATCTTCCAGCAACGCAGTGTGCCGCAGATTATTGCGGCGGTCCTTGAGCACCACGGCATTCTGGCGGACGCCTATGCCTTCGAACTGGGCCCTGTGGCCTACCCATCCCGTCCGTTCTGCGTTCAGTACGCGGAAACCGACCTGCACTTTATTCAGCGGTTGTGCGAGGAGGAGGGTATTCACTACCACTTTCGCCATGGCCCGAATAATCACGTGCTGGTGTTCGGTGATGACCAGACGGTGTTTCGGCGTCTGGCTGCACAGCGATTTTGCGCGACGCACGAGCTGGCAGCCAAAACGAGAGCTATCCGGCAGTTCGACGTGCGCCTGGAGACCCGTACCCAGCTGACGGTGCGCCGTGATCATGACTTCGAGCATCCTTCGCTGCGCCTGGAAGACAAGGCCGGGCCTGCATTGACGCAGCGCCTTGAGGATTACCATTACCCTGGTGGTTTCAGCGACCATGCGCGAGGTCGGCAATTGGCGCAAAGGGGCTTGGAGCGGCATCTGCGTGACCGCCATCGTGCCGTGGGCAAAAGTGATCAACCGGCGCTGGGCAGCGGCCATTTTCTTGAGCTGTGTGACCACCCGGATCCCACCTGCAACGATTTGTGGTTGCTCACGTCGGTGCAGCACGAAGGCTATCAACCGCAGGTGCTGGAGGAAGCAGCACCCGTGGCGGGCACATTCCACGGCTACCGAAACCGGTTTACCGCAACACCCTGGCGCGCCGTGCATCGGCCCCCCATCAGACACCCGAAACCTACCCTCCACGGCAGCCAAACCGCCATCGTGACGGGGCCAGCAGACGAGGAGGTGCACTGCGACGCCTACGGTCGAGTAAAGGTACGTTTTCATTGGGACCGCCTGGACCCCACCGATGACAACAGCAGTTGTTGGGTACGGGTAGCATCCGGTTGGGCGGGCGATGGCTTCGGCGCCATGCTGATTCCGCGGGTGGGCATGGAGGTGCTGGTGACCTTTCTGGAAGGCGACCCGGACCAGCCGTTGATCAACGGCTGCCTGCCCAATGCGCTGCACAGGCCGGCTTACCCTTTGCCGCAACACAAGACACGCAGCGTGTTGCGCAGCCGCAGTGTTCCGGGGGGGACGGGTGCCAACGAACTGCACCTTGAGGATCGCCACGGCGAGGAACTCATCTTCCTGCGCGCCCAACGGGACCTGGAACAGCAGGTCGGCCATGACAGTCGTCTTGAGGTGGCGGGAGAGCGGCGTGAAATCATCCGCGGGTTAAGCACGGTTCATTTGGAAAGTGGCGAGCAGCGACACATCACCGGAGACCGCACTGTCATGCTTGGCACGAACGATCGGCTGGATGTGCAGGGAGACAGCCAGACGCATATCGGTCAGTCCATGGTTATCCAGGCCGGGCAGCAGATCGTCCTCAAGGCCGGCGCCAGCCTGATCATCGATGCGGGCGCACAATTGAGCCTCAAGGCTGGAGGCGAGCACCTGATTATCCAGGCGGGCGGCATTTTCAGCAGCCGGCCTGTCACCGTTGGCGGCTTGCCGCCCCTCACTCGGTCCGCGAACCCATTATCGGCCATGGATGCGCCGAACCTCTCGACGGCCCAAGGCACCCTTCTGGACGAGGCCCGGCAGTTGGGCGCGGACTTCTGCCCGGTGTGCGAGGCGTGTCGTGAAGGCCAGTGCACACTCATGCGGAGGGCTGCCTGATGCCAAGTGAGCCAGGCCAGTGGATGGCCGAACAGCATCAGGCGGGGCGCCGACTGTGCTTGATCCTTGATGGTCACCACGGCGCACGTCAACAGCTGTTGGCGGTGCGTAACCTGTCGCAGTATTGCAGCCTGTACGCTGAGACCGCCCTGGTCGAGTTGGCAGCGGCAGGCCCGTTGATTCTGTTGGTGGAGCAGGCGGACGAGCCTGCGCTGGTTGATCTGCTGCAACACCCCGAGACGAACTGGGGCTGGCTGGGCAGCCTGCCCGGTGATGATCTGGCTGGCGTGGTTCGGCATTGGCGCGAACGTCTGCTGGTAGGGCGCCAGGGAAGCCAGGCCGTGTATCGCTTTCACGATAACCGTACCTTGGCACGTGTTTTGACCCATTTACAGGGCGAGCACTGGCCAGTGTTTCTCGGTCCCTTGATCAGTGTGTGCTATTGGCACCAAGGCTGTTGGTGTCGGGGTGAAAACCCAATGCCGGGGGAGTATCCCGTGCCTGTGCCTGTGCCCTGGCTGAACACGCCCAACCCTCAGGCCGAAGTGATCCTGCACGCCAATATCCTGCGTTATCTGCTGACTGAACACAGCGAAAAACTCGCCGGCTTGGTCGAGTTTCAGAACCCCAGAATCTGGCTGGCGCAGGTTCTGGAGCAGGCCCGTGCCTGGCAATGGCGAGGCCCCCAGCAGCTCGAGTTTCTGGTGGTGCGTCGGTTGGAGGAGGCGACGCAAGGCAGCACGATTCGGTGGCAGCCGATAGAGGGCGAGGCGCCGTCGGAACATTTTGAGCGGGTGTTACGGGAGTGGCAAAAGCATGAATAGTTGGACGCGCAGCGTTTTGATAACGCTCGGTGCAGGATGGCTCTCGGGTTGTGCGCTGGCACCGCCGGCTAAGCGTTTTACCCTGGAGGTGGATTTACCCGCACAGTTTCGATTCATCGGTGCCGCTAACTACCGTCCCGCCAGATATGAACTCTGCACCTTGCCGCAGCGTCGAGGCAAAAGGCCGGAACGCAAGATCTTTATTGCCGATTACAAACCCGTGGCCGAACGAGTGAGCTATGAGTTCCCGCTGACTGAAACCATTGAGGGGTGTCCTACGGTGTTGCGTAGCGTGGAGTTCACTCTTTATGCGAAGTGGGGTGAACTCGACACTGATGTCGGTGGCAGTTTCGCGGCAATTTCTTTCGCAGATCCTATCGAGTCTGAACGCGTAGCAGCGATGCCCGAGTCGGGTGTGCAGGAGTTTTTTGGACAATGCATGTGGTTTTTTCGGACGGCCGGCCCCGAGCATGCGATCAGAAAATTGTTGGAATGTAACGCGTTGGACACGAAGGGGAAAAGGCAAGAAACGCGCCCGGGTGGCGTGGCGCAGAGAGAGCTGCTCCCAGGGAAAAAAGTAAGGCTGACGTTGAGCGTTACAGACGAGGAGGCCCCCGCTTTTCAGGACACCTGGCTAGCTGTACCGGGGGGGTGGAAACGGTGCCGGGGTAAAAGCTTTGAAGATCTGTCCGGATACTGTGGCAGTAACACCACGGACTTTAAACCTATAACGATGCCGGATGGACGTGTTTGCGATGTTTACCCAACGTGCAATTAACAAGGAGATGATTCATGAGCCAGGCAGCATGGAAGCAACCTTTTTTCAGCAGCAAGATGCCTGCTTGCCCGTTGAAAGGGCATTGGGCAAGCGTTTGCCTGGTGGATGAAACGGGCAGCGGGAAGGCTTACGGTGGGCTGGTCTACACAATCCAGGACACTACAGGGCGCCGGTACAACGGAAGGTTGAATGGAGAGGGATACGCCAAGGTGGAAGGGTTTTATTGCGGCCCTGTCATTCTTTCTTTGGATGCGCAGTATTCAGGCGACGAAGAGCCATATTCCAAATTGATAAAGCGCAAGACTTACCCGTTACCTATCACCGAACTTCAAGCCCGCGCCGAACACACCCGATTTTCAGCGGCTGATGGCCAACGTATCGAGGGTAACCCTGCACAACGCCAGGCAGACCGGTTTTATCAGGTTGAGGTGCGCGACCTGGTTCGACATATTGCCCACCTGCCGCCGTTTGCCTCCGCAACCTATCACCCTCCAAGGCATGCATTGAAAATGATGGCTGAGCTGGGGTTTGGTCCGCCGCAGCCCGCATTGTCAGGCGTCGTGCTGTTCCCCAACCTGCACACGGTGTTGGAGGTACGGCCTTTGCGGGCCCTGCGCCCGATGTTGTCGACCGATGATCAGTTTTGTGCGTTGAACCTGTATCAATTGGCGTTGATGTCCACATTGAGTTACTGCGATTTTGGCCAGCAACCTCCAAAACCTCCGGTGGAACACGTCAGTTTTCCCCTGGATCCCAGCGCAGGCAATCTGTTCGCGGAAAAACTCTCGGGGTTTCAAGAAGCCTGGAAGGTCGATCGTGATCAGGCTCAGCGCTTCTACCCGCTGTATGAAGAGGTTCCTTACTCCCAGCGGTTTGAGATTTTGCCCTTCGATCCTGAGTTGTATCCACAGAATCGTCCGCAGCTTGGTGAGAAACAGGAGCATCCCGCCAGCCTGCACTTTTTTGATGATGAAGCGTTTGGTACGGATACCCAGGCCTTTATCAGTCATCACAACGAAGTAATTCTGATCGCTGTTCGAGGCACCGCCAGTGGTGCCGATGCACTACGCGACGCGAATGCCCACCAAGTGCCATTTACCGAAGGTGTTGGCAAAGCCCATGAGGGCTTTTATCAGGCATATCGAGCGATGCGCGATTTTGTTCTGTACTACCTTGATCAATTCCACAGCGGCCAGCGCATTGTGATTTGTGGCCACAGCCTTGGCGGCGCCATCGCGTTGCTCCTGGCAGAGGGGTTACGCCGAGTTACACGCGTGAAGTACAACATCCTCCTCTACACCTACGGCGCTCCCCGCGCCGCAGACTCCGAGTTTACCGACGGCGCCTCAGCCCTTATCCATCACCGCATCGTCAACCACAACGACCCGGTTCCCAGTGTCCCTGCCACGTGGATGAACACCACCGCCAAACTCTGGGTGCCGGGCGCCGTCACGCTTTTTGCCGCGCCCGGTGCGGGTGGCCTGCTGTTCGCCGCTGGCCTTGTGCGCGTCGGCGGCAATCCTTACCAGCATCACGGCGAACAACAGCACTTCATGCCCATTAAGCTGCCGGACGGCACGCACTCCTCAGTGTTATGGACGCCCGGTTGTGAGTCCATCCTTGAGGCGGGATGCAACCGTATGCTGCAACTGCATGGCGATATGCCCGAGCGTGCCAACCTGTTGAAACAACTGTTCCAGGCCAGCCAGCATTTCATGACCGCCAGCTACATTCCAGCCGCGTGGGCCACTCTGCGCCGCTGGCAGCAAACCGTGGAGTGCCAGGGGCCTTTGATCACCGCCAGAGAGTTCGAGTTGATAGACCTGGCGCTCGACACCATGACCCAACAACTGCGCGACAAGAACCGCGAGCTCGAGCGTCGTCGCCCACCGAACCAACGCGATTATGGGCATGCGCATAACCAGGCACTGAACGCTGAAGTCGACCGCTTGCGCAGCAGTCGGCGCCGATTGGAGTCGTTACGCTGGCGCCGTCTGGACGTGCGTGACGTGTATGGCAGCCACGCCGATTCCACCGGCTTGCAGCCCAGCGTGAAACGCTGGTTGCGCCACCGTGAAAACCGCAAGTTGGCGCAAATCGCCAGTATTCCTGCGCCACTTCAGGACGGCGCCGGCCGGGTGCAGCCACTGGATATTGATTCAATCGTCTGACCCCGGGGCTTACAAAAACTCCACCTGTGCCGGTCTGCGTTGCATCAGCACCTTGCCATTGCGGATCGAATATAACGGCAGGCCTTGGCTGCGGATCACCTCGTAGTCACTGTCTGCCGAAAGCACCAGCAGGTTGGCCGGGCGACCGGCTTCCAGGCCGTAACGGTCACCCAGGGCCATGGCCTTGGCGCTGTTGTCGGTGACCAGGTCCAGGGCGCTTTGCAGGTTGCGGTAGCCCAGCATATGGCAGATGTGCAGACCGGCTTCCAGCACGCGCAGGATGTTGCCGTTGCCCAGCGGGTACCATGGGTCGACGATGGAGTCCTGGCCGAAGCAGACGTTCATGCCGGCCTCGAGCAGTTCATTGACGCGGGTGACGCCTCGGCGTTTCGGGAAACTGTCGAAGCGGCCCTGCAGGTGGATGCTTTCGGTAGGGCATGAAACGAAGCTGATGCCCGAGTGGCCCAGCAGGCGAAACAGTTTGGCGCAGTAGGCATTGTCGTAGGAACCCATCGCCGTGGTGTGGCTGGCGGTGACGCGCTCGCCCATGCCGCGGCTGCGGGCTTCTTCGGCGAGTACTTCGAGAAAGCGCGAGTGCGGGTCATCGGTTTCGTCGCAGTGCACGTCCACCAGGCAGCCGGTGCGTTCGGCCAGGTCCATCAGGAACTTCACCGAGCTAACCCCTTGGTCGCGGGTGTATTCAAAGTGCGGGATGCCTCCGACCACATCAGCGCCCAGCCGAATGGCTTCCTGCATCAGTTCGCGGCCGTTGCGGTAAGACTCGATGCCTTCCTGCGGGAAGGCGACGATTTGCAGGTCGATCAGGTGCGTGCTTTCTTCGCGCACCTCCAACATGGCTTTGAGCGCGGTGAGGTCAGGGTCGGTGACATCAACGTGGGTGCGCACATGCTGGATGCCATGGGCGGCCAGGGCCTGGATGGTTTTCTTGGCGCGAGCCTTGGTGTCTTCCTGGGTGATGGTGGCTTTGCGTTCGCCCCAGCACTCAATGCCCTCGAACAGGGTACCGCTCATGTTCCAACGTGGCTCGCCAGCGGTCAGCGTCGCATCCAGGTGGATATGGGGTTCCACGAACGGAGGTATGACCAGGTTGCCAGCGGCGTCGAGATCGTCAGCTGTTAATGTCGGCGCCACGGTTTGTGCAGTAATGCGGGCGATCCGGCCGTGTTCCAGGTGCAGATCATGCAGGCCTTCACGGTTGCGCAGGCGGGCATTGATGATATGCATGGGCAAGTTCCTCTTGGCTTTGGATAATCAGGCAGTCAGCCGCCAGGTCATCAGGGTTATCAGCCACAAGGTTACCATCCTCATGGCAACAGTCGGGTTCATGCCTGTACGTCAGCCAAAGGTGCGCGCACGCGCAGGGCCGCGGTGAGTGCGATGTAGGCCAGGGACGCGGCCACAATCCCCACCAACGGCGCCACCCACGGTGAGTGAAACGCCAGCACGGTGCCCACGGCATACGCCGCCAGCCCTGGCCAATTGAACGCCGGCAGGCGTACATCGGCCAGACGCGGGTACTGGCCGCGATAGCGGTAGAAGAAGTCCGCCATGATGACCCCGCCAATCGGCGGGATCACGGTGCCCAACAGAATCAGATAAGGCACCAGCAAGTCGTACATGCCAAGCAGTGCCAGCAGGGTGCCGATCACCGCGCCGGCCAGGGTTACGGTTTTGCGCCGCCGGGTACGCAGCAGATTGCAGCCGGCCACAGCGAAGTTGTAGATGGTGTTGTCCTGCGTGCTCCAGATGTTGAGCAGCAACATGACCATCGCCGCCATGGCGAAACCTTGCAGCAACAGTACTTCGACCACATCGGGTTGCTGATAGACGATGGCGCCATAGGCACCGATCAACACCATCAAGCCATTGCCGATAAAAAAGCCGATCAGGCTGGCCAGCACCGCGACCTTGGCCGAACGAGAAAAACGCGTCCAGTTGGTCGCCTGGGTGGCGCCGCTGACAAAAGTGCCGAATACCAGCGTGATGGCGGTGGACAAGTCCAGCTCCGCCGTCGGCACCACTGCCAGCAAGCCCTTCAGTCCGCCGACTTTGACGGTGGCGACCCACATCGACAGCAACAGCAGGATGCCCATGGCCGGCACCGCGATATAGGACAGAATCTCCAGCCCGCGATAGCCGATATACGCGGTGGCGCAGAACAGCAGGCCAAACAGCACCATCAGTGCCAGCACCGTGCCTTGGTTCAATTCGAAATATTTGCCCAGCACCACGGCCGCGGTGGCGGTGCCCCAGGCGTACCAGCCGATCTGGGTGAAGCCGAGGATCAAGTCGCTGAGTTTGCTGCCCACCTCGCCAAAGCAGAAGCGCCCCATCAGGACCGAATTCAAGCCGCTCTTGAAGGCGATGTAGCCCAGGCCTGCGGCGTAAATACCCAGCAACAGGTTACCCAGGGCCACGACGCCGAGCATGTCGGTAAAACTGAACGCCACGCCCAGCTTGCCGCCGGCGAACATGGTCGCGGTGAAGAAGGTGAAGCCCAGCAACACCATGGCGGTGGACGCAAGGCCCTTGCGCGCATGCATCGGCACTTCGCTGAGGGGGTAATCGTTACCCGGTTCTTGCTGCGTCATGGCCTTGCTCCCTGGATGACTGACGCAGCGCTGTTGCACTGCGCGTGCCAAACCGGCAGCGCGGCGTATTTGTCGCCAGGCAGCTGTGTCGAGCGCGCCCAAGCAGGCACGAAAGCAGTGCAGCGGTGAGACAAAATGGATCAGTCGAACAGCGTCTGGGTGGTATCGCCACGATGAAACGCAAACGCCGCTTCAAGGTCGCTTTCGATGGTGCGCCCACGGGACAGGGGCGGCAGGTCGTCGAGGGTAAAAAAGCCCACTTCAGTGGTTTCAAAACCCGCCATCGGCGCCCGTTGGTCGACCCGCTCGCACAGGAAATACAGCTTGTAGAAGTCCCGCACATCCGGGCGATACAAGCCCTTGGCCTTGTGCGTGACGCTGTACAGCGCGCGTGCCGTGACGCTCAGCCCGGCTTCCTCACGGATCTCCTTGACGATGTTTTCCGCCGCCGACAGGCCGATATCGGCGTACCCACCGGGCAGGGCCCAGCAGCCGTCGGTCAATTCGCGCACCAGCAGTATCCGGTCGCCCTCGATCACCGCGCCGCGTACGTCAATCATCGGGGTTGAATAACGCTTGGCAAAATCCGGCACCAGCCCGGTGATGCGCGCAAGCGGCACATCCGCCAGTTGCGCGAGCATGCTGTGGGCAATCTCGGCAATTTCCTCAAGGCGCTCACGCTCAAAGTCGTCAGTGCAAAAATGCAGCCCCGTGGACGCCAGTGCCTGCAAGCGTTTGGCCTGGGCCAGCCAGAGGTTTTCCATGGGGTGCTCCTATAGATGTTTGATCATAAATACGCGGCGCAGGCCGTGTTCCTCGGCGCGATGGGTTTGCACATAGCCACGGCGACTGTACAGCGCGAGGTTCTCGGTCATCACCTCATTGGTGTAGAGGCGGATGGCACTGTAGCCGGCATCAAGTGCCTGCTGTTCGGCAAAATCCATCAGTTGTCGGCCGAAACCAAGGCCCGGGCTTGCGGCCGATGCGCTCAATGTAGGGCGCATAGGCAGCCTGGACGATGGCCTCGATAGCGGCACTATCGTCGGCAGTGGCGGGGCGTATCAATTCAGCGTGCTCCTGTCATAACGGCTCAGTCCACTGGCGCTTCGAAGATCGCTTCGATGGGCCGTTCGAACACCTTGGCGATCTTGAACGCCAGCGGCAAGCTCGGGTCGTAGCGGCCGGTCTAGATGGCGTTGATGGTCTGGCGCGACACGCCCAGGCGCTGCGCCAGATCGGCCTGGGACCAACCCAGTTCTGCGCGTAACTGGCGCAACTGATTATTCATTGATAGCGCCTTGTGCCAATGATTGTGGCCACACACCAGACGCCGCCCATGATCGGCCAGACCATGAAGGCCGACAGGCGCGGCAGGCCCGCGGTTTCCAGGAAACCGTCGCTGAAGTTTAAGCAAAGGATGCTTTACGTTGGGTGTGCAGGTTTTTCATGTCAAGCACGCTTTACAACTGCAGTGGCCAGGCATAAAAAAACCACCCGCAGGTGGTTTTAAACACTCAAGCGCTTACTCGCCGCGATAGATGCAACCGCTGGTGCAGGTCTCGTGGATGCGAATCGCGCTGAGTTCCGGCAACAGGGGCTTGAGTTCGGTCCAGATCCACTTGGCCAGCACTTCGCTGGTCGGATTCTCCAGGCCAGGGATGTCATTGAGGTAGTTATGGTCGAGGCGCTCGTAGAGCGGCTTGAAAATCGCCTTGATTTCCGAGAAATCGCGGATCCAGCCGGTATGGGGATCCAGGTCGCCGCTCAGGTGGATAGCCACCTTGAACGAATGCCCGTGCAGGCGTCCGCATTTGTGGCCTTCCGGTACATGGGGCAGGCGGTGGGCGGACTCGAAGGTAAACTCTTTGAAGATTTCCACAGTATTTTCAGCTCGGTCAGGTATCTGGCAGGCGGCGAGTTTAACAGTTTGATCCTCTGCCGCGCATACCGCTGGGTTACAGCGCTTGCAGCCGCTCGCCCAGCCCACCATTGTCCGCCAGTTGCAGGAACTCATCCCCCAGCCGTCGGCTTTCGCTCATCGCGGTTTGCCAGTATTTGTTGCGGCTAGAGTCATCGCCCATAAAGCGCTTGAAGTCGCTGCGGTCCGGCAATTTCCCATGGGGCAGACGGGCCAGGTAGTCTTTGGAGGGCGCCAGTAGCAGCACATCCTGCAAGCCTTGTGGATTACTGCGTCGCCACGGCAGGCCCTTGTCGAACCAGCCGGGGATCACCCGGTCGGTGAAATGCGGGTACAGCACAATGTCGTCGCCGTGATAGGGCAGGTCGAGGTGATAGTCCAGCAGGCCACCGTCGCGGTAAGTGCCCGTGCCTGCGCCGGGCAGGTCGCGCACGCCTTGCATCACCATGGGGATGGAACCGGAGGCCAGCAGCGCCTGGCGCAGGTTGCCCACCTGCAGGTCGAGGAAGCGCGAGGGAAAGTCCGTCAGCGCATGCACCGGTGGTGCCTGGCGCGGGTCGTGGATGATCAACCGCTCAAAATGCCGCGACAGCCGCGCACGGCCACGCAGATTGTCGGCAATCACCGACGACAGGCCCAGCCCCAGTCGCCCACGGTGGTCATCGGCGAGCAGGCCGTGGCTCTTGACCACCATGATATTCAGGCGGTAGTCGGGGTTGTCCAGCACCCGCGCATCGCGGCCGGCCAACAGGTCGTCGAGCATGCGCTGGCAGCTGTGGCTGACTTCGGCCATGGTCACGCCCTTGGCAAAGCGTTGTTCGTTGTACAAGCGGCCGAGGTCCAGCAAGCCTTGCACCGGGTCGGGCAGGCACGCACTGGCAAACCGCCAGGAGCCGATGGACGCGCCGATCAGTGCACGCTCACGCGGCGCGCGTGGCAGCCAATCGCCGAACAGCGCCAGGTCCAGGCCTTGAATGCCCAACGCCTTGGGGCCACCGGCCGCACCGGGTAGGATACCGACATCCGCCGGCGCAAGGCCTTGCTCGCGAATGCGTGTGAAAGCGCGTTTGCCGGCCTTGAGGGTCAGCGCGGGAAACTTGATGTGGATGGCAGTCATACAGGTCTCGGTTGCAGCGAACAGGCAATATAAGAGAATTCTTGCAGCGATGGGTAAGGTTGCCGATTGAAAATTGCCATGGTGGCAATTCAGTTTCAGTTAAGTTGTCACGGGTACCGTGGTGGCCCATGTCCCGCATCGGGCCGCCCTCAAGGAACATCAGGATACGTAATGAAGGTAAATCTACGCGCGGGCAGTCAGGTGGCGCTGGTATTGCTTCTGAGCAGCGCCAGCCTGTCAGCCCATGACCTTGGTCAGGATGAAGCCCTGCGATTGCGTCAGGAGGGCGTCATCGCGCCGCTGGAACAGTTGCTGGGGCCGGCGCTGGAGCGCTACCCGGGTGCCAAGCTGCTGGACGCCGAGCTTGAGGAGCACAAGGATCGCTCGGTGCGCTATATCTACGAAATCGAACTGTTGACCGTCGAAGGCGTGGTGCGCGAAATCGAGCTCGACGCCAGTACCGGTAAGCTGCTCAAAGATAAGGAAGACGACTGATGCGCCTGCTTCTGGTGGAAGACAACGTACCGCTGGCTGATGAACTGTTGGCCGGTCTGCAGCGCCAGGGCTACGCGGTCGACTGGCTGGCCGATGGGCGCGACGCCGCGTATCAAGGCCGCAGCGAACCCTATGACCTGATCATCCTCGACCTCGGCTTGCCGGGCCTGCCGGGCCTGGAGGTGCTCGCGCAATGGCGCGCCGCGGCCTTGGCCACGCCCGTGCTGGTGCTGACCGCGCGCGATTCCTGGGCCGAACGTATCGAAGGGCTCAAGGCCGGCGCCGACGATTACCTGAGCAAACCCTTTCACCCCGAAGAGCTCTACCTGCGCATCCAGGCGCTTCTGCGCCGTTCCCACGGCCAGGCCAACCAGCCGACGCTGCAAGCCGCCGGCCTGCACCTGGATGAAGGGCGTCAGTGTGTGCTGCGCGATGGCGACGAGATCCAGCTGACCGCCGCCGAATTCCGCCTGCTGCGCTACTTCATGCTGCACCCGGAGCAGATTCTGTCGAAAAGCCATCTGGCCGAACATTTGTATGACGGCGAAACCGAGCGCGACTCCAATGTGCTGGAAGTGCACGTCAACCACCTGCGCCGCAAATTGGGGCGCAGTGTGATTGAAACCCGGCGTGGCCAGGGTTACCGGTTTGGCGCCGCCCCGGCATGAGGTCGATTCAACGGCGTTTGAGCCTGGGTCTGATCAGCGTCATGGTGGTGGTGGGCGTGGTGCTGGCGCAGACCAGTTTGTGGTTGTTCGAGGCCGGTTTGCAGCGCTACCTGGAAGCCGGGCTGCGCAACGACAGCGAGAACCTGCTGGCAGCACTGGTGCGTGGGCCGGAGGGTGTTCATTTGGATGAGCAGCGTCTGTCACCGGCCTATCAGCGACCGTTTTCCGGGCATTATTTCCGCATTGATTTTGCCGACGTTCACTGGCGCTCCCGCTCGCTGTGGGACCAGGAACTGCCGCGCCTGACCGAGCCGGGGCTCAAGGGCAACCTGCAACTGGGGCCGGAACGCCAGCAACTGCTGGTGTTGCGTTCGGACTACAAGCGTTTCGGCCAGTCAATTTCCATCAGCGTGGCCCAGGACTACACGCCCGTGCGCGAAAGCTTTCGCCTGATGCGCCAGATCGGCCTGATCATCGGCTTGGCGGCGCTGTTACTGGTGCTGATCCTGCAGCGGGTCACCGTGCGCCGCGCCTTGCGCCCGCTGGAGACGGCACGCAACCAGATTGCCCAACTGCAACAGGGCCGGCGCTCGCAACTTGATACCCAAGTGCCGCTGGAACTGGAGCCGTTGGTGGCGCAGATCAACCATCTGCTGGCCCATACCGAAGACAGCCTCAAGCGCTCACGCAATGCTTTGGGCAACCTCGGCCATGCGCTGAAAACCCCATTGGCGGTGCTACTGAGTGCAGCCTCCAGTGAAGCGCTCAAGGACCACCCCGAAATCGGCAAGCTGCTGCGCGAGCAGCTTGACCAGGTGCAACAACGCCTCAACCGCGAACTTAACCGCGCCCGCCTGGCCGGTGAAACCCTGCCCGGCGCGCTGTTTGACTGTGAAAAAGAACTGCCCGGCCTGCTGGCCACCTTGAGCATGATCCACGGTGAACACCTGGACTTGAGCTACCACGTCGACCCCGGCCTGCAATTGCCCTGGGACCGCGAAGATCTGCTGGAACTGCTCGGCAACCTGCTGGATAACGCCTGCAAATGGGCGGATGCCGACGTGCGCTTGACGGTCAGCGAAACCCCGCGCAGCTTTCTGCTGGCAGTCGAAGACGACGGCCCCGGCATCCCGCCGGCTCAGCGTGAGCAAGTGCTCAGCCGGGGCGCGCGTCTGGATGAGCAGATTGACGGCCATGGCCTGGGGCTGGGGATCGTGCGGGATATTGTCGAGGTGTGGGGTGGTACGTTGCGGTTGCAGGACAGCGAGCTGGGCGGGCTCAAGGTGCTGATCGAATTACCCAAACGTTGAGATCGTTCCCACGCTCTGCGTGGTAACGTCGCCTTGGACGCTCGGCGTCCCGCTGTCGACGGGCGACGCGGGGCGTCACAGGAGGCGCGCCCACGCGTGGGAACGATCATTACACCCGAAACTGATCCATCAACCCCTGCTGCTGATTCGCCAGGCTGTTCAACGCCTGGCTCACCCGCGCCGATTCATTCGCCTGCTCCGACAGCGATTCAGTCACATCCCGTATCGTCGCCACATTGGTGTTGATCTCTTCGGCCACGGCGCTTTGCTGTTCGGCGGCGCTGGCGATTTGCAGGTTCATGTCGCTGATCACCGTGACCGCCTCACCAATCTGACGCAAAGCGGTGACCGCCTGGCCGACCTGTTCGACACTGCCTTGGGCCTGCCGATAGCTATTGCCCATGGAGCCAACCACGTCGGTGGTGCCGCTTTGCAGGTGCTCTATCACCAGGCGGGTTTCTTCTACCGACTCCTGGGTGCGCTGCGCCAGGTTGCGTACTTCGTCGGCGACCACCGCAAAACCACGCCCAGCCTCACCGGCGCGGGCGGCTTCGATGGCGGCGTTGAGTGCCAGCAGGTTGGTTTGCTCGGCGATGCCGCGAATCACTTCCAGCACCGAACCGATCTTCTCGCTATTGGCCGCCAAGCCTTCGACCTGGGCCATGGCGGTGCTCATATCCGCCGCCAGGTTGCCGATATTGGTGGTGGTGCGGTCGATCACACTCAAGCCGTCGCGTGTGGCCTGGTCGGCATCGCGTGCGGCGTGTGCCGCCTGGGCAGCACTGCGGGCGACG
The DNA here is from genome assembly GCF_021605825.1 of Pseudomonas sp. PA-6-3C. Classification (NCBI taxonomy): domain Bacteria; kingdom Pseudomonadati; phylum Pseudomonadota; class Gammaproteobacteria; order Pseudomonadales; family Pseudomonadaceae; genus Pseudomonas; species Pseudomonas sp. PA-6-3C. Next base: position 69,287 of record NZ_WKDV01000036.1, read on the forward strand.
TCCTGGGCGGTGGCGCTCATTTCGTGGGAGGCGGTGGCCACTTGGTCGACCTGACGGTATTGCTGCTCCATGCCGGCGCTGGTTTGCGTGGCGATTTCGGCGGACTGGTCGGCAGTGCCACGGGCGTCCTGCACCGAGCGTTTCACTTGGGCAATGATCGGTTGCAGCTTGTCGAGGAAGCGGTTGAACCAGCCGGCCAGTTGGCCCAGTTCATCCTGTTTGTCGTAGGCCAGGCGGCGGGTGAGGTCGCCTTCGCCGCTGGCGATGTCTTCGAGCATGCGTGCCACGCCGAGGATCGGCCGGGTCACGCTGCGGGCCATCAGCCACACAAGCACTAAGCCAACCACGGCCGCCAGCAGGCCCAGGCTCAGTTCCAGCAGCGTGCCACGGGCGTTGTCCGCGTCCAACTGCGCCTTGAGTGTTTCGGCGGGGCCGACCAGGACTTTTTCCGGCACATCCAGCAACACGCCCCACGGCTTGCCGCCGGGAATCGGCGCGAATGGCGCCAGCACCTTGAGTTGGTGATCGGTACGCAGGCTGCTGGTCTGGGGGTTACTGGCCAGCACGCTGATCAATTGCGCGCCGCTGGCGCTGTCGACCTGATCCAGACGCTGGCTGAGTTTGCCGGCGTCCGGGCTGTAGCCGGCGAGCAAACCGGTGGGGCTGAGGATGCTGACCTGGGTCTGGCCGTCATACAGCTTCTGGCTGGCCTGTTGGCTCACGGCCTGCAGGCTGTTGAGGTTGATGTCCACCGACAGCGAGGCAATAACTTTGCCGTTGACCATCAGCGGGAAGACGATGCTGGTCATCAGCACGTTTTGCCCGTCGATCACATAAAAGTACGGTTCGATCACGCAGGGTTTCAGCGTAGTGCGTGGGCAGGTGAACCAGGCGTTAGCCTTTTCGCCGCTGGGGCCGACGCTGATGTCGGCCATGTCGCTTTCGGGTAGTGACATGGAGGTGAGTTTGCCGGGTGTGGGCTGCGACCAGTAGAGGGCGAAGCGCCCTTTGTCGTTGCTGCCCAGTTCTGCCTGATTGGCGAACAACTCGTCCTTGCCGTCCAGCGCATTGGCCTCAAACACCAACGACAGGCCGAGCAGATCGGGGTTGGCTTGCAGGGCGGCCTTGACTTGGCGGGTCAGGTCTTCGCGGGTATCGAAGGCGTCGAGGAAGCGTTTTTCCGCCTGCTCACGCAAAAACAACACTTGGCGCGAAAAACCATGGCCGTACTGATAGGCGTCCATGAATTGCTGGCGAATGCCCAGCGCCTGCACTTCACCTTGGGCCTCGATGCGCGCCTGGGCGGACGCGTCGAGCATCTGCATGCTGGAGGCTTTAACCTGTTGCGAACTCTGCTCCATGCGAAAAAGCGACAGACCCACCAGCAGGGTCACGATCCCCAGCAGGCACAGGCCCGCGAGCAGGGTGATTTTCCATTGAATGGAGAGCTGTCTAAGCGACATCGAGGAGCATCCTTAACCTGAAAACACAGAGAGCCTTTGTATCGGCTGCCTTTCACGCTTCTTTATTCTGTGGCGAGGGAGCTTGCTCCCGCTGGCGCTCCAGTGCGCAGCGCTCCTGTTTTTTTGGGGCTGCTGCGCAGCCCAGCGAAAGCAAGCTCCCTCGCCACAGTTTTTGACATGACGGCCCGCCTGCGGCAAAGTGCGCGCCCTCTAATAAGACCTCTTAAAGCCTGCACACGGACGCCACTTGATGGCCGCCCGGTCGCGGGCCTGTCTGTTTTTTATGTTTTTTGCTTGAGGTAACCATGATTAACGCAGTCATCGCCGCGGTCGGCACCATGCTGGTGCTCAGTTTGTCCCGTGTGCATGTGGTCATCGCCATCATCGTCGGCGCCCTGGTCGGTGGCTTGACCGGCGGGTTGGGCATCGAGGCCACGCTCAAGGCGTTTAACGGCGGCTTGGGCGGCGGCGCGACCGTGGCGTTGTCCTACGCCTTGCTCGGCGCTTTCGCGGTGGCGATTGCCAAGTCCGGCCTGGCGCATGCATTGGCGGACAAGGCGCTGCTGTTGGTCGATTGCCAGGAAGCCACCGGCGGAAGTCATGTCAAATGGCTGCTGATCGGTCTGTTGTGGGTGGTGGCGATTGCTTCGCAGAATATTCTGCCGATCCATATTGCGTTTATCCCGCTGCTGGTGCCGCCACTGCTTTACGTGCTGACCAAGCTGCAACTGGACCGCCGGCTGATCGCCTGCGTGATGACCTTCGGCCTGATCACGCCCTACATGTTCCTGCCGGTGGGCTTCGGCAATATCTTCCTTAATCAGATCCTGTTGGCCAACGTGGCCAAGAGCGGCGTGGACATCAGCCAAGTCAACGTCACCCATGCCATGGGCTTGCCCGCGTTGGGCATGGTGGTGGGCCTGCTGGTGGCGGTGTTTATCAGCTACCGCAAAAAGCGTGTGTATGACCTGGAAAAAATCGAGCGCGTCGAGCAAGTAGCCGTGCAGTACAACCCGCTGACCCTGCTGGTGGCCGGGCTGGCAATTGCCTCGGCGTTTATCATTCAGTTGTGGCTGGATTCGATGATCATCGGCGCCCTGGCTGGGTTTCTGATCTTTTCGGTGTCGGGCATTGTGCGCTGGCGCGATACCGACGACCTGTTCACTGAAGGCATGAAGATGATGGCGATGATCGGCTTCATCATGATCGCCTCATCGGGGTTTGCCGAAGTGCTCAAGGCCACCGGTGACGTGCGCTCACTGGTGGAAGCCTCGGCGGCATTCATTGGTCACAGCCGTGGTGTGGGCGCGCTGCTGATGTTGCTGGTGGGGCTGTTGGTGACCATGGGCATTGGTTCGTCATTTTCTACGGTGCCGATTCTGGCGGCGATTTTTGTGCCGTTGTGTGTGCAGCTGGGCTTCAGTCCGTTGGCGATTGTGTGCATCGTGGGTACGGCGGGGGCGCTGGGCGATGCCGGTTCGCCAGCGTCGGACTCCACGCTCGGCCCGACTTCCGGCCTGAATATTGACGGCCAGCATCACCATATCTGGGACACCGTGGTGCCGACCTTCCTGCACTACAACATTCCGTTGCTGGCGTTTGGCTGGTTTGCCGCGATGACCCTCTAGTATCTGGAACAGGTTCAATTGTGGCGAGCAGGCTTGCCCTGCGTTGGAGCGCGAAGCGGTCCTGAATCCAGACACCTCGATCTACCTGGCGTGTTACGGCGCCTGAAAAGGGGGCTGCTACGCAGCCCAACGCAGGGCAAGCCTGTTCGCCACAACAGTCCAGTCGCCACTCAGCCAAGGTGTCCTACAGATATTTCGCCACTGGCCGTTAACCTCTCAAGTCGCCACGAATAAGAGAGAAAAGCCATGCGTCTGAGTTTGAAGGCCAAAGTCCTGTCCCTGGCCGTCGTGCCTGTGTTGTTGTTTGCCGTGGTCATCAGCCTGACCACGGTGTGGATCCTGCAGGGCCAGGCGCGCAATGAGGTGGATGAAACCCGCCAGCGCCTGCTCAATGACGCCAAGGTCACGCTGCAAAGTTATGTGGAAGTGGCGATGACCACCATCAAGCCGCTCTACGACGCGGCCGCCCCCGGCGACACGGCGGCGCGGGCGCAGGTAGTCAAACTGTTGTCCAACACCACCTACGGCAAGGACGGCTACTTCTTCGGCTACGACTCCGAGACCATCCGCCTGTTCAAGGGCAACAGCCCGGACGGCGTAGGCAAGAGCTTCAAGGACAACCGTGACCCCAACGGTGTCTACGTCAACCGCGACCTGGTCAAGGTCGGCAAGGACGGCACCCACTACCTGCAATACAGCTCGACCCAGCCCGGCCAGACCGAACTGGTGCCCAAGCTTGGCTACACCGAATACCTGCCCAAGTGGGACATGGTGATTGGTACGTCGGTGAACCTCGATGGCATCGAAGCCCAGGTGGCGGTGGTCGAGGCCAAGGTCGAAAAACGCATGGAAGGCGTGCTGCTGAGCATCCTTGGCGTGGCGGTGGTGGTGCTGCTGGTGATTGCTGCAGTGGGCATGTTGGTGGCCAATACCATCTTGCGCCCACTGAGCCTGATGAAAGCCAACCTCGACGATATCGCCGCGGGCGAGGGCGACTTGACCCGCCGCCTGGCCATCACCAGCCAGGATGAGTTGGGGGACTTGGCCGGCGCGTTCAACCGCTTTGTCGACAAGATCCACGGCCTGGTGCGCCAGATCACCGAGATGACCGCGCAACTCACCGGGCTGGTCAGCCAGGTGTCCGATCAGGCCCAGCGCTCGGAAACCGCCATGGAACGCCAGCGCCACGAGACCGATCAGGTGGCCACCGCAATCAACCAAATGTCCTCGGCGGCCCACGAAGTGGCGCGCAGTGCCCAGGGCGCTGCGGTGGCCGCGCAACAGACCGACGCTGAAGGCCAGGCCGCCAAGCGGGTAGTGGATGGCAGCATCGCGCAGATCCATGCGCTGGTGAACGACATCCGCAGCAGCGGCGTGTCCCTCGACAGCTTGCAGCAGGACGTGTCGTCGATCGTCAGCGTGCTCGGCGTGATCCGCTCGATTGCCGAGCAGACCAACCTGCTGGCGCTCAACGCCGCCATCGAAGCCGCACGGGCAGGCGAGGCTGGTCGCGGGTTTGCCGTGGTCGCCGACGAGGTGCGTGCGCTGGCCAGTCGCACGCAAACCAGCACCCAGGAAATCCAGGGCATGATCGACCGCCTGCAAAAAGGCACCGTCGCCGCCGTGGATGCCATGCGCCGCTCCAGCGATGCCGGTGATGGCACTTCGGCCCAGGCCAACCAAGCCGGCGCGTCGCTGGATACCATGGCGCAGTTGATTGGCACCATCAACTCGATGAACGCGCAAATCGCCAGCGCCGCCGAAGAGCAGACCGCCGTGGCCGAAGAGATCAACCGCAGCGTGCATCAGATTGCCGTGGCGGTGGACAGCGTGGCGGATGAAACCCAATTGGGCGCGCAAACCTCGCGCAGCCTGGCGGACCTGGGCCAGCGCCTGGGGCAGTTGGTGGGGCAGTTCAGGATCTGATCAACCCTGGCCTCAGCGTATGTTTGCCTGGCGCTGATACAAATAGGCCTGTCACCGCCCCTGCGTTAGACGTCACGCATCAGCAGGCCGAAGCGCAGGTCCATGTCGCTCGGCAGTGGCACATACACCGTGTGCCCATCCCCCGGCGCCACGTCTATGGCCTCGCCCTTGGCGTTGTGCAGGTTGGTCAGGTCAAAGTGAAAGTTGCCGGCCGGTGTCATCAATTCCAGATGATTACCCACGGCAAAGCGGTTTTTCACCTTGACCTCGGCCAGCTCGCCCCGGCGCTCGCCGGTCAATTCGCCGACAAACTGCTGGCGCTCCGACACCGAGCTGCCGTTCTGGTAGTTCTGGTATTCGTCGTGCACATGGCGACGCAGGAAACCTTCGGTGTAGCCGCGTTGGGCCAGGGACTCAAGATCAGTCATCAGGTTGCGGTCAAACGCACGGCCAGCCACCGCATCGTCAATGGCCTGGCGATACACCTGGGTGGTGCGCGCGCAATAGAAGTGGGACTTGGTGCGCCCTTCGATCTTCAGCGAATGCACGCCCATGTGCGCCAGGCGCTCCACGTGCTGCACGGCGCGCAGGTCCTTGGCGTTCATGATGTAGGTGCCGTGTTCGTCTTCGAAGGCGGGCATCTGCTCATCCGGGCGGTTGGCTTCCTGCAGCAGGAACACCTGATCGGTCGGCGCGCCGATACCCAAGGTCGGTTCACACTGCTGGACGATATCGCCCGTGGCGTTCTCCACCGCCGGCGTGGCCTGGTATTTCCAGCGGCACGCGTTGGTGCAGGTGCCTTGGTTGGCATCGCGCTTGTTCATATAGCCGGACAACAAACAGCGCCCGGAATAGGCCATGCACAGGGCACCGTGCACAAACACTTCCAGCTCCATGGCCGGCACCTGTTGGCGGATTTCGCCGATTTCTTCCAGTGACAATTCCCGCGACAGAATCACCCGGCAGATACCTTGCTGTTGCCAGAACTCGACGCTGGCCCAATTCACCGTATTGGCCTGTACCGACAAGTGAATCGGCATGCACGGGAAGTGACGGCGTACCAGCATGATCAAGCCTGGGTCGGACATGATCAACGCGTCCGGCCCCATGGCGATCACCGGGGCCAAATCCTTGAGGAAGGTCTTGAGCTTGGCGTTGTGCGGGGCAATGTTGACCACCACGTAGAAACGCTTGCCCAGTGCATGCGCCTCCTGGATGCCGAGCGCGAGGTTGGCGTGGTCGAACTCGTTATTGCGCACCCGCAGGCTGTAGCGCGGCTGGCCGGCGTAGACCGCATCGGCGCCGTAGGCGAAGGCATAGCGCATGTTTTTCAGGGTGCCGGCGGGGGCGAGTAGTTCGGGGGCAATCACGGGGGGCATGGG
>NZ_WKDV01000037.1:0-74556 GCF_021605825.1 Pseudomonas sp. PA-6-3C
CCAAACCCAGACGCTGAGTTCTTTCAGGAAAATTGCAGTGCCTGTACGGGGGCCGCTTCGCAGCCCAACGCAGGACAAGCCTGCTCGCCACAGGAGAAATTGGCTGCCTTCAAAAGTTGTAGATACCCATGCCCATCGCAGGCAAGCCAGCTCCCACAGTTTGAATTGTGAACACGGTCAAATGTGGGAGCTGGCTTGCCTGCGATAGCGGTCTCAGCCGCGCTGCAAAAACGCCTGATGCATCTGCTCCAGCGTCTCAAAATGCAAGGTCGGCTCCTCAGCATTCAGTTCTTCAAAACTGCCAAACCCATAACCCACCGCCGCCGAATCCAACCCATTGCTGCGCGCCCCGATCAAGTCATGCTTGCGATCACCAATCATCAGGGTAGTCGCCGGGTCCAAACCCTCTTCGTTCATCAGGTGCGCAATCAGCTCAACCTTGTTGGTGCGCGTGCCATCCAGTTCGCTGCCGTAGATCACTTTGAAGTGCTTGGCAAAATCAAAATGCCGGGCAATCTCACGGGCAAACACCCACGGCTTGGATGTGGCGACATACAGCTGGCGGCCCTGGCCGTTCAGCTCCTCAAGCAACGGCATCACGCCATCGAATACGCGGTTTTCATACAGGCCGGTGAGCTTGAAGCGTTCGCGATAAAAATTCACCGCTTCCCAGGCTTTGGCCTCATCGAAGTCATAGAACTGCATAAAGGCTTGCAGCAACGGCGGGCCGATAAAGTGTTCCAGCTTGGTCAGGTCCGGTTCATCGATGCCGAGTTTGCCGAGGGCGTACTGGATCGAGCGGGTGATGCCCTCACGCGGGTCGGTCAGGGTGCCGTCCAGGTCGAACAGCACGGTGGAGTAGTTCAGGGTCATCGGTCGAATCCTTCCGCCAGGTGCAGGTCTTTGAGCTTCACGTAGTTCGCGGCGCTGTAGGTGAAGAAGGCACGCTCTTTGTCAGTCAGTGGGCGGATCTGTTTAACCGGGCTGCCCACGTACAAAAAACCACTCTCAAGTTTCTTGCCGGGCGGCACCAGGCTGCCGGCGCCGATGATCACATCGTCTTCGACCACCGCGCCGTCCATCACGATGCTGCCCATGCCGATCAGGATGCGATTGCCGACCGTGCAGCCGTGCAGCATGACTTTGTGGGCGATGGTCACGTCATCGCCGATCAGCAGCGGGAAGCCGTCCGGGTTGAACGGCCCGGCGTGGGTGATGTGCAGTACACAGCCGTCCTGCACGCTGGTGCGCGCACCGATGCGGATGCGGTGCATGTCGCCGCGAATCACGGTCAGCGGCCAAACCGAGCTGTCGGTGCCGATTTCGACATCGCCGATCACCACCGCCGAAATATCGACAAAAGCCCCGGCGCCCAGGGTTGGCGTGTGGTTCTGATAGGTGCGAAGGGTCACGATAGCCTCTCTCTTATAGGTTGATAGCTGCGGTGGGTGTTGATTGTAATTAAGATGGCCCCATCTTTGTCTTATCAGTTTCTTCAGCCAAGGTACCCACCGTGAGCGCGAACAACCCACTTTTGCAGTCCTACGACCTGCCGCCGTTCTCGGCGATCCGTGCCGAGCACGTGCAGCCGGCCATTGAACAGATCCTCGCCGATAACCGCGTTGCCATCGAAGGCATCCTGCAAAGCCAGGGTAAAAACCCTACGTGGGCCGGTCTGGTACTGGCCATGGACGAACTGAATGACCGCCTGGGCGCCGCCTGGAGCCCGGTCAGCCACCTCAACGCCGTGTGCAACAGCGCTGAATTGCGCGAAGCCTACGAGGCTTGCCTGCCGGCATTGAGCGCCTATTCCACCGAGATGGGCCAGAACCGCGAACTGTTCCAGGCCTTCGAAGCCCTGGCCAACAGCCCGGAAGCCGCCGGTTTCGATGTGGCGCAAAAAACCATTCTGGAACATTCACTGCGCGACTTCCGCCTGTCGGGTATCGATTTGCCGCCTGAGCAGCAAAAACGCTACGCCGAAGTGCAGAGCAAACTGTCTGAGCTGGGCAGCAAGTTCTCCAACCAATTGCTGGACGCCACCCAGGCGTGGACCAAGCACGTCACCGACGAAGCCACCCTCGCCGGCCTGACCGACTCGGCCAAGGCGCAAATGGCCGCCGCCGCCCAGGCCAAAGGCCTCGATGGCTGGCTGATCACCCTCGAATTCCCAAGCTACTACGCGGTGATGACCTACGCCCAGGACCGCGCCCTGCGTGAAGAAGTCTACGCGGCCTACTGCACCCGTGCGTCAGACCAAGGCCCGAATGCCGGTAAGAACGATAATGGCCCGGTGATGGAGCAGATCCTCGACCTGCGTCAGGAACTGGCCAAACTGTTGGGCTACGCGTCGTTCTCCGAGCTGAGCCTGGCGACCAAAATGGCCGAGTCCAGCGACCAGGTGCTGAGCTTCCTGCGCGACTTGGCCAAGCGCAGCAAACCCTTTGCCGCCCAGGACCTGCAACAGCTCAAGGCTTACGCTGCCGAACAAGGCTGCGCCGACCTGCAAAGCTGGGACAGCGGTTTCTACGGCGAAAAACTCCGTGAGCAACGCTACAGCGTGTCCCAGGAAGCCCTGCGCGCCTACTTCCCGATCGACAAAGTGCTGAGCGGCCTGTTCGCCATCGTGCAGCGCCTGTACGGCATCGAGATCGCCGAGCAAAAAGGCTTCGACACCTGGCACCCGGATGTTCGCCTGTTTGAGATCAAGGAAAACGGCCAGCACGTTGGCCGTTTCTTCTTCGACCTGTACGCCCGCGCCAACAAGCGTGGCGGCGCGTGGATGGACGGCGCGCGCGATCGCCGCCGCACTGTCGACGGCGTGCTGCAAAGCCCGGTGGCGAACCTGGTGTGCAACTTCACCCCGGCCGACAGCGGCAAGCCTGCCCTGCTGACCCACGATGAAGTGACCACGCTGTTCCACGAATTCGGCCACGGCCTGCACCACCTGCTGACCCGCGTTGAACATGCGGGCGTGTCCGGCATCAACGGTGTGGCCTGGGATGCGGTGGAGCTGCCGAGCCAGTTCATGGAGAACTGGTGCTGGGAGCCGGAGGGCCTGGCACTGATCTCCGGCCACTACGAAAGCGGCGAGCCGCTGCCTCAGGACCTGCTGGAAAAAATGCTCGCGGCGAAGAACTTCCAGTCTGGCCTGATGATGGTGCGCCAGTTGGAATTCTCGCTGTTCGACTTCGAACTGCATGCCGCCCACGGCGATGGCCGCACGGTGGCTCAGGTGCTTGAAGGCGTGCGCGATGAGGTCTCGGTGATGCGTCCGCCAGCCTACAATCGTTTCCCCAACAGCTTCGCGCACATCTTCGCTGGCGGTTATGCCGCGGGTTACTACAGCTACAAGTGGGCTGAAGTGCTGTCTGCCGATGCTTTCTCCAAGTTTGAAGAAGACGGCGTGCTCAATGCCGAAACCGGCCGGGCATTTCGCGAAGCGATTCTGGCGCGCGGTGGCTCCCAGGCGCCGATGGTGCTGTTCGTCGACTTCCGCGGACGTGCGCCGTCGATTGACGCACTCTTGCGCCACAGCGGCCTGAGTGAGGACGCAGCAGCATGAGTGATGGGCCTGTGGTGACCAAAAAGCAATTTATCGCCGGGGCGGTCTGCCCGGCGTGCGAAGGGTTGGACAAGTTGAAAATGTGGACCGAAGACGATGTGCCGCACCGCGAATGTGTGGCCTGCGGTTATTCGGACACGTTGAATGAACAAGGCAATTCGGTGCCCAAGGAATTGGGCACGCGGGTCAATACGTCGGCGTTGAAGGCGCCTGCGGACCCGAAGGTGCAGGCGGTGCAGTTTTTCCCTAATCCCAAGCTGAAAAAGGACTGATCCCCGACGCCTGCTTCTGCTTGGGGCGGGCTTTTTGTGGGAGTCGGGCTTGCCCGCGATGCAGGCACCGTGGTGTGTCATTCACACCGCGTTGAAGCTATCGCAGGCAAGCCAGCTCCCACAGCCAGCTCCCACAGAAAGGCGCGCTACAGTTGCCCTTTGGCCTTGTCTGTCGTGGTGATCCAGCTTTTTACCGAGCACAGTGCAAAGGCACTGGTGCTGCAGTCGCCATTGGCCAATGCTGTACGCAACTTGTCGATATCTGCCTTCATCATGTAGCGAACGCCGTCTTTAAAGCCGTTACTGCTACCAAAGCCGCCCAGCGTCATCTCGTTCAGCGCATCCTCTTTGCTCCAACCCTGAATCACCACCCGATACATCGCCGCCATCAGGCCAGTGCGATCGGAGCCGTGTTTGCAGTGCATCAGCACCGAGCCATGGGTTTCGGCTTCTTGAATGGCCCGGAGTGCCGCCAGCACGTCGGCATCGTCGACATGGTTGGTGCGATACGTCAGCTGCACCTGTTTGATATCAGACGTCTTCAGCCAGGGCGCATCAGATTCCGGCAGGAAGTTGATCACCGTGCCGATCTTCAAATTTTGCAGCACAGGCAGCGCAGTGCTGTCCGGCAACGCACTGCGATACAGCGTGGGTGTCATCTGGTGCAGGTTGAATTGGTTGCCCACTGGCTGTGCCCACTCGGCAGAGCGGATAGACGTAGCCTCGTCGGCGTGGGCCTGCAGCGTGGTGAACAATGCCATGAACGCCAAGCCAAGGGCGGGCAGCAATCGAATCGTGAACATGCGCGTAGAGACCGAATGGGATAGGGCTGATGGGTCACAGATTCGCCTACAAGGGGTCAATGCCATGTGAGGTGGCTGTCAAAGAATCGTGAATCCGCCCATCTGATCCGCTGTTTTTCGCGCTGAATCGATTTCTCTTAATGCTTAGGCTGCTATCATTTGTAACTATTGATTGCCAGTGTGTTCTAGCTCTTTGGATCCAATGCCCTGGCAAACCATCACGCCGCTCCCAGAAGCGGTGGATAAACCCGTGACCACATGATGAGGTGCACCTATGTCTGATCAAGATCAGGACAACCCGCGGCGTGACTTTTTACGCAAATCCTTGACCTTGATCCCGGTGGTCACGGTTGCCAGCACTGGCCTTGGCGGCTCGATGTTGATGGCCACACCGGAGCCGGTGCAGGCCGCTCCTGCCAAAACGCCCGTCAGCGACAAAGCCTACGAGCCAAGCTACTTCTCGGCTGAAGAGTGGGCGTTTATCAACGCCGCCGTCGCCCGCCTGATCCCAGCGGATGCCCAAGGCCCAGGCGCCCTGGAAGCCGGCGCGCCGGAATACATCGACCGCCAGATGAACACGCCGTATGCCGCTGGCGCGTTGTGGTTCATGCAAGGTCCGTTCAACGCCGATGCGGCGCCAGAGATGGGCTGGCAGAGCAAACTGGTGCCCAAAGACATCTATCGCCTGGGCATTGCCGCCACGGATGCGTGGTCGAAGGCGTTCAATGGTAAAGCTTTTGCTGCGCAAGACAGCGCTACCCAGGATGACATGCTGCGACGCATGGAGGCCGGTGGCAGCGAGATGACTGCCCATTTCGAGGCCGTACCGGCCAAGATGTTTTTCAACCTGTTGCTGCAAAACACCAAGGAAGGCTTCTTCTGCGACCCGATCCACGGTGGCAACAAAGGCATGGTCGGCTGGACCATGATCGGCTTCCCCGGCGCCCGCGCCGATTTCATGGACTGGGTTGAACGCAACGAGCAATACCCCTTCCCGGCTGTTTCCATTCGCGGCGAGAGGGCATAAACGTGGCGACCATCATGAAGAAAGTGGACGCGGTGATCGTGGGTTTCGGCTGGACCGGCGCGATCATGGCCAAGGAACTGACGGAAGCTGGCCTCAACGTGGTAGCGCTGGAGCGCGGCCCGATGCAGGACACCTACCCGGACGGCAACTATCCCCAGGTCATCGACGAACTGACCTACAGCGTGCGTAAAAAACTCTTTCAGGACATCTCCAAGGAGACGGTGACCATTCGCCATAGCGTGAATGACGTTGCCCTGCCCAACCGTCAGTTGGGTGCGTTCTTGCCGGGCAATGGCGTGGGTGGTGCGGGCCTGCACTGGTCGGGCGTGCATTTTCGCGTCGACCCTATCGAGTTGCGCATGCGCAGCCACTATGAAGAGCGCTACGGCAAGAACTTCATCCCCAAGGACATGACCATCCAGGACTTCGGCGTGAGCTATGAAGAGCTGGAGCCGTTTTTCGACTACGCCGAAAAAGTCTTCGGCACCTCCGGCCAAGCCTGGACCGTAAAAGGCCAGTTGGTGGGTGAAGGTCGTGGCGGCAACCCGTATGCGCCGGATCGCTCCAACCCGTTCCCGCTGGAATCGCAGAAAAACACCGTGTCTGCGCAGTTGTTTCAGAAAGCGGCTACCGACGTCGGCTACAAACCCTACAACCTGCCATCGGCCAATACGTCGGGGCCGTACACCAACCCCTACGGCGCGCAGATGGGGCCGTGCAACTTCTGCGGTTTCTGCAGTGGCTACGTGTGCTACATGTATTCCAAAGCCTCGCCGAACGTGAACATCCTGCCGGCGCTGCGTCAGGTGCCGAACTTTGAGCTGCGGGCCAATTCCCACGTGCTCAAGGTCAACCTCGACAGCACCAAGAGCAAGGCCACCGGCGTGACCTATATCGACGCCCAGGGCCGCGAATGCGAGCAGCCGGCGGACCTGGTGATCATCGCCTCCTTCCAGTTCAACAACGTGCGCCTCATGTTGCTCTCGGGCATCGGCAAACCTTACGACCCTATTACCAATGAGGGCGTGGTGGGCCGCAACTTTGCCTACCAGAACATGGGCACCATCAAGGCCTTCTTCGACAAGGACACCCACACCAACAACTTCATCGGTGCCGGCGGCAATGGCGTGGCCATCGATGACTTCAACGCGGACAACTTCGACCACGGCCCGCACGGCTTTGTGGGCGGCTCGCCGATGTGGGTCAACCAGGCCGGCAGCCGGCCGATTGCCGGTACGTCCAACCCGCCGGGCACGCCGGCGTGGGGCAGCGCCTGGAAGCGCGCCACCGCCGACTACTACACCCACCAAGTGTCGATGGACTCCCATGGTGCGCATCAATCCTACCGGAGCAACTACCTGGATCTGGACCCGGTTTACCGCGACTCCTACGGCCTGCCGCTGCTGCGGATGACGTTCGACTGGCAGGAAAACGACATCAAGATGAACCGCTTCATGATGGAGAAAATGGGCAAGGTCGCCGCGGCGATGAACCCCAAGGCCATTGCTGTGCTGGGCAAAAAAGTCGGTGAGCAATTCAACACCGCGTCCTACCAGACCACCCACCTCAATGGCGGCGCGATCATGGGTACCGACCCGAAAACCAGTGCGTTGAACCGTTACCTGCAAAGCTGGGATGTACACAACGTGTTTGTTCCGGGTGCATCGGCTTTCCCACAAGGCCTGGGCTACAACCCGACCGGCCTGGTGGCAGCGCTGGCCTATTGGTCGGCGCGAGCGATCCGCGAGCAGTACCTGAAAAACCCCGGCCCACTGGTTCAGGCATAAGGAGCGATGACCATGAAAGCACTTGTTATCGCCAGTTTTGCCCTGTTCAGCAGCTGCTCGGTGAGCGCTGCCGAAACCGATTTGGTCAAGCAGGGCGAATACCTGGCCCGTGCCGGTGACTGCGTGGCCTGCCACACCGCCAAGGGTGGCAAACCCTTCGCCGGTGGGCTGCCGATGGAAACCCCGATCGGCGTGATCTATTCCACCAACATCACCCCGGACAAAACCGGCCTGGGCGACTACAGCTTCGAAGACTTCGACAAGGCCGTGCGCCATGGCGTCGCCAAGAACGGTAGCACGCTTTACCCGGCGATGCCGTATCCGTCCTACGCGCGTGTCAGCGACAGTGACATGCAGGCGTTGTATGCGTATTTCATGAAGGGCGTGGAGCCCGTCGCCCAGGAGAACAAGGACAGCGATATTCCCTGGCCCTTGAGCATGCGTTGGCCGTTGGCGGCGTGGCGCTGGATGTTCGCGCCGGCGGTCGAGGCGCATCAGGCGCAAGCCGCCACCGACCCGGTGGTCGCTCGCGGTGCCTATCTGGTTGAAGGCCTCGGCCACTGCGGCGCCTGCCATACACCGCGTGCCCTGACCATGCAGGAAAAAGCCCTCAGCGCGACTGACGGCAACGCGTTCCTGTCTGGCAGTGCGCCGCTGGAAGGCTGGATCGCGAAAAGCCTGCGCGGCGACCACAAGGACGGCCTTGGCAGTTGGAGCGAGGAGCAACTGGTGCAATTCCTCAAGACTGGCCGCAGTGACCGCAGCGCAGTGTTCGGCGGCATGAGTGATGTGGTGGTGCACAGCATGCAGTACATGTCCCAGGACGACCTCACCGCGATTGCGCGATACCTCAAGAGCCTGCCGGCGGTGGACCCGAAGGACCAGCCGCATCAGTACGACAAGCAGGTGGCCGAGGCGCTGTGGAAAGGTGACGACAGCAAGCCGGGCGCGTCGGTGTATATCGACAACTGCGCGGCGTGCCACCGTACCGACGGCCATGGTTACACGCGGGTGTTCCCGGCGCTGGCGGGTAACCCGGTGTTGCAGACGGCGGACGCCACCTCGTTGATCAACATCGTGTTGAACGGCGGCACCTTGCCAGCCACCCACACGGCGCCGTCGACTTTCACCATGCCGGCGTTCGCGTGGCGCCTGTCGGACCAGGAAGTCGCGGATGTGGTCAGTTTCGTCCGTGGCAGCTGGGGCAATAAAGGCGCGCCAGTCAAAGCCAGTGACGTGGCAGACCTGCGCAAGAGCGATATGCGCACCACGTCGGGTGACGACTTGGGGCAGGTAACGCAAAAGCACTGATCTTGCCCTGGCCGCCAAACGGCACTGGTCAGAAACCTTGCGTCTCGATACTGTATATAAAAACAGTATCGAGGCGTTTTCATGACTACTGCGCTGCCGCCCCGTGGCCGGGGCACGGCCACTAACCTGCACAACCGCTTTGCGCCGACCGTCAGCGTGGCCGAAGACGACGG
The DNA here is from genome assembly GCF_021605825.1 of Pseudomonas sp. PA-6-3C. Classification (NCBI taxonomy): domain Bacteria; kingdom Pseudomonadati; phylum Pseudomonadota; class Gammaproteobacteria; order Pseudomonadales; family Pseudomonadaceae; genus Pseudomonas; species Pseudomonas sp. PA-6-3C. The sequence goes on from NZ_WKDV01000037.1 coordinate 8,939, forward strand.
CTGGTTCCAGGAAGTGCCACCGACACAGGGCACCGAAGTGCGTATCGAAACGGCCAAGAGCATCATCACCCGCAACAACTCGCCGGATTTGCCGTTCGACCGCTCCATCAACCCCTATCGCGGCTGCGAACATGGCTGCATCTACTGCTATGCGCGGCCCAGCCATGCCTATTGGGACCTGTCGCCAGGGCTGGATTTCGAAACCAAACTGATTGCCAAGACCAACGCCGCCGACGTGCTGGAGCAACAGCTGTCCAAGCCTGGTTATGTCTGCGCACCGATCAACCTGGGCTCCAATACCGACCCGTACCAGCCTATCGAACGCGACTACACAATCACCCGGCAAACCCTCGAAGTGCTGCTGCGCTATCGGCACCCGGTAACCATCATCACCAAGGGTTCGCTGATCTTGCGCGACCTCGACCTGCTCACCGAGTTGGCGCGTCAGCGGCTGGTGGCGGTAATGATCAGCCTCACCAGCCTGGACGACGAACTCAAGCGTATCCTGGAGCCGCGCACGGCGGCGCCCAAGGCGCGGTTACGGGCGATTCGGGTGATGCGCGAGGCGGGTATCCCGGTGGGCGTGCTGTGCTCGCCAATGATCCCGATGATCAACGACAGCGAGCTGGAAAGCCTGCTGACCGAAGCCCACGCTGCCGGTGCGCAGAGCGCCGCCTACATGATGTTGCGCTTGCCCTTGGAAGTGGCGCCACTGTTCGAGGAGTGGCTGGCGGCGCATTACCCGCAGCGCGCGGCCCATGTGATGAGCCTGGTGCGCCAGGTGCGCGGTGGTGAGGTGTACGACAGCCGCTTCGGTGTGCGCATGCGTGGCGAGGGGCCGTTTGCTGATTTGTTGGCGCAGCGTTTCAACAAAGCGATCAAGCGGCTGGGGCTGAATCGACGGGAAGGGTTTAATCTGGATTGCACGGCGTTTTGCCCGCCGGGCAGGCAGATGGCATTGTTGTAAACTGAAGAGAACGAAGGCGCCATTGCTGTGGAAATAGTCGCGTTTTGATATCACTGAAACCCTCGTTCTAGAGCGGTTCATTCAGTTTGAGTTAAGTTTCGCCGGTTACCTTGTTCAGCGAGTGACTGGTGAGTCGACGCCTTGGTTTGTTTAGTTTTTCAACTTTTCCGATAGCCAGACGTCGAACTGACCTGAACACTCCCCTGCATTAATAAAGAGGATGAATCATGAGTGACAAGGATAAACAGCCGTTGGCTGCGTCGGCTTCAGCCACTCAGGTGGCGGAGTCTGCCGATGCAGCGTTAAAGCACATCGTTGACGGCTTTTTGCATTTCCATCACGACGTCTTCCCGCAGCAGGAAGAACTTTTCAAGAAACTCGCCACGGCCCAGAGCCCACGGGCGATGTTTATTACGTGCGCCGATTCGCGCATCGTCCCCGAGCTGATCACCCAAAGCTCTCCCGGCGATTTGTTCGTGACGCGTAATGTCGGCAACGTGGTGCCGCCCTACGGCCAGATGAACGGCGGGGTTTCCACCGCCATCGAGTACGCGGTACTCGCCCTGGGCGTACAGCACATCATCGTGTGCGGGCACTCCGATTGCGGCGCCATGCGCGCGGTACTCAACCCCGACAGCCTGGAAAAAATGCCGACGGTACGCGCGTGGTTGCGTCACGCCGAAGTCGCCAAGTCCATGGTCGAAGACAACTGCGATTGCGCCAATGAAGGCGAGAGCATGAAGGTGCTGACCGAAGAAAACGTCATCGCCCAGTTGCAGCATCTGCGTACCCACCCTTCCGTGGCCTCGCGCATGGCCAATGGTCATTTGTTCATCCATGGTTGGATCTACAACATCGAGACCAGCGAAATCCGCGCTTACGATGCGGACCAGGCGGCATTCAGACCGCTGAACGGCACCGAGCCGATTCCTTGCGCGACGCCTAGAGCGCGCTTCTAAAACACTTCCCTGCCGGGTCAAGCTGTGGCTGCCATGGATGCAGCCAGGCTTTGCCGCGCCCGGCGAATCCCTCGGGAGAGCCATCATGCGTGCTGCTCAATTGAAAGCTGTATTGCCACGGGAGCTGCTGGCCTCGGTGGTTGTGTTTCTAGTCGCCCTGCCCTTGTGCATGGGCATTGCGATTGCGTCCGGCATGCCGCCGGCCAAGGGGCTGATCACCGGGATAATCGGTGGCCTGGTAGTGGGTTGGCTGGCGGGTTCGCCACTGCAGGTCAGTGGCCCGGCGGCGGGGCTGGCGGTGTTGGTGTTCGAGTTGGTGCGCCAGCACGGGATGATGATGCTCGGGCCGATTCTGTTGCTGGCGGGTTTCCTGCAACTGGTGGCCGGGCGTTTGCGCCTGGGCTGCTGGTTCCGGGTCACGGCTCCGGCGGTGGTGTACGGCATGCTGGCGGGTATCGGCGTATTGATTGTGCTGTCGCAGGTGCATGTGATGCTCGACGGCGCGCCTAAACCTTCGGGGTTGGATAACCTGGCGGGCTTCCCGGCGGCCATGGCCGACGCGATCCCGACGCTGGGCGGCGGTCTTGGTTGGCAGGCTGGTTTGCTGGGCCTGTCGACCATGCTGGTGATGTACTGCTGGGATAAATTCCGGCCGCAAACATTGCGCTTCGTACCGGGCGCGTTGTTGGGTGTGGGCCTGGCGACGGTGACCAGCCTGGTGCTGGCGTTGCAGGTCAAGCGCGTGGAGGTGCCGGAAAACCTCGCCGACGCCATCGACTGGCTGCGCCCCAGCGACCTGCTGAACCTGGCTGATCCGCAACTGCTGATCGCCGCCTTCGCCGTGGCGTTTATTGCCAGCGCCGAAACCCTGCTTTCTGCGGCAGCGGTCGATCGGATGCACAGCGGCCAGCGCTCCGATTTCGACAAGGAATTGTCAGCTCAAGGCGTGGGCAACATGCTCTGTGGTTTGGTTGGCGCCTTGCCGATGACCGGCGTAATCGTGCGCAGCTCGGCCAACGTGCAGGCTGGCGCTACCACGCGGCTGTCGGCGATGTTCCATGGTGTGTGGCTGCTGGGCTTTGTGTTGCTGCTGTCGAGCGTGCTGCAAAGCATTCCGGTGGCGAGTTTGGCGGGCGTGCTGGTGTACACCGGGATCAAGCTGGTGGACGTCAAAGCCTTTCGCGCGCTGGGCCGTTATGGGCGGATGCCGATGTTTACCTACGCCGCTACGGCACTGGCAATCATCTTCACCGACCTGCTGACCGGCGTATTGGTGGGCTTTGGGCTCACGTTGCTGAAGCTCGCGTTTAAAGCTTCGCGATTGAAAGTCAGCCTGATCGATTTGCCCCAGGACGGTGAGATGGAGCTGCGATTGACCGGTGCCGCGACCTTCCTGAAAGTGCCTGCGCTGACTCAGGTGCTGTCGACGGTGCCTGCGGGGACCACCTTGCATGTGCCGCTGAGCAACCTGAGCTACATCGACCATTCGTGTCTGGAGTTGCTGGAAGAATGGGGCCGGGCCAATGCGGCCAAGGGCTCGACGCTGGTGATCGAGGCGCGGGGGTTGAAGCGTAGGCTCGAAGGCCGAGTGCGGACGACGGTGGGGATAGGTTCGGCGCCCGTCTGAACACCACAAAAATTGTGGGAGCCGGGCTTGCCCGCGATGGCGGTGGGTCAGCCAGCTAATGTGCTGACTGACACTCCGCCATCGCGGGCAAGCCCGGCTCCCACAGTGGTTCTATGTTCACTCGGAAAATCAGGCTGGCTGATCCAGCGATAACTCAACGCCCAGCTGCCGCGACAGGCACGGCCAGCGCTTCCACGCCGCTTCCGTTTGCGGGCTTTTCAGCTGTTCGCGATACGCCTCGACCGACTCCAGCGCAAAGCTCTCCTCGTTGAGCATTTCATCTACCGCCAAGTGCACGGCTTCATCCAACTGATTGGCAAATGTTTCACCAATCAGTTGATGGGCAATCAAGTTAGCCACAGTGGTATCCGCCGGAATCAATGGCTGGCCGAAATGCTTGATATACAGGTCGTTGACCTCTTCAACCAAGCGGTGAGCCAGGTAGGCCTCATCCAGCAAGCCGTCCAGGCCTTCATGGCCGGCCAGGATCGCAGGCGGCTGCAGGAAGAAATGCTCGGCGATTTTCAACACCGGTTTGATCTGGCTTTCGATACCGGCTTCGCGGGCCACATCGTTGGCGGCTTCGAGCAAGTCCGGAACCAGTTCGATGTAGGCGGTGACAAAGCGGGTCATGACAATGTTGCGATCACCGTCAGCCAGGGAGATGGCCGAATGCAGGTGCGGCAATTGTTTTTCCAGTTGCTGGGCAAGCTGGCCCGTAGTGGCTTCGTGTTGATGGGCACGGAAAATCTGCTCGCGCAATGCGGCGGTGTTCATGAAGGCTCCAGTGAAACAGGCGTAGGAAAAGGGAGAGGATAAGGTAGCTCGTTTATACGAGCGCCTAAGACGCATTTGTCATAATTATTTCATGGTTATGCGTGTGCGTTATATCGAAATGCCATCGTTCGTCGGATAAACGTTTGCGCGCCCGGTTTTATTGGGTCCGCCCGTCTGTTTTTGCTCATTTGCCCCTACACATTGCGGGGTCGCCCCGGCTGTCTATACTCGGATTTGTACGCAATTAGCTGATGACGCCCAACTGCATGACGCAGGCAAGGCTTGGCGGTTGTAAGCAGTATGGAAGCCGCTCCCTTCGCCGCAGGTGCAAACCGGCGGGATAACAAGAAACATAAAGGGGAACCCGCAATGACGCGACATCCACACGTTTGGATGGGCCTACTGTTGTGGTCAGTATTCGGCCAGGCGCACGCCGCCTGGACAACGAATATGGCGCCAGGGGCTACTGAAGTCAGTCACGCCGTGTTTGACCTGCACATGACCATTTTCTGGATCTGTGTGGTGATCGGCATCGTCGTGTTTGGCGCGATGTTCTGGTCGATGATCCTGCACCGCCGGTCTACGGGCCAGGTGGCGGCCAAGTTCCACGAGAGCACCACCGTGGAAATTCTCTGGACCGTAGTGCCCTTGCTGATCCTGGTGGCCATGGCCATTCCGGCGACCAAAACCCTGATCAATATCTACGACAGCAGTGAGTCGGATATCGATATCCAGGTCACCGGCTATCAGTGGAAGTGGCACTACAAATACCTGGGCCAGGACGTGGAGTTCTTCAGCAACCTGGCCACGCCCGCCGAGCAGATCCATAACCAGGCCACCAAGGGCGAGCACTACTTGCTCGAAGTCGACCAGCCGCTGGTGCTGCCGGTGGGCGCCAAGGTGCGCTTTCTGGTGACGGCCGCCGACGTGATCCACTCCTGGTGGGTGCCGGCCTTTGCGGTCAAGCGCGATGCGATCCCCGGCTTCGTCAACGAGGCCTGGACCCGGGTCGAGAAGCCCGGCATCTACCGTGGCCAGTGCGCCGAGCTGTGCGGTAAGGATCACGGCTTCATGCCGATTGTGGTCGAGGTCAAATCCAAGGCCGACTACGACACCTGGCTGGGCGAGCGCAAGGCAGAGGCCGCCAAGCTCAAGGAGCTGACGTCCAAAGAGTGGACGCTGGACGAGCTGGTGGCCCGTGGCGACAAGGTTTACCACACCACCTGCGTGGCCTGTCACCAGGCCGAAGGCCAGGGCTTGCCGCCGATGTTCCCGGCGCTCAAAGGCTCGCCAATTGCCACCGGCGCCAAAGAAGACCACCTGCACCGCGTGTACTTCGGCAAACCCGGCACCGCCATGGCGGCGTTCGGCAAACAGCTGTCGGAAGTCGATATCGCCGCCGTGGTCACCTACGAGCGCAACGCCTGGGGCAACAACAAAGGCGACATGGTCACGCCCAAAGACGTGCTGGCTCTGAAACAGGCGGAAAGCAAATGACGGCCTCAACTGCGTATGCCCTGAACCGCACAGCCCATTCCTTTGCAGGAGAACGGCCATGAGCACTGTGATCGACCATGGTCATGCGGACCATGCCCACGGCCCCGCCAAAGGCTTGATGCGCTGGGTGCTGACCACCAACCACAAAGACATCGGCACCATGTACCTGTGGTTCGCCTTCACCATGTTTCTGCTCGGCGGTTCGTTCGCCATGGTGATCCGCGCCGAGTTGTTCCAGCCAGGCCTGCAAATCGTGCAGCCGGCGTTCTTCAACCAGATGACCACCATGCACGGCCTGATCATGGTGTTTGGCGCGGTGATGCCGGCGTTTGTCGGCCTGGCCAACTGGATGATCCCGCTGATGATCGGCGCGCCGGACATGGCCTTGCCGCGCATGAACAACTTCAGTTTCTGGCTGCTGCCGGCAGCGTTCCTGCTGCTGGTCTCGACGCTGTTCACGCCGGGCGGCGGGCCGAATTTCGGCTGGACCTTCTACGCCCCACTCTCCACCACCTATGCGCCGGAAAGCGTGACGTTCTTCATCTTTGCCATTCACCTGATGGGCATCAGCTCGATCATGGGCGCGATCAACGTGGTCGCCACCATTCTCAACCTGCGCGCGCCTGGCATGACCTTGATGAAAATGCCGCTGTTCGTATGGACCTGGCTGATTACCGCCTTCCTGCTGATCGCGGTGATGCCGGTGCTGGCCGGTTGCGTGACCATGATGTTGATGGACATCCACTTCGGCACCAGCTTTTTCAGTGCGGCCGGTGGAGGTGACCCGGTGCTGTTCCAGCATGTGTTCTGGTTCTTCGGCCACCCCGAGGTGTACATCATGATCCTGCCGGCGTTTGGCGCCGTCAGCTCGATCATCCCGACCTTCTCGCGCAAGCCGCTGTTCGGCTACACCTCGATGGTCTACGCCACGGCGAGCATCGCGTTTCTGTCGTTTATCGTGTGGGCGCACCACATGTTCGTGGTGGGTATTCCGCTGGTGGGCGAGCTGTTCTTCATGTACGCCACGCTGCTGATCGCGGTGCCCACGGGCGTGAAGGTGTTCAACTGGGTGAGCACCATGTGGCAAGGCTCGCTGACTTTCGAGACACCGATGTTGTTTGCCGTGGCTTTTGTGATTCTGTTCACCATTGGCGGTTTCTCCGGGCTGATGCTGGCAATTGCCCCGGCGGACTTCCAGTACCACGACACCTACTTTGTGGTGGCGCACTTCCATTACGTATTGGTGCCCGGGGCGATCTTCGGCATCTTCGCCTCGGCCTACTACTGGCTGCCGAAATGGACCGGCCACATGTACGACGAAACCCTGGGCAAGCTGCACTTCTGGCTGTCCTTTGTGGGCATGAACATGGCGTTCTTCCCGATGCACTTTGTCGGCCTGGCGGGCATGCCGCGCCGGGTGCCGGACTACAACCTGCAGTTCGCCGACTTCAACATGGTCTCCTCGATTGGCGCGTTCATGTTTGGCGCCACGCAGATCTTCTTCCTGTTTATCGTGATCAAGTGCATCCGTGGCGGCCCGCCGGCGCCGGCCAAGCCGTGGGATGGCGCCGAAGGCCTGGAATGGAGCATCCCCTCGCCTGCGCCGTATCACACGTTTACGACGCCGCCGGAGGTCAAGTGAACGCCTTGATGCAGGTCGACTCGGTCTCCTGTGGGAGCTGGCTTGCCTGCGATAGCGGTGTTTCAGGAGCCGAATGTATTGCCTGCCTGGGCCTCATCGCAGGCAAGCCAGCTCCCACAGAAAAACCAGAAGCGGGTGAGCGCCATGCTTGAGTCCGTCCCCATCAAGCGCCTGGTCACCCGCCTGCTGATCCTGGTCGTGGCCATGTTCGCCTTCGGCTTTGCCCTGGTGCCGATCTACGACGTGATGTGCAAGGCGTTCGGCATCAACGGCAAGACCGCCGGGCAGTACGAAGGCGAGCAGGTGGTGGACCCTACGCGCCAGGTGCGCGTGCAGTTCATGTCCACCAATGCCATCGACATGGTCTGGGAATTCCACTCCAAAGCCGATGAGGTCGTGGTCAACCCTGGCGCTGTCACCGAGATGCTGTTCGTGGCCTACAACCCCACAGATAAACCCATGACCGCCCAGGCCGTACCGAGTATTTCCCCGGCCGAAGCGGCGATGTATTTCCACAAGACCGAGTGTTTTTGCTTCACCCAGCAAGTGCTGCAGCCAGGTCAGCGCATAGAAATGCCCGTGCGCTTTATCGTCGATCGCGCCATGCCCAAGGATGTGAAGCATTTGACTCTGGCATACACGCTGTTTGACATCACTGCGCGTCAACCGCCGGTGGCCGTCCATACCGGCGGCTAGCTACTGTTTGCCCCCTCAATCAGGAGAGCGAATACATGTCGTCTCATGATACGTACTACGTACCAGCGCAAAGCAAATGGCCAATAATTGCTACGTTTGGCATGTTGATCACGGTGTACGGCCTGGCCGTGTGGTTCAACGACCTCAAGGCGGCGCGCCCGGAATCCCACGGCCCGTGGATCTTTTTCGTCGGCGGGCTGTTGCTGGCCTACATGCTGTTCGGCTGGTTCGGCGCGGTGATCAAGGAAAGCCGCGCCGGTTTGTACAGCCCGCAGATGGACCGCTCGTTCCGCTGGGGCATGACCTGGTTCATCTTTTCCGAGGTGATGTTCTTTATCGCGTTCTTCGGCGCACTGTTTTATGTGCGGCATATGTCCGCGCCGTGGCTGGCAGGTGAAGGCTCCAAGGGCGTCGCACACATGCTGTGGCCGAACTTCGAATTTGCCTGGCCGTTGCTCAACAACCCTGACCCGAAAATGTACCCGCCGCCCGAAGGCACCATCAGCCCGTGGGGCTTGCCGCTGGTGAATACGATCTTGCTGGTCAGCTCCAGCGTGACCATCACCATCGCTCACCATGCCTTGCGCAAGGGCCATCGCGGCGCTCTGAAAATCTGGCTGGCGCTCACGGTGCTGCTGGGGTGGGCCTTTTTGGGGTTTCAGGCCGAGGAGTACATGCACGCTTACAAAGAGCTGGGCCTGACCCTTGGCTCGGGCGTGTACGGCGCGACCTTCTTCATGCTCACCGGCTTTCACGGCGCCCACGTGACCATCGGCACCATCATTCTGTTCGTGATGCTGATGCGCATCCTCAAGGGGCACTTCAACGCCGAGCACCAGTTCGGTTTCGAGGCGGCCAGTTGGTACTGGCACTTTGTGGATGTGGTGTGGATCGGCCTGTTTTTCTTCGTTTATGTGCTGTGAGGCGTTTTACCACGGTGCATGAGAGACCAGCTGGCCGCTGAAAAAGCCCCAGGCGATCAAGCCCACGGTGATCGCGGCCAGTACAACACGCACGGTCAAGGCAGTGACGAGGCGGTTGGAGTTGCCCTCGTCCTTGACCAGAAAGAACAAGCCACTGAACAGGCTCACGACAGTCGCGATCAGCATCAGGGCAATGGTTGCTTTGAGCATGGTCAGGTTCCATTCGGATGGGCGGGCAATGAAAAGGCGGGCAATGAAAACAAGTATAGCCAGCGCCATAAAAGACTTTCGCCCAGGGCTCGCTCCCACGCTGGTGGTGCTTGTGCTGCTGCCGTTGATGGTTGGGCTGGGGTTCTGGCAATTGGCTCGCGGGCATGAAAAACAGCTGCTGGTGGACAGCTATGCCGAACGGCGTGTGGCTGAGCCGCTCAGCAGCGTGCAACTTGATGGCATGGCCGACCCGGCCTTCCGCCGCGTGCGGCTGCGCGGTCAGTTCGATGCTGAGCACAGCGTGCTGCTCGACAACCGCATGCGCGACGGCAAGGCCGGTGTTGAACTCCTGCAGCCCTTTCACGACCAGGCCAGCGGCGAATGGCTGCTACTCAATCGCGGCTGGTTGCCGTGGCCGGACCGGCGCACGCCGCCCGTGTTCACCACGCCTGAACAACCTCTGAATCTGGATGCCTGGGTGTACATCGCGCCCGGCGAAACCTTCCAACTGCACGCCGACCCCGCCACCACGCAATGGCCGCGCTTGCTGACTGCGTTGCATCCCGCCGCGCTCTGGGCGGAGTTGGGCCGCAGCGGTTTCGCCTATGAGCTGCGCGCCGAACCTGGCCCCGGCACCTACGACACTACCTGGCCGGTGGTCGCCATGGGCCCGGAAAAACACTTGGGCTACGCCGTGCAGTGGTTCGCCATGGCACTGGCGTTGCTGGCGCTTTACCTCTACCTCGGATGGCATAACAAAAAGGAGAAACCCCATGGGAGCGGCCATGAATCCACCCAGCACGTCTGAGGCACCCGACCGGCGCAAAGGCCGCTGGCAGCTTATTTTGATCCTGATGATGGTGATCGGCCCGATGGCGCTGGCCACCTTTATGTACAAGTTGCAGTTCTGGGTGCCCGACAGCCGCAGTTACCACGGCGAGATGATCGGCAACGGCCAGACCCGCGCCGACATCGGCGTGCAGGCCGACGAAGACCGTTGGCAACTGTTGGTCACTGCGCCCACCGCGTGTGCTGCCGAGTGCCAGCAACTGGTGTACCTGGCGCGCCAGCTGCAAATCAGCCTGGGCCGCGATGCCTCCCGCGCCAGCCATGCCCTGGCCAGCGCGCAGCCGGTGAGCACGGATTACGACGCCAAGCTCAAGGCCGAATACCCACAACTGCAACGCTACCCGCTGGACCTGACCACCTTCAGTAAAAACGCGGCTGCGCCGGGTGAGGCGCAACTGTGGATCGTCGACCCGCACGGCAACCTGGTGCTGCGCTACGACGCCAAGGTCAAGGGCAAGGACCTGCTCAACGACCTGCGCCTGCTGCTGAAACTGTCGAACATCGGATAAGGGCATCGTCATGGCCAAACCTGGATTTCGCCTCGCGTTGTTTGCCACCTTGCTGGCGCTGCTGGTCGTGCTGCTCGGCGCCTACACGCGCCTGACCCACGCTGGCCTCGGCTGCCCGGACTGGCCCGGCTGCTACGGGTTTATCAGCGTGCCGCAAAGCGAAGCCCAGCTGGCGCATGCCGAGCTGCATTTTCCCGATACGCCGGTAGAAGCCGACAAGGGCTGGGCCGAGATGACCCATCGCTACTTCGCCGGCACCTTGGGCTTGCTGATCGTGCTGCTGGCGGCGCGCTCGTGGAGCCATCGGCGTGATCCGGGGCAGCCAGTGAAACTGCCGCTGTTTGTGTTGGCGGTGGTGTTTGCCCAGGCGGCGTTCGGTATGTGGACGGTGACGCTGAAGTTGTGGCCGCAAGTGGTCACGGGGCATTTGCTTGGCGGCTTTGCCACCTTGAGCCTGCTGTTTTTGCTCACCTTGCGACTGTCCGGCGTGTTGCCCGCTTTGATCGTGCCCAAGCGCTTGCAATATTGGGCCACGGCGGGCCTGGTGCTGGTGATCGGGCAGATCGCGCTGGGCGGTTGGGTCAGTTCAAACTACGCGGCGGTGGCCTGTGTCGACCTGCCGACGTGTCATGGCGAGTGGTGGCCGGCGGCGGACTTTGCCAACGGGTTTCACCTCACCCAGCATATCGGCCCCAATTACCTCGGCGGCCAGCTCGACAGTGAGGCGCGCACGGCCATCCACCTGACCCATCGCATCGGCGCGGTGCTGGTGACGCTGGTGCTGCTGGGGCTGGCCTGGCAATTGCGCGCCGTGGGCATGACGCGGTTGGCAGGCCTGCTGCTGATCGCCCTCGCGGCGCAAATCTGCCTGGGCGTGAGCAATGTGGCGTTCGGCTTGCCGCTGCCGGTGGCGGTCGGGCACAACGCCGGTGGGGCGGGGTTATTGCTGACGCTGGTGCTGGTCAACTACCACGCCCGTACCAGCCTGGTCCGGGTGCGCAATCAGTTGCCGTTTGGCTGGCGTTTTATCCCGCGCAAACACGTATCGGGTCTCATCACCCTAAAAGGAGAGATGCCATGGCGACCTTGATCGGCGCGCGTCACGATCGGGCGATCTGGCGGGATTACCTGGAGCTGACCAAGCCGAAAGTGGTGGTGCTGATGCTCATCACGTCCTTGGTGGGCATGTTCCTCGCGACCCGCGCCGGGGTGCCATGGACGGTGCTGGTGTTCGGCAATTTGGGCATTGCCCTGTGCGCCGGAGGTGCGGCGGCGGTCAACCATGTGGTGGATCGGCGCATCGATGCGGTGATGGCGCGCACGCATAAACGGCCGTTGGCAGAAGGGCGCGTGTCGCCCGTGGCGGCATTGGCGTTTGCATTGTTTCTGGCTGTTGCAGGTTTGGCCTTGTTGTTGGCGTTCACCAACCCTTTGGCGGCCTGGCTCACGTTGGCCTCATTGCTGGGTTACGCGGTGATCTACACCGGTTTTCTCAAGCGTGCCACGCCACAAAATATCGTGATCGGCGGCCTGGCCGGTGCGGCGCCGCCGCTGCTCGGCTGGGTCGCGGTTACCGGGCATGTCAGCGCCGAGCCGCTGCTGCTGGTGCTGATCATCTTCGCCTGGACCCCGCCGCACTTCTGGGCTCTGGCCATTCACCGCAAAGAGGAATACGCCAAGGCCGATATCCCGATGCTGCCGGTCACCCACGGCGAGCACTACACCAAGGTGCATATCCTGCTCTACACCTTCGCCCTGCTGGCGGTGAGCTTCATGCCCTATGTGATCCATATGAGCGGCCTGCTGTACCTGGCGTGTGCGCTGGTATTGGGTGGGCGCTTTCTGCAATGGGCCTGGGTGCTGTACCGTGGCAGCAAGCCGCACGCGGCGATCAACACCTTCAAGTACTCTATCTGGTACTTGCTGCTGCTGTTTATCGCGCTGCTCGTCGACCACTACCTATTGTTGAACCTATGACTCGAACTCAAAAAACCGTCTTTATCCTGGTGGCCATCGTCGCGTTGATCATGGGCCTGACCGTTAACAAAGTGCTCAGCGGCAAAGGCCAGGGCGACCCTACCGCACTGATCGACGCCGGCATTATCCTGCTGCCGCAAAGCCGCCAGCTGCCGCCGGTGACCATGACCAATCAGGACGGCCAGCCGGTGGTGGTCAACGAGCTGAAAGGCAAATGGAGCCTGCTGTTCTTCGGTTACACCTTCTGCCCCGACATCTGCCCGACCACCCTCGCGCAACTGCGCCAGATCAAGAGCGAATTGCCTAAAGAGGCGGTGGATAAGTTGCAGGTGATCCTGGTCAGCGTTGACCCGAACCGCGACACGCCGACCCAGCTCAAGCAGTACCTGGGCTACTTCGACCCGCAATTCGAAGGCCTGACCGGCGCGAATGTAGCGGATGTGCAGAAGGTCTCGAATGCGGTGAGCATTCCGTTTATTCCGGCCGATACCAGCAAGCCCAACTACACCGTGGACCACAGCGGCAACCTGGCGCTGATCGGTCCGGACGGCACGCAGCGTGGGTTTATTCGTGCGCCGTTGAATAATCAAAAGCTGGTGGCGCAGTTGCCAGGTTTGCTACAGCGCAAATGATCGTTCCCTAGCAAACTACACAAATCACCTGTGGGAGCTGGCTTGCCTGCGATAGCGGTGGGCCTGCTTGCATCTCGGTTGCTGACCCACTGCCATCGCAGGCAAGCCAGCTCCCACAGTGGTTTTGTGCAAGGTTTGAACAGGGTGTCGTCGGAGATTTCCCACGTGTTGTCGCGCTGTGCGTGAACTTGTTGGACGGTCTTGGGGTGGCTAGTCTTTGGCCTGTCGCTGCAAATTCAGTGACAGGGCGTAGGAACCCTTTTATGTACCCTTGGCGTCATAGCGCCACCGTCTGATTGCGGCGTTTTTTTTGTGCCCGTACTATCAGTCGCGGCGGCTATGCGCGGGCACGTTTCGACGTGGCTGAGATCCCTGGGTACTCGGTTCCTACCCCGCGTATGGCTGCCACCCATGCCCGTAGGAAGGCTGTTGGCAGCTCCTGTTCATACCCGGAGTTGTCCCAATGCAATCACTTACCCCTGATCCACCGATCACACCCAAAGTCTTCACCCGCCACCATCACCAGCTGCACGCTGTGTTGATAGACAACCAGCCATGGTTCAGCGCCTGCGACATCGGCCACCTGATGGGCCTGCACCTGAACCCTGCGTTACTGCGCAAGCTCGATCCCGACCAACAACTCACCCTGCCGCTGATCACTCATGGCCACTGTGCGCCGACGTTGATGGTCAGTGAGTCTGGCGTTTATGCGCTGCTTATCTACCACTACTACCCGGAGAATCGGTGCCTGCGCCAATGGTTGACCCATGAGGTGGTGCCAGCCCTGCGCTGACAGCAAAAGCCACACAAAGCTGGTGGCAGAGTTGCCGGTTTTGCTCCAGCGCAAATGATCGTTCCCACGCTCTGCGTGGGAATGCCTCCTGTGACGCTCTGCGTCACGACCTCAACAGCGGGACGCAGAGCGTCCCGGGCTGCATTCCCACGCGGAGCGTGGGAACGATCACAACACAAAACAAATGTGGGAGCTGGCTTGCCTGGGATAGCGGCAGGCCAGTCAACATCTTCGGTGACTAACACTCTGCTATCGCGGGCAAGCCAGCTCCCACATTAGGTTTACGGTGTAGCTCTGGATCAGAACGCCGGTAGAATCGCGCCTTTGTACTTCTCAAGAATGAACGCTTTCACTTCTGGCGTGTGCAGGGCTGCAACCAGCTTCTTCACCGCGTCCGAATCCTTGTTGTCGTCGCGGGTCACCAGGATGTTCACGTAAGGCGAGTCGTTGCCTTCGATCACCAGCGCATCCTTGGATGGGTCCAGCTTGGCTTCCAGGGCGTAGTTGGTGTTGATCAGCGCCAGGTCGACCTGGGTCAGCACGCGCGGCAGGGTGGCGGCTTCCAGTTCGCGGAATTTCAGGTTTTTTGGGTTGCCGCTGATGTCCTTGATGGTCGACAGGATGTTGGTCGGGTCCTTCAGGGTTATCAGGTTGTGCTTGGCCAGCAGCAGCAGGGCGCGACCGCCGTTGGTGGCGTCGTTCGGGATCACGACGTTGGCGCCGCTTGGCAGGTCTTCCAGCTTTTTGTACTTGCTGGAGTAGGCGCCCAGTGGCTCCAGGTGTACCGCGGCAACGCTTACCAGGTGAGTGCCCTTGGTTTTGTTGAACTCATCCAGGTACGGCTGGTGCTGGAAGAAGTTGGCGTCCAGGCGCTTTTCAGCCACTTGTACGTTCGGCTGCACGTAGTCGGTGAAGACTTTGACCTGCAAATTAACGCCTTCTTTGGCGAGTACAGGCTTCACGAATTCGAGGATTTCCGCGTGGGGCACCGGCGATGCAGCGACTGTAATAGTCTCGGCAGCGTGGGCAGAAAACGCGGCAACGGCGGCGAAAGCAACCAGTAGTTTTTTCATCCAACAAGCTCCTTGTTCGGGCATGTGCCGGCGGGGGCCGGCAATGGCGGTTATTTTCGAGAGTAGTGTGTCACCAGCTTATCGCCGATGGTTTGCAGAATCTGTACCAGCACAATCAACATCACCACGGTGACGACCATCACGTCGTCCTGGAAACGTTGGTAACCATAGCGGATCGCCAGGTCGCCCAGCCCGCCAGCACCCACGACGCCTGCCATGGCGGTGTAACCCACCAGAGCAATAGCGGTGACGGTGATGGCCGCAATGATGCCGGGTTTAGCCTCGGGCAGCAGTGCCTTGGTGATGATCTGCCGAGTGGTGGCGCCCATGGCTTGAGTCGCCTCGATGATGCCGCGATCCACCTCGCGCAATGCGGTTTCCACCAGGCGCGCGAAGAACGTCGAAGCGCCCACCACCAAAGGTGGAATCGCGCCGGCCACACCGAGCGAAGTGCCGGTGATAAAGATCGTCGTAGGGATCATCACAATCAGCAGAATGATAAACGGCAGAGAGCGTATGGCGTTGACGATAAATGCCAGCACGCCATAGGTGGCTTTCTGCTCGAGCAACTGACGTGGGCTGAACAGAAACAGCAGAACGCCCAGCGGCAAGCCAACCAGTACGGTGAACACCAGCGAGGTGCTGAGCATCAGCATGGTGTCGCCGGTGGCAACCCAGATGTCGGCCCAGTCAACTTTGTCGAAGTAATGCAGTAACACGTCCATTAACGCAGGACCTCCATATGCACATCGGCTGCGGTAAAGCGGGCGAAGGCCGCTTCCATGTCACCGCCGGTGATGGCCAGGGTCAGTTGCCCGTAGGGGGTATCTTTGATGTGGTCGATGCGACCGGCAAGGATGCTGTAGTCCACTCCCGTTTCGCGGGCGACGGTCCCCAGCAATGGCGCGTAGGTCGCTTCGCCCTGGAACGTCAGGCGCACGATGCGGCCCGGTACATGGGCAAACACATCACGCTGCTCGCCTTCATCGACTTGCTCGGCTTCTTGCACAAAGCGCTTGGTGGTCGGGTGCTTGGGGTGCAGGAACACCTCGGCCACCGAGCCTTGCTCGACGATCACGCCGGCGTCCATCACGGCGACCTGGTCGCACACGCGGCGGATCACGTCCATTTCATGGGTGATCAGCACGATGGTCAGCTTCAACTCGCGGTTGATCTCGGCCAACAATTTGAGCACCGAGGCGGTGGTCTGCGGGTCGAGGGCGCTGGTGGCTTCGTCGCACAGCAGAATTTTTGGCTTGGTCGCCAGGGCGCGGGCGATGCCGACGCGCTGCTTCTGGCCGCCGGACAACTGCGCCGGGTACTTCTTGGCATGGTCCGACAGGCCCACGCGGGCGAGCAGTTCAGCCACGCGCAGGTCGATGTCTTTACGCGACAATTCGCCGGCCAGGGTCAGCGGCAATGCCACGTTGTCGGCAACGGTCTTGGACGCCAGCAGGTTGAAGTGCTGGAAGATCATCCCCACTTGCTGGCGAAAACGGCGCAGGCCGTTGGCGTCCAGGGCGGTGACTTCCTCACCGTCGACGTTGATCTGACCGCCGCTTGGCTGCTCCAGGCGATTGATCAGGCGCAGCAGGGTACTTTTGCCCGCACCGGAGTGGCCAATCAGGCCGAACACCTGGCCGTTTTCGACGCGCAGGCTGGTGGGGTGCAGGGCGGGGATTTCCTTACCGGCGACGCGGTAGGTTTTATGGACGTTATGAAACTCGATCACGTAGCGAACCTTGTGGGGCGCATTGAAAAGGGATCAGCGGTTAGCCGGGCGCGCATTTTAGCCTGTCCGTATAGCGTTTCTTAGCATTTATTTCGCATTCAACCAGCGATTTGGCAATAACGCGATCAAAGGTCATAAAAAAGGAACGGCCCAAAACCCCATCAGTCACTACTTAAGCAACTCAATTTCCCAGGTGCCGTGCCTGGGGGTTTGCTCAAACGAGCCGGGGACCGCTCTGGCCACTTTGAATAAGGAGTTTTGACTGATGAGTACCAAGAAGCCAGCCACCCCGCCTAAGAGTGAGCTTGCGGGCACCGATACCCTGGACCGTGGCAACACCAACGCCAAGCTGCAGGCCCTGGAAGAGTTTCGCTCCGATGCGACCGGCCAGGCGCTGCGCACCAACCAAGGCGTAAAGATTTCCGATAACCAGAACACCCTCAAAGTCGGCGCCCGTGGCCCCTCGCTGCTGGAAGACTTCATCATGCGTGAAAAAATCACGCACTTTGACCATGAGCGTATCCCGGAGCGCATCGTGCATGCCCGTGGCACTGGCGCCCATGGTTATTTCCAGACCTATAAGAACCATTCTGCGCTGAGCAAGGCCGGGTTCCTGCGTAACCCGGAGCATAAAACCCCGGTGTTCGTGCGCTTCTCCACCGTGCAAGGCCCGCGTGGTTCGGGCGATACCGTGCGTGACGTACGCGGCTTTGCCGTGAAGTTCTTCACCGACGAAGGCAACTTCGACCTAGTGGGCAACAACATGCCGATCTTCTTCATCCAGGATGCGATCAAGTTTCCGGACTTTGTGCATGCGGTAAAGCCTGAGCCGCATAACGAAATTCCTACCGGCGGCTCGGCCCACGATACGTTCTGGGATTTCGTCTCGCTGCAGCCGGAATCGGCGCATATGGTGCTGTGGGCCATGTCTGACCGTGCCATTCCAAAAAGCCTGCGTTCCATGCAGGGTTTTGGTATTCACACCTTCCGGTTGATCAATACCGAAGGTAAGTCCAGCTTTGTGAAATTCCATTGGCACCCGAAAGTCGGTACCTGCTCGCTGGTGTGGGACGAAGCGCAAAAGCTTGCCGGTAAAGACACCGACCACCACCGTCGCGACCTGTGGGAAGCGATCGAGGGCGGCGACTACCCTGAGTGGGAGTTGGGCGTGCAAATCGTTGCCGAAGAGGACGAGCACAAGTTCGACTTCGACCTGCTCGACCCGACCAAGATCATCCCCGAAGAGCTGGTGCCGATAACCCCGCTAGGCAAAATGGTGCTTAACCGCAACCCGGACAACTTCTTTGCCGAGGTCGAGCAGGTCGCCTTTTGCCCAGGCCATATCGTGCCGGGTATCGACTTCACCAACGACCCGCTGCTGCAAGGCCGTCTGTTTTCCTACACCGATACGCAGATCAGCCGACTCGGTGGCCCGAATTTTCATGAGCTGCCGATTAACCGGCCGGTCACGCCTTTCCATAACGGCCAGCGTGATGCCCAGCACCGCACCGTGATCGATAAGGGCCGTGCGTCCTACGAGCCGAACTCGATTGATGGCGGTTGGCCCAAAGAAACGCCGGCGGCGGCTCAGGATGGCGGGTTCGAGACTTATTACGAGCGCGTCGACGCCAACAAGGTACGTGAGCGCAGTGAGTCGTTTGGTGACCATTTCTCGCAAGCCACGCTGTTTTTCCACAGCATGAGCCACCACGAGAAAGAGCACATCATCGCGGCCTACAGCTTCGAGTTGGGCAAGGTGGAGCGTGAGTTTATCCGCGCGCGTCAGGTCAACGAGATTCTGGCCAATATCGACCTGGAGTTGGCCAAGCGCGTTGCGCAGAACCTCGGCCTGCCGGCGCCGACCAAAGGCACGGTACCGCCGCGCAAGACGTCGCTGAAAGAGTCGCCGGCGTTGAGCCAGGTGAACCTGCTGTCGGGCGACATCAAAACACGCAAAGTCGCAATTCTTGCGGCTAACGGTGTGGATGGCGCAGCGATTGCGGCGTTGAAGAAAGCGCTGGCCGCCGAAGGTGCGCATGCCAAGGTGCTGGGGCCGACGTCGGCACCGGTGAAGACTGCGGATGGCAAGAGCCTGCCGGTGGATGCGTCGATGGAAGGCATGCCGTCGGTGGCGTTTGATGCGGTGTTCGTGCCGGGCGGTAAAGAGTCGATCAAGGCCTTGAGTGGCGACGGCGTGGCGTTGCACTTCCTGTTGGAGGCGTACAAGCATCTGAAGGCGATTGCGCTTGCCAGTGATGCCAAGCCGTTGCTGGAGCAGCTTAAGCTGGAGGCGGATGCGGGGTTGATCGTGGGAGCGGATGCCAAGGCGTTCAAGGCATTCTTCGCGGCGATTGCACAGCATCGGGTGTGGGCGCGGGAGCCTAAGGCCAAGGCGATTCCGGCTTAAGCTTTTGGGTGTTTGTTAGACCGCTATCGCAGGCAAGCCTGCTCCCACATTTGACTGTATTCACAGTTCAAAAAGTGGGAGCTGGCTTGCCTGCGATGGCTTTACTCGGTTTTGCGCGGAATCAACACAACCTGCGCCGGGATGTGTTTCACAATCTGCCGGTGAATCTCCAGGTCATACGCCGAATCAATGCGCTTCACCCGTTTGGTCAGCAGTGTGGCCAGCCATGGGTAATCCTGGGTGCGCGGCGCCTGAATGGTCACGTCGCACTGGTAATTCACCACATCGGTGGCGATCGCATCCAACTGATGGCGAAGTTCTTCAATATCGGTGAGGTTCAACGCAACCGTGGTGCTTTGAGCCGCCGGGTCGATGACCTTGGCGGGTGGCTTGGCCTCGGCAGCTTTCAAGGCGGCTTCGGCTTTATCCAGCTCGGCTTTGCGGGCGTGGCTGATGGCGCTGTTGACGCCGCCCGTGAGCGCCGGAGCCTTGGGCATCAAGGCGCGTGCGCGGCTTAGCGCCGTAGCGGCGGCATTCACATCACCTTTTTGCAATACGATCTGGCTGCGTTGCAAGTAGGCTTCGGCCAATTGGCGCTGGTAGGTTTCCAGGGCTGGGTCGTTGGGCGATTGGGCCTGCAATGCGGCCAGCTCGTCTTCGGCGGTGGCCAGTTCACTGCTGGCCAGGTTTTGCTCCAGCTGCGCGATGGCCGCAGCACGCGGGTCCTGCGCCTCGGGGGCGGCGGGCGGTGTGCTTTGGCAGGCGCCCAGCAGCAGGGAAAATGCGGCAAGGAGCAGATAACGGGAGTTGAACGGCTTCATTCCTGCGACTCTCTATTTGCGCAAAAAGCGAGCAAGTCTACACCCCTCGACGGGGCAGGACAAAACTCAGCAGAAACAGGGCGGCGGCCGTGACCACAATCGACGGCCCGGCCGGCGTGTCCTTGAACCAGGACAGCGCCAAGCCCCCGCACACGGCGAGCATGCCCAGCAGGCTGGCGCCGATCGCCATCTGCTCCGGTGAGCGGGCATGGCGCTGGGCGGCGGCTGCGGGAATGATCAGCAGCGACGTGATCAACAATACGCCGACAATCTTCATTGCGACAGCAATCACCACGGCGATCAACAGCATCAGGGTCATGCGCAGCGCCGGTACGGGCAAACCTTCGACGGTGGCCAGCTCTTCGTGCACGGTAATTGCCAGCAACGGGCGCCACAAGGCCACCAGCAGCACCAGCACAGCGGCGCTGCCGCCGAGGATCCAGGCAAGGTCAGTGGGGCTGATCGCCAGCAAATCGCCGAACAGGTAGGCCATCAGGTCGATGCGTACTTCATGCATGAAGCTCAGCACCACCAGGCCCAGCGACAGCGTGCTTGGCGCCAGAATGCCCAGCAGCGTGTCCGAGGCCAGCGGCTGGCGCTGTTGCAGGGTTACCAGCAGCACTGCCAGTAATAGGCAGCCCGCAGTGACGGCGATGGTCGGGCTCACATCCAGCAGAAAGCCCATGGCCACGCCCAGCAGCGCGGCATGCGACAACGTGTCGCCAAAGTAGGCCATGCGCCGCCAGACCACGAACGAGCCCAATGGGCCTGCCACCAGTGCCAAAGCCAAGCCTGCCAGCAGGGCGTAGAGCAGAAAATCAGCCATGCTTGCAGCTATCTCCATGAACGTGGGGTTGAGGCGTAGCGGGATCGTCGACCACAGCGCCATGCAAATCATGGGCGTGATCGTGATGGTGGTGATAGATCGCCAGGCTCTGCGCGTTTTTGCCGAACAGCTCGACGAATGCCGGGTCGCCGCTCACCTGTTCCGGGTGGCCGGAGCAGCATACGTGGCGGTTGAGGCACACCACTTGATCCGTGGTGCTCATCACCAGGTGCAAGTCGTGGGAGACCATCAGCACGCCGCAGCCATGGCGGTCACGCAGGCGGGTGATCAGGCTGTACAGCTCGGCCTGGCCGGCAACATCCACGCCTTGCACGGGTTCATCAAGTACCAGTAGCTCGGGTTCGCGCAACAAGGCGCGCGCCAGCAGTACGCGCTGCATCTCGCCGCCGGAGATGCTCTGCACCGGGCTGTCGATAACCTGTTCGGCACCGACTTCCTTAAGCGCCGCTTGTGCGCGTGCGCGGTCGACGCCAGGCACCAGGCGCAGGAAGCGCAGTACCGACAGCGGCAGCGTTGGATCGACGTGTAATTTTTGCGGCATGTAACCGACGCGCAGCTTGGGCTTGCGCCACACGCTGCCGCTGTCGGGCTTGAGCAGGCCAAGCACGGCGCGCACCAGCGTGGTCTTGCCGGCGCCATTGGGGCCGATCAGCGTCACGATCTGCCCTGGCTCCACGCTCAATGCGATGTTATCCAGTACGTTTTGCCCGGCGAACGTGACCCCAACCTGCTCCAGGCGGATTAACGCGTTGCTCATCAAGCCCCCTGGCAACCGGAGCAGAGCCCGACCACTTCGACCGTTTGCCCTTCGACCTTGAAGCCCACGTCGGCGGAGCTTTTGATGATGGCGTCGCTGATGCTTTTTTGTTCAAGCTCGATGGCGGCGTGGCATTCGCGGCAGATCAGGAATTGGCCCTGGTGCGCGTGTTCCGGGTGGCTGCAGCCGACAAAGGCGTTGAGCGATGCGATGCGATGCACCAGGCCGTTTTCCAGCAGGAAGTCCAGCGCGCGGTACACCGTCGGCGGTGCGGCGCGGCGGCCGTCCTGCTCGCTGAGCACGCCAAGAATGTCGTAGGCGCCCAGGGGCTTGTGACTTTGCCACACCAGCTCCAGCACCCGACGACGCAGGGCAGTCAGGCGCAAGCCTTTCTGCGCGCACAGGGTATCGGCCTCCGACAGCGCGGTGTGTACGCAGTGAGAGTGGTCGTGGGGACGGCTGGCAAGCGGTGTTTTAGGCATGAGCGGCGACAGACATTTGATAGAGACGTTATTATGTTACCTGTTCCTACGCCATTGAGTGGTCATCGTGTCCCGACTTTTTCCCGTTTTTGTCGTATTTGTCACCAGTTTGTTCATCACCGGGGCCGCTCAGGCTGAGGTCAAGGTGCTGACCAGCATCAAACCGTTGCAGTTGATCGCCGCCGCTGTGCAGGACGGCGTGGCGATTCCAGAGGTGCTGTTGCCGCCTGGCGCATCGCCGCATAACTATGCCTTGCGCCCATCCGACGTACGGCGCGTGCAGTCGGTAGACCTGCTGTATTGGATCGGCCCGGACATGGAGAGCTTCCTGCCACGCGTGCTCAAGGGGCGTAGCCTGCCGACTGTGGCCGTTCAGGACTTGCCTGGGATGAAGTTGCGTCGGTTCGCCGAAGATAGCCACTCGCATGCCGATGATGCCGACGAACACGACCACGATCACCGCCCTGGCAGCCTGGATGCGCACTTGTGGTTATCGACGGTCAATGCCCGCGTGATCGCTGCGCGCATGGCGTCTGACCTCAGCACTGCCGACCCGGCCAACGCTGCGCGTTATCAGAGCAATGTGAAGGCGTTCGATGAGCGTCTGGATGCTTTGGATGCACGCTTGAAGGCGCGCCTGTCCACCGTCGGCGACAAGCCGTACTTCGTGTTCCACGAGGCATTTGATTACTTCGAAGACGCTTACGGGCTCAAGCACACGGGCGTGTTCAGCGTGGCCGCCGAAGTGCAGCCGGGCGCTCAGCATGTTGCCGCGATGCGTACGCGTTTGCAGGAAGTGGGTAAGACGTGCGTGTTCAGCGAGCCGCCGTTGCGTCCGCGTTTGGCCGAGACTTTGGTGGCGGGCTTGCCGGTGAAGTTGGCAGAGCTGGATGCGTTGGGTGGCTATACCCCGGCGACGGCGCAGGGTTATGAGCAGGTACTGGAAAAGCTGGGGAATGACTTGGCCGGGTGCCTGGAGTCGCTCTAACAGCCAACACAGAATGACTGTGGGAGCTGGCTTGCCTGCGATGGCGATGTCGAATGACACACCGCTATCGCAGCGGTGCGACGATTCGACAAGCCAGCTCCCACATTGACCGAGTCGAGTACTAGAGCGCGAACGGCAGGTGGACTGTGACCTGCTGGCGCTGCGCCAGCCGATGCTCGAACTCCGCCGGGTCATGGATCAACACATCCTGCCCGGCAAACGATTCCGCGGCGATCAGGCGTGACAGCCAGAAACGCACGCACGCAACGCGCAGCAGGGTCGGCCACAGCTCGGCCTCCTTGGCGGTAAACGGCCGCAGCCCCGCGTAGGCGCCCAGCAACGCGCGGGCGCGTTGCCCATCAATCACGCCATCGGCGTCGGAGCACCAGTCATTCAAGGCGATTGCCACGTCGTAGAGCATCGGGCCTGAGCAGGCGTTGTAGAAGTCGATCAAACCGGTGAGGTGGGTGCCTTCGAACATCGCGTTGTCGCGGAACAGGTCGGCGTGTACGTTGGCGCGCGGCAGGGCGAGGATGTCGGCCTTGTGGGCTTCGATTTCGCTCAAGGACGCTTGCAGCAGACGCTGCTGGGCTTCGTTCAGGTGTGAAATAAGCTGCGCGCCTTCAGTGAGCATCCACTCCAGGCCGCGATCGGTCTTGCGCTCCAGCACTTTGTCGCCTTGCGTCGCTAGGTGCAGGTGGCCGAGCAGGTCGCCGACCTGGGCGCAATGCTGCGCGTTGGCGTCCTTTATGTGCTTGCCGGCCAGGCGCGGCTGCAACAGCGCCGGTTTGCCTTTGAGTTCGCGAAGCGCCATGCCATCGGTGGTACGCAGTGCGTAAGGCACCGGTAGGTCGGCGTCGTGGAGCACGTCTAGCAGTTCGATGAAGAACGGCATTTCCGCCACTGGGCCGCGCTCAACCAGAGTCAGGACGAATTCGCCCTGTTCCAGGCTGATAAAGAAGTTGGTGTTTTCGCTACCGGCGGCAATCCCCTGGAAATCAAGCAGGCGGCCGAGCCCGTAAGGGGCGAGAAAGGTTTCCAGCTCGGGCCGAGCCAGGGGGGTGAACACAGACATGTTTAAGCTGCCAGTACGGGCGCCGCAGTGCGCGGCGCCAATTTAAGTTAAGAAATCATTTCCATTCGAAGATCTTCCATGACGGGATCAGCATATCCGGCTGGTCAGAGCGGATGAAGTTCGCATCGGTTCCGTCCGCGCGCACCAGGAAATACGGTGGAAAGCCTTTTTGCGTCACCTTAATTGCGTACAGGAAGCCATTCTGGCGGTATTCCTGAATGGTCTTGTCGCCTTCCGTGCGAATGGTAACTTCCGGGTCGCCCGACGGCGCAGTATCCGCCGCCATGGCCACTATCGGGGTGAGTGCAATCAAGCCGGTCAACAACAGGCGATTTACTGTACGCATGATAACCTTGTCCCTTTGTCGTCATTGGTCCGGCTATTCTAGCGCCTGACCCGCCGAAAAGGTTGATCCTGCTCATGAGCCAAGCCCCCCTCGTCCTGGTGGACGGTTCTTCTTATCTGTACCGCGCCTTCCACGCGCTGCCACCGCTGACCACCTCCAAAGGCCTGCCGACCGGTGCGGTCAAGGGCGTGTTGAACATGCTCAAAAGCCTGCGCAAGCAGTACCCAAACAGCCCGTTCGCGGTGGTGTTCGACGCCAAGGGTGGGACCTTTCGCGATGAGATGTACGCCGAATATAAGGCCAACCGCCCAAGCATGCCCGATGACATGCGCCTGCAAATCGAGCCTTTGCACCAGAGCGTGATCGCCCTGGGCTTCCCTTTGCTGTGCGTTGAAGGCGTCGAGGCCGATGATGTGATCGGCACGCTGGCCCGCAGCAGCGCGGCGGCTGACCGTCCGGTAGTGATTTCTACCGGCGACAAGGACATGGCGCAGCTGGTGGACGGGCACATTACCTTGGTCAACACCATGACCGGTAGCTCGATGGACATCGAGGGCGTGAAGGAGAAATTCGGTGTCGCTCCGGAGCAGATCATCGATTATCTGGCGCTGATGGGCGATTCGTCCGACAACATCCCAGGCGTGCCGGGGATTGGTCCGAAGACGGCTTCCGGCTTGCTGGTGGGCGTGAATGGCGGCATCAAAGAGCTGTATGAGCAGTTGGATATCGTGCCGACCTTGCCGATCCGCGGGGCCAAGACCCTGCCGGCCAAGTTGGAAGAGCATAAGGAGATGGCATTCCTGTCCTATCAACTGGCGACGATCAAGGTCGACGTGCCGCTGGATGTGGGCCTGGATGATTTGCACCTGATCGAGCCGGACCGCGAAAAGCTGCTGGAGCTGTACACGCTGCTGGAGTTCAAGAGCTGGTTTGATGAAATCCAGCGTGATGCCAAGCGCGTTGAGCTCAAGGCTGCCCCTGTTGTTGAGGAGGCCGTCGAAGGGGTGGCACCCGCAGAAGCGTCTTACACCACCATCCTCGACCAGGCGACATTCGACGCCTGGCTGAAAAAACTCAACGCGGCAAAATTGTTCGCCTTCGACACCGAAACTACCGGGATCGATGCGCAACAGGCGCAATTGGTCGGGGTTTCCTTTGCCGTGCAGCCCCATGAAGCAGCTTACATCCCGCTGACCCATTCCTACATCGGCGCGCCGCAGCAACTGGACCGTGACACGGTACTGCTGGCCTTGAAGCCGTTGCTGGAGGACGCGACCAAGCTCAAGGTCGGCCAGCACGCCAAGTTCGACATGAACATCCTGGCCAACTGTGCCATCGGCGGCGACCAGGCCAACGGTATTACCGTGCGCGGCATCGCTTTCGACACCATGCTCGAATCCTATGTGCTGAACTCCACCGCGACCCGGCACGACATGGACAGCCTGGCCAAGAAGTACCTGGACTACGACACTGTCAGCTTCCAGGACATCGCCGGCAAGGGCGCCAAGCAGCTGACGTTCGACCAGATCCCGCTTGAGCAAGCCGGCCCTTATGCGGCCGAAGATGCCGACGTGACGCTGCGCCTGCACCAGGCTTTGCATGCGCAGCTTGAAGCCATTCCAAGCCTTGCCAGTGTGCTGACGGACATTGAAATACCCTTGGTGCCGGTGCTGGCGCGTATCGAGCGTCAAGGCGCATTGGTGGATAAGGCGCTGCTGGGCATCCAGAGTATCGAGCTGGGCAACAAGATGGTTGAGCTGGAGCGCCAGGCGTTTGAGATCGCCGGTGAAGAGTTCAACCTGGGCTCGCCCAAGCAACTCGGGGCGATTCTTTACGAGAAGCTCGGTTTGCCGGTATTGAAAAAGACCGGCAAAGGCCAGGCGTCCACGGCTGAAGAAGTATTGGCCAAGCTGGCCGAAGATGACTTCCTGTTGCCCAAGGTACTGATGCAGTACCGCAGCATGAGCAAGCTCAAAAGCACCTACACCGACCGCCTGCCGGAGCAGATCAACCCGCGTACCGGGCGTATTCACACGTCTTATCATCAGGCGGTGGCGGCGACCGGGCGTTTGTCGTCCAGTGATCCGAACCTGCAGAACATCCCGGTGCGCACCGCCGAAGGGCGGCGCATTCGCCAGGCGTTTGTCGCGCCTAAAGGCTACAAGTTGCTGGCGGCGGACTATTCGCAGATCGAACTGCGGATCATGGCGCATTTGTCCAAGGACGAGGGGCTGATGAATGCCTTCCGTAATGACCTGGACGTGCACACCGCCACCGCCGCCGAAGTGTTCAAGGTTGAGCTGACAGAGGTCACGTCCA
The DNA here is from genome assembly GCF_021605825.1 of Pseudomonas sp. PA-6-3C. Classification (NCBI taxonomy): domain Bacteria; kingdom Pseudomonadati; phylum Pseudomonadota; class Gammaproteobacteria; order Pseudomonadales; family Pseudomonadaceae; genus Pseudomonas; species Pseudomonas sp. PA-6-3C. The sequence continues at coordinate 35,844 of NZ_WKDV01000037.1, forward strand.
ACCAGCGCCGCAGTGCCAAGGCGATCAACTTTGGCCTGATCTACGGCATGGGCGCGCAGAAGCTCGGCAAGGACATTGGCGTGGATACCAAGACCGCCAAGGCCTACATTGATGTGTACTTTGCGCGCTACCCAGGCGTGCGTGAATACATGGAGCGCACCCGCGCCCAGGCGGCCGACCAGGGTTATGTCGAAACCTTCTTTGGGCGTCGGCTGTATCTGCCGGACATCAACTCCAACAAGCCTCAGGAGCGCGCGGCCGCAGAACGCACAGCGATTAACGCGCCGATGCAGGGCACCGCGGCGGACATCATCAAGAAAGCCATGGTGCTGGTGGACAACTGGCTGACCGAGTCGGGCCTGGATGCCAAGGTGATCCTGCAGGTGCACGATGAATTGGTGCTTGAGGTGCGTGAGGATCTGGTGGCGCAAGTCAGCGAGAAGATCCGCGAGCATATGAGCGCGGCGGCCAAGCTTGACGTGCCTTTGGTGGTAGACGTGGGCGTGGGCGATAACTGGGACGAAGCACACTGACAGCGCGGCTCTGCCATTGCCGAGGGTGATGGCAGAGCGCTTTAGATCAAAAGGCGTCGCAGGTTATTTCCAATAGTTTTTTTGACCTGCCGGAACTTAACCCGTGAACTGCTACTCAGAGTTACTGAATGGGTGGTGAAGCCCTTCAATGCTCCTATGTTGTGTTAAGTGTTGGCAGATATCTGGACCCCGCCCTAGCGGTCCGGAACTTGGACCCCGAACTTCCCCTCCCCATACGAAGTCCGGGGTTTTTTTTGCCTGCGCAAAAGTTATTCGGCGGTTTCCGCGCCCTTGTCTGCTAATTCCATCCAGCCGGCCAGCACGGTGTAAGCGTCTTCCAGGCCCATGCGCTTGGGCGCCGAGAACAACTGGATGGTGATCGCGTCGCCCCAACCTTTACGGATTTCGGACTGCACTTTGAGCAAGGTGTTCTTGGCTGCGCCGTAGGTCAGCTTGTCGGCCTTGGTCAGCAGGATATGCATCGGCATGCCGCTGGCGACGGCCCAATCGAGCATCAGCAGGTCGAAATCGGTCATTGGATGACGGATGTCCATCATCAGAATCAAGCCCTTCAAACTCTCGCGGCCACCCAGGTAAGCCTCAAGGTGACGCTGCCAGTGCAGCTTCAACGGGATGGGTACTTTTGCATAACCGTAGCCCGGCAGGTCGACCAGACGCCGATCATCGTCTAGCTTGAAGAAATTGAGCAGCTGCGTGCGGCCCGGGGTTTTCGAGGTGCGCGCCAGGCTGGCGTGGGTCAGGGTGTTCAGCGCGCTGGACTTACCGGCGTTGGAACGGCCGGCAAAGGCGACTTCAAAGCCCTCGTCATCGGGGCATTGGTCCACTTTGGCGGCGCTGAGCATGAACGTGGACTGTTGGCACAGGCCGAGGATGGGATTCTTGAGTTGCATGAGATTTCCGATGTGGGCGGTGCCGAGAAAGGGTGCGGCAAGCGGTGTCGTTTCCGTTTCAGTAGCGCCAGTATATAATGCCGCAGATTTTGTGTGTGCTTTGTCCCAGCGAAGGATGAAGTTCACGGGAGCGAAAGACCTTCATTGCGCATTAGAACGCAAAACGCTCTCAAACCCTGAAAAGGTCGATGTATGACCCGATGGTTATGCGCTTTTGGTGTCCTGATCGCGCTTTTAGGCGCTCAGGCTACACAGGATCCAGAGGCGCTGTACAACCGAGTTTGCATGGCTACGCTGATGCAACACGTGACTCAGGGTTTCAAGGCAATGCCGCCGCGTGGTTTGTGCATGGACTGCAGTACTGAGGATTACCAGGCCATCAACGCGTTGATGGTGAGTAAACCCGGTAGATAACTCTTAAACCCTTAGCCGTAGTTGGATTAGCTGATGAACAAACTGATCGTGAGTCTGCTGTTGACCTTGGGCATCACTGGCGCTGCCGTCGCTGCAGAGGGCCCCCTTAAAGGTGATGCCACTGCCGGTCAAGCGAAAGCCGCCGTATGTGGTGCTTGCCATGGACCGGATGGCAACAGCCCGGCGCCGAACTTCCCCAAACTGGCAGGCCAGGGTGAGCGTTACCTGACCAAGCAGATGCACGACATCAAGGACGGCAAGCGCACGGTGCTGGAAATGACCGGCTTGCTGACTAATCTCAGCGATCAGGACCTGGCGGACATCGCGGCGTATTTTGCCAGCCAGAAAGGCAGTGTGGGAGCTGCTGATCCGAAGCTCGTTGATAAAGGCCAGGCGTTGTTTCAAGGCGGCAAACTCGCTGAAGACCAACCTATCGGTGGCATGCCTGCCTGTAAGGCTTGTCACATCGCAGGTGGCAGTGGGCTGGCCGAGGCGGGTTTTCCCCACCTGAGTGGTCAGCACGCCCAATACACAGCCAAGCAGTTGAAGGACTTCCGCGAGAAGGTTCGCTCCATCGATGGCGATGCCAGCAACAAAATGATGACTGACATTGCGGCGAAACTTTCGGATAAAGATATCGAAGCGCTGTCCAGCTATATTCAGGGCCTGCACTGATTGGACCTGCGACGTTAACGCTCGATTAATCCATCGATGCAAGCATAAAAAGGGTGGCTTAGGCCGCCCTTTTTTGTGGCCGGTGCCGTTACACTAACGAACTCATGCCCGCGTAGACCTGTCACAACTAAAGGTCGCGTGAGGCGACTTTATTTGTCCAGGAGTAAAGCATGCGTAATCTGATCCTCAGCGCCGCTCTCGTCACTGTCAGCCTTTTCGGCATGACCGCGCAAGCTGCCGACGTGCCGCTTGAAGCCGGTAAAACCTACGTTGAATTGGCCAACCCGGTTCCGGTCTCGGAGCCAGGCAAGATCGAAGTGGTGGAGCTGTTCTGGTATGGCTGCCCGCATTGCTACGCCTTTGAGCCGACTATCAATCCTTGGGCCGAAAAACTTCCGTCCGACGTTAACTTCCGACGCATCCCGGCCATGTTCGGCGGCCCATGGGATGCCCACGGCCAACTGTTCCTGACCCTGGAAGCCATGGGTGTCGAGCACAAGGTTCACAACGCTGTATTTAATGCGATTCAAAAAGAAGGCAAGCGCCTGACCAAGCCTGACGAAATGGCTGACTTTGTTGCCACCCAAGGCGTCGACAAGGACAAGTTCCTGGCCACCTTCAACTCCTTCGCTATCCAGGGCCAAATCAAACAGGCCAAGGAACTCGCCCAGAAGTACGGCGTACAAGGCGTACCGACCATGATCGTCAACGGCAAATACCGTTTCGACCTGGGCACTACCGGTGGTCCTGAGCAAACCCTCAATGTTGCCGACCAACTGATCGCTAAAGAGCGCGCAGCCAAGTAAGGGGGCCATCATGCGCGGCTGGGGTACTGAACGTAGCGTTGGCCTGCATGAACCGCGGGTCAACGAACACCACCTGGAGTCCACGGGCTTGCCGGCAGACAGTCGTCTGCGGCTGCTCAGCTTCAATATTCAGGTGGGCAACAGTACCGAGAAGTATCGGCACTACCTCACCCGTGGCTGGCAGCATCTGCTGCCGCACAAAGGGCGTACCGGTAATCTGCAGAAAATCGGCGACCTGCTCAACGACTTCGATCTGGTCGCCTTGCAGGAAGCCGACGGCGGCAGCATGCGCTCCGGTTATGTCAATCAGGTGGAGCATCTCGCCCATCTCGGTGCTTTCCCTTATTGGTATCAGCAACTCAACCGCAACCTCGGGCGCCTGGCACAGCACAGCAATGGCGTGCTCAGCCGCTTGAAGCCGACAGCCATCGAAGATCACCCGTTGCCCGGCCCAAAAGGGCGCGGCGCGATTCTTGTGCGTTTCGGCGAAGGCCCGGAAGCCTTGGTGGTGGTGATGATGCACCTGGCGCTTGGAGCGCGTACACGCAACCTCCAGTTGGCCTACGTGCGTGATCTGATCGGCAACTACAAACACCAGGTACTGATGGGTGACATGAACACTCATGCCACCGACCTGTTGCAGAATTCCCCGTTGCGCGACCTCGGGTTACTGGCGCCGCAAGTCGAAGCCACGTTCCCCAGCTGGCGCCCGCAACGTTGTCTCGACCATATCCTGCTAAGCCCGAGCCTCACACTGGAAAGCGTGCAGGTGCTGGCGCAGCCCATTTCCGATCACCTGCCGGTCGCGGTAGAGATTCGTCTGCCGGGTTCGCTCACGGCTGACGCATTACCCGCGTTGAGCCCAGGCACCAGTGGCCCGCTTGCATGAGCGACGACGCCCAGCGCTGGAAAGAGAAATACCTTAAAAGCGTTGAGCAGCAAGACAAGCTCGAACGCCGCTGGGCTGCCCGTCTCGACCTGTTGCGCCGAGGCCTGGTGCGCAGCACGCTGGCGGCGGAAGGCACCGACCGTGCGGTTGACCAATGCATGAAGGAGATGCGCGATGTGGTGCGCACCGACGACATGGACGCCGCCCTCGCCGCCTTGCTGCCACGCCTGGAAAAGGCCGTGCTCGACTCGGAGCAGCGCCGCGAAACCCGGGTCGACCAGATCAGCACCGCGCTGACGGCCTTGGTCGCGCAGTTGCAGAAACTGCCCCTGCCGCGTGAAGTCGCCCGCCCGCTGAAAACCTTCGCCAAGCAGCTTGATGGCCGAGTCGGCCAGGCGCGTGAGATCCCGCTGCTGCTCAGCGAATTGAGCAGCCTGCAAGGGCAAGCGCTGAATAACCTGGAGCCGGAAGGCGAAGCCGCGCGTCCTGGGCCAGGCCTGCTGCAACGCCTGTTTGGTGCAAAGGATGTGTCGAATGAGGCGCCGGTGGTTGAATCTGCCCCGCTCTATGCACCGCAACCGCCGGCGTCGAAACCTGCTGCTGCCAAAGCCGCGCCCGAGCCACTGGAGCCCGTGCAATCCGAAGAGCTGACCCAAGCCTTGCGCGCTTTTGCGCCATTGCCGGTAACGCCGGCCGCCGCGCAGCCTGAACCCGCTGAGCCGGTCAAAGTGGCTGAAGTCGCCCGCGAAGCCTTTGCCTTTGAGGCACCGGCGCCGGAGCAAGCCCCCGTCGGGCCTGACGAAGTCTCTGAGCCAGAGATGCCCGAGCCAGCACTAGAGGAAGCCGCGCCCGAAAGCGCCCTTGCTGCATTTATCGAAGAGCCGCAGTTTGAGGTCGACACGCCAGATCAAACGCTCATCGGCAGCCTGTCGCTTCCGCCCGTGCTGGAACCCTGCGAGCCCGATCCCGATGCGCTGCAACCGGACGGCACCTACGCCCTGCCCGACTCCCCCGAGCCGTCCTATAGCTCGGTCGCCAAGCATATCGAAGACACCTTGCTTGGCTTGCTGGAGGATCTGTCCTTACCCGAGCGCCACCGGCCCCAGGCCGAAGCCATGCGCGAGCGCTTGGCCCACGGCTTGAACTGGTACGAATTGCTGCCGATCCTCGATGACCTGGCGGTGCTGATGCTGGCGATTACCGACAGTGGCCAGCATGAGTTCGAGGCCTACCTCAAGCAGCTTAATGAACGCCTCGAAGCCTTCCAGGGCCATCTGCAGGTGGCCAGTGAGGGGCACGCCGACAGCCGCTCGGCCGCACGGGAGCTGGATACGCAGATCCGTGAACAGGTCGACGGCCTGCAAAGCAGCGTGCAGGAAGCTGCTGACCTGGACAGCCTCAAGCATGTGCTGGAAAGCCACCTTGAAGGCTTGCTCGGCACCATGGACGAACACCGGCAGCAGCGTGACCAGCGCGAGCAGGAAGTCGCGGCGCGGCTCAAAAGCCTGGCCGAGCGGGTGGCGAACATGGAGCAGGAAGCCCAAGGTTATCGCGAGCATTTGGAAGTGCAGCGCCAGAAGGCCTTGATCGACCCGCTCACCGGCCTGCCCAACCGTGCGGCCTGGAGCGAGCGCCTGGATCATGAAGTGAATAGCTGGCATCAGCGCGGCAACAGCCTGTCACTGGCCATGCTCGACCTGGACCACTTTAAGCGCATCAACGATGGCTACGGCCACTTGGCCGGCGACAAGGTGCTGAAGATCATCGCCAATGTGTTGCGCAAGCGCCTGCGCTCCGGCGATTTTATCGCGCGATTTGGGGGTGAAGAGTTTGTATTGTTGATGCCTGACTCAGGTTTGGCAGATGCTTTGGACGTGGGTGAGGTGCTGCGTTCGGCCATCGAGGCATGCCCGTTCCACTTCAAAGGCGAGCCGGTGACCATCACGGTGTCCATGGGCGTGGCACAGTTCCTGCCGGGAGAACGCAGTGACCTGGCGCTAAAGCGTGCCGATGAGGCGTTGTATCGGGCCAAGGCCGCTGGACGCAACCGGGTGCAGGCGGCGTAAAAGATGTTCCATTTTGTGATTTGACCGTCGAGCCCCGAACCATCCGTTACACTGTTGCATTATCGTCTTCTGCGTACTGTCTTCCGCCATGAAATCCTTTTGCATTGCCTTTGTGCTTCTTTTGCTCGCCGGCTGCGCCAGCGGCCCGCGGCTGAACACCAGCCACCCTTCTTTGAACCACGACAACCGCGTGCAGTTCGTCATTGTCCATTACACCTCCGCCAGCCTTGAACGCTCCCTGGCGCTGCTCACGCACGGCCAGGTCAGCAGCCATTACCTCATTGGCGATGATGCTTCAGGCACCATCTACAAGCTGGTAGACGAGAGCCAGCGCGCCTGGCACGCCGGTGAAAGCGAATGGGCGGGCCGCACCTGGCTCAATTCCAGCTCCATTGGCATCGAGATCGTGAACCCAGGTTATACAGACGCGCCGACCGGCCGCCTGTGGTACCCGTACTCCGAGGCCCAGGTGCAGTCGTTGGTGGTGTTGCTCAAGGACATCAGCAAGCGCAACGGCATCGCCCCCAAAAACATTATCGGCCATAGCGACATTGCGCCATTGCGCAAGCTCGACCCAGGCCCGTTGTTCCCGTGGAAGCGCCTGGCGGCTGAAGGTTTGGGCGTGTGGCCGGATGCACAGGCGGTGGCTCGGTTCCAGCAACAGTATGCCGTTAGCCTGCCGAGTATTACGTGGTTCCAGGAAGAACTGGCGCGTCTGGGCTACCAGACGCCGCAGACGGGTGAGCTGGATGTGGCCACGCGCCATGTGATCGCGGCGTTCCAGATGCACTTCCGGCCATCACGGTTCGACGGCACGCCGGATGCGGAAAGTGCAGCTATCCTGAGCGCATTGAACCGCCGCTAAAGGTGTAACCCCATTCAAATGTGGGAGCGGGTTTGCCCGCGATGACGGAGTGTCAGTCAACAAAGTTTTGGCTGAACCACCATCATCGCGGGCAAGCCCGCTCCCACATTTTTTTATCCAGGCTACAACGGCAACGCCATATAGAACTGCGTACCCTGCCCCGGCCGCGAATACACGCCCATGCGACCGCCGTGCAACTGTACGATCTCCTTGCACAACGCCAGCCCCAGGCCAGCGCCGCCTTTCTTGCGGCCTACTTGTACGAAAGGTTCAAAGATGCGCCCCTGTTGGCCATAGGCAATACCCTCGCCGTTATCTTCAACGCTGATAATCACCCGTTCGCCGTGGCGACGCGCCTGCAAGCGAATCTGGCCACCATTGGCGGTATGTCGCAAAGCATTGCCTAGAAGGTTATCGAGTACACGCTCGAGTTGAACCTGGTCGGCGTACAGCCTGGGCAGTTCCGATTGGGCTTCCACCAGCAGTTCGATGTGTTGTGCGTTCGCGGGCTCCGTGAACCGGGCTCGTGCGTGCTCGAGCAAATCAGTGACATCGCATGGCCCGAGCGTGAGTTTTTGCAGACCGTTCTGGTAGCGCGAGAAGTTGAGCAGGTCGTTGATCAACTGCATCAGGCGCTGCATTTCTTCATTGACCGTATCCAGCAGGTCGGCCTCACGGGACTCGGCGGGAAACTTCGCCCGTTCGCGAAACAGCCCGAAGGCCATGTGCATGCCCGTCACCGGCGTGCGTAATTCGTGGGAGGCGCGCAATACGAACTCGCTGCGCACACGTTCGAACGCGCGTTGTTCGGTGACGTCATGCAGCACCATCACCGCACCTAGAATATGCCCTTGGGTATGGCTGACCGGCGTCAGGCTGTAGGTCAGCAGGCGCAGTTCGCCTTCGACTTCCACTTCCAGATCGTCCGGCGCGCGCTCCAGGTTGCCGCCGCGCAGCACCAGTTGCAGCTGCTCATCCATTTCAGGGCGACCCAAGGCTTCACCCAAGCCCTGGCCGAGGCGCTCTTCGTCCCAGCCCAACTGGCGCTGTGCCACGGGGTTAAGGTGTTCCAGACGGCCTTGGCGGTCAATCATCAGCAAGCCGTCGTCGATGCTGTCGAGCACTGCTTGCAGGCGTTGCTGGCCGGCCAGCAATTCATCGATATTGGTCGCCTGATGCTGACGCAGTGCTTCGGCCATGATGCCGAAACGACGGGTCAGCTGATTCATTTCTGCCGCCGATGAGATCGGCAGCGTCACTTCGAAATCGCCTTGCCCGATCTTGTCGGCGGCCTTGGCCAAGGCTTCAATTGGCCCGCCAAAGCGCCGGGCGATGCCATGGGCGGTGACGAAGCCGATGATCAACACCGCCAGGCCGACCAGCCCCAGCAAGCCGGCGATTAACAAGGCGCGATTGCGCGACTTGTGCTCGCTGTCGTTGATATTTTCCAGGGCGCCTTTGTGTTCAGCGATCAGTCCGTTACGCAGTGCATTGAAGGTTTCGGTGAGTTTTTCGTTTTTATTGTTGGCCAGTGAGCTTTGCTGAGCCTCGTCAAACGCCTTGAGGAAATTCAGGTAGTCGATGCGTGCCTGGCTGAAGCCACTGGTTCTGCCGTCCTGCTGCTCATGGGCGATGCCCTGGTCCAGCAGGGCAAAATAGTTCTGCTTGGACGTCTGCAGGGCAGCGGGGTCGGGCTGCTCCTCCAGCATCAGGATCAACTGGTCGCCCAAGGTCTGGCGCAGCTTGAGGCCCAGGTCCAGGGTGATAAAGTTGCTGCGGATCAGCGACTCCTGGCTCTTGGCCATTTGCATGACGCTGACCAGTCCCAGGACCAGTCCCAACAGGGCGACGGTTATCAGCGCTGAGATACTCAGAAACAACCGAGTGCGCAGTTTCATCGCAAGCTTCATAAGGTACAGCTCACAGGTTGTACTGTTTACGTTTGCGGTACAGGGTCGACGCGTCGATGCCCAGCGTGCGGGCCGCTTGATCCAAGGTGTCGCTGGTAGCGAGAACGGCGCCGATATGGGCTTTCTCCAGTTCGTCCAGGCTCAGTGCTGCGCCAATACGCGGGGCATTGTTGGTCGGCTGTTCGGCCATCCCGAGGTGGCTGATTTCAACCTTTTCCTGCGGGCAAATGATGCTGGCCCGCTCCACCACGTTACGCAGTTCGCGGATATTGCCCGGCCAGCGGTAGTTAAGCAGCGCTTCACGGGCGGCATCGCTGAAACCGCGTGCAGGTCGGGCATACTCCTTGACGAAGCGCGCCAGGAAACGGTCGGCCAGAGTCAGGATGTCTTCACTGCGCTCGCGCAGGGGCGGCAGGTGCAGGGTGATGACGTTGAGGCGGTAGAGCAAGTCTTCCCGGAAACGGCCGTCGCGCACCATGTCTTCCAGGTTCAGGTTGGTGGCCGCGAGGATGCGCACATCAGCACGTCGAGTGACCGGGTCGCCTACGCGCTCATATTCCTTGTCTTGAATGAATCGCAGCAGTTTTGGCTGCAACGTCAGGGGAAAGTCGCCGATCTCGTCGAGAAACAGCGTGCCGCCGTCGGCTTGGTTAACGCGGCCCAGCGTGCTCTCACTGGCGCCGGTAAACGCGCCACGGCTATGGCCGAACAACTCGCTTTCCATTAGCTCGGCTGTCAGTGACGGACAGTTAATGGTCACGCAGGATTTTTTCGAGCGTTTGCTCCACCCGTGAATGGCCCGGGCCAGCTCGCCTTTACCGGTGCCGGACTCACCGAGGATCAAAATATTGGCATCGGTGCCAGCCACCTGACGCGCAGTTTCCAGTACCACCATCATCGCCGGGCTGTGGGAATCGAGGCCGTCCTTGGGTTGGCGCACTGCGCCTTCCAGTGCTTCCAGGCGTGCGGAGAGCTGGCGCACTTCCAACTGCTTGGCGGTGGCCAGGCGCAGTTGATCGGGGCTGCACGGCTTGACCAGGTAGTCGGCGGCGCCGGCCTGGATCGCGTCAACGGCGGTGTCTACAGCCGAATGCGCGGTCACAATCACCACGCGCATCCATGGCGCCTGGATGCGCATCTGGGCCAACACATCCAGGCCATTGTCTTCACCCAGGCGCAGGTCCAGGAAGCACAGGTCGAATACCTGACGCTGCATCAAGGCATCGGCTTGGGCGGCGCTGTTGGCAGTGGCTACGCTGTAGCCTTCATCTTCCAGGCAGTAACGGAAGGTGCGGAGGATCGCGGATTCGTCATCCACTAAAAGAATGCGGCCTTGAAGTTCCTTGGCTGATTCCATCTGTCCCGCGCTCCTTAACTATAAATGATGGTGTTTAGTCCCGGATTAATCGGGCAAGTTGCATGGTTTATTCTGATTCATAAAAGGCATCTTCGCGCAGGTATCTTCACGTTCCCCTACAAAGGCGCCGATTGATGGCGTTTTCTTGCCTTCTTGCCAATTCGGCAACGCCCGCGGTTGTTTCGATCCATTGACCCGACCACTGACCATCGTGCATTTCGCACGGCCTGCAAAGGGGCATCGTGCAGGATGCTGTTCGATACTGTATTGGTGTATCTATAACTAATTGATTTTATTGAGTTTTATTTTGTAAAAAAACTGGCATGCACTCTGCAATAGCTCTCCCAACGAATAGTCAAAATGCGGGAGAAATGCAGCATGACTCGCCAAAGCCTCAGCCAACTACGTGTATCGCCACTGCGCTTGCAGCAAGGTCTGTTCGCCAGCCTGGCTTTGATGGTCACGTTGATTGCCGGCCAGCAGATGCAGCATTGGCAGCAAAGTCAGCAGCAAACCGCGCAATTCGAACGTCCGTCGATGACCCAAACCCATTTCCGTTCCGTTGGCAGCGCCAGCGCTACTACTGAAGTAACCGCCCCGCAATTGAGAGTGGCAGGCCAGGATTCAACCCTGGGTGAATTGCCAACCCAAGAGCGCTGGGTGTTCTAAGCAAGAAAAGGTCGCTTGTGTTGAGCGGCTGCACGGCACTACCGCTGTTACCCCTATAAAAGCGTAAGGAGAATCACCATGTTGAGTTGGGCAATCACATTTCTGATCATCGCCATTGTGGCTGCAGTCCTGGGCTTCGGTGGTATCGCGGGCACCGCCACGGGTATCGCAAAAATTCTGTTTGTGGTTTTCCTGGTGATGTTCATCGCTTCGTTCTTCTTTGGTCGTCGCGGCCGAGGCTGAATATGACCATTTTGTCCTTTAAAGCCATGGCTGCCGCCCTGCTCTTGGGCGGCAGCGGGCTGGTGATGGCCGCCAATGACGGCCAATCCCGAGCCAACGAATTGCTTAGTGCGGATAAGCAGTACCGCGAAACCTGGCAAAGCGTGGTGAAGAAAGAACAGCGCTTGCCGGAATGGGTGATGAACCTGTCCGGTACGGCCGAGCAAATGAATGCCGTTGAAGAAGATGGCGACAAGTATTTGGTGGGGCCGCTCTGTGAGACTGCAGATACGTGCCTGAACAAGCGCCTGATCGTTGCCTTTAGCCTCGACAAGGAAGATGCCTACGCCATGTTGGTGGAAGTCCCGGCCGGTTTGCCGGCAGACAAATCCCCGACACGGCACGCCGATTACCGTTTTATCGGTAAGCCGAACGAAGGCATGCAAAAGCTGCTGATGGAGCAGCTTAAGAAAGATCCGAATTGGTACTAGGTTCCGTCTGATGCGTCTGTCGTCTGCGGAGCCGGCGTCCATAGAAAGAAGCCCCTCGCTTCTTTCTGTCTGCATCGCCCGCCAAGGGTGATGCATGACCAGGGGGCCGGGTTGCTCTGATCAATCGAGATCGGCGTGACCTACGGGTACAGGGAGTGCCTGCGCAAGGGCCGGGTCAGGTGAAAAGCTGCGACGCAAGTTCACAAGCCCTCACGCTTGCTGAACTTGCGACGGGCTTGTCACTCTCATGCTCCGCTTCTTATACGGCTCATAGCCGACAATTTCTCTTTTGCGCGCGCCTAACCATTACTTGGTGTTTCGTGGCGACCATCTATCGAGAAAATTTTGGCTGCGCCATAGGACATTTCTGGCGCCAGGTCAGTGAATTCCCAGGCATTTTCGCCAACCTGTATAAGTCGTCCAACATCTCTGAGCGAGCCGGTATTGGCCGGTTAACGGCATATTCACGGGCTTTAATGGCGGATTTGAACTGACCGTTCGGACAGCTAATTTCAAAAAAAGTCATGCCGATTCGGCATAGGGTAGGCGTTTACGGCATTAGACGTCGAACCCTTGCATGGGAATAGTTGCGCCTTTTTTCGCCTGCCAGTAAGCCATTTCGGCCATGCTGCGGTGACCTTCCATGGAGGCAAATGCGCACACTTTTTCGCTTCCGAGCGTTGCGAGTGGCGCATTTGCCTTAAGTCCACTTGAAGTAAGGGTAATGACATGAAGAAGGCAAAGCTAAGCCTCGCCTGGCAGATCCTCATCGGTTTGGTACTGGGGATCGCAATCGGTGCAGTGCTCAACCATTTCAGTGCTGAAAAAGCCTGGTGGATCAGCAATGTGTTGCAGCCAGCGGGCGATATCTTTATCCGCCTGATCAAGATGATCGTGATCCCGATTGTGATTTCCTCGCTGATTGTTGGCATCGCCGGCGTAGGGGATGCGAAGAAGCTGGGGCGGATCGGCGTCAAAACCATTCTTTACTTCGAAGTGGTCACCACCATCGCCATTGTGGTCGGCCTGTTGCTTGCCAACCTGTTCCACCCGGGCGCTGGCATCGACATGAGTACCCTGGGTACCGTCGATATTTCCAAATACACCGCCACCGCCGCCGAAGTGCAGCATGAGCATGCGTTCATCGAAACCATCCTCAACCTGATCCCATCGAATATTTTCGCTGCCGTTGCCCGTGGCGACATGCTGCCGATCATCTTCTTCTCGGTGCTGTTCGGCCTGGGCTTGTCGAGCCTCAAGCCTGAGCTGCGCGAACCGCTGGTGACCATGTTCCAGGGCGTGTCCGAGAGCATGTTCAAAGTGACCCACATGATCATGAAGTACGCCCCAATCGGTGTATTTGCCTTGATCGCGGTAACCGTCGCCAACTTCGGTTTCGCCTCCTTGCTGCCGCTGGCCAAGCTGGTGATCCTGGTTTACGTCGCCATCCTGTTCTTCGCCTTTGCGGTACTGGGCCTGATCGCCCGCCTGTTCGGCTTCTCGATTCTCAAGCTGATGCGCATCTTCAAGGATGAGTTGGTACTGGCCTACTCCACCGCCAGCTCCGAAACCGTGTTGCCGCGTGTGATCGAGAAGATGGAAGCCTACGGTGCGCCGAAGGCCATCTGCAGCTTCGTAGTGCCAACTGGCTACTCGTTCAACCTCGACGGTTCGACCCTGTACCAGAGTATCGCGGCCATCTTTATCGCCCAGCTGTATGGCATCGACCTGTCGATTGGCCAGCAACTGATGCTGGTACTGACCCTGATGGTCACCTCCAAAGGTATCGCCGGCGTGCCCGGCGTGTCCTTCGTGGTGTTGCTGGCTACCCTGGGCAGCGTGGGCATTCCGCTGGAAGGCCTGGCCTTTATCGCCGGTGTCGACCGTGTGATGGACATGGCGCGTACCGCACTCAATGTGATCGGCAACGCCCTGGCCGTTCTGGTTATCTCTCGTTGGGAAGGCATGTACGACGATGCCAAGGGCGAGCGCTACTGGAACTCGCTGCCGCACTGGCGCAGCAAAGAAGCCGCACCGACCGCACAAGCTACCCGCGGCTGATAGCACCGCTGCTTTGAAACAAACCCCGGAAAATTCCGGGGTTTGTCGTTTCTGCCAGCCCCGCTATCATTCGCCCCATCTTTCGGGGGATTCAACTGATGCTCAATGGCCTGTGGCTTAGCTTCTTTGTCGTGGCAATGGTGTCAGCACTGGCGCAATGGCTGGTTGGCGGTAATGCCGGGATTTTTGCGGCGATGGTCGAAAGCATTTTCGCCATGGCCAAACTGTCGGTGGACGTGATGGTGCTGCTGTTCGGCACCCTGACCTTATGGCTGGGCTTTTTGCGCATCGCCGAAAAAGCGGGCATCGTCGATTGGCTGGCCAAGGCGCTCGGCCCGCTGTTTCGCCGTTTGATGCCGGAAGTGCCCGCTGGCCACCCGGCCATCGGCTTGATCACCCTCAACTTCGCCGCCAATGGCCTGGGCCTGGACAACGCCGCCACACCGATTGGCCTGAAAGCCATGAAGGCGTTGCAGGAACTCAACCCCATCCCCAACACCGCGAGCAACGCGCAGATTCTGTTCCTGGTGCTTAACGCGTCCTCGCTGACGCTGTTGCCGGTGACGATCTTCATGTACCGCGCCCAGCAAGGCGCCGCCGACCCGACGCTGGTGTTCCTGCCGATCCTGCTGGCCACCAGCGCCTCAACGCTGGTGGGCCTGTTGTCGGTGGCTGTCATGCAGCGCCTGCGCTTGTGGGACCCGGTGGTGCTGGCGTATCTGATTCCCGGCGCGCTGATGCTGGGCGGCTTTATGGCGTTGCTGGCGACACTGTCCGCCACGGCGCTGGCGGGCCTGTCGTCGATCCTCGGCAACCTGACGCTGTTTGGCTTGATCATGCTGTTTCTGGTGATCGGTGCGTTGCGCAAGGTGAAGGTGTATGAGGCATTTGTCGAAGGTGCCAAAGAGGGCTTCGATGTTGCCAAGAACCTGCTGCCGTATCTGGTGGCGATGCTTTGTGCAGTGGGCGTATTGCGCGCCTCCGGGGCGTTGGACTTTGGCCTGGAGGGGATTCGCCATGTGGTGGCCTGGACGGGCATGGACACGCGCTTTGTCGATGCATTGCCGACGGCGATGGTCAAGCCGTTCTCCGGCAGCGCAGCGCGGGCGCTGTTGATCGAGACCATGCAGGCCAAGGGCGTGGACAGCTTCCCGGCGTTGGTCGCGGCGACGATTCAGGGCAGTACCGAGACCACCTTTTATGTGTTGGCGGTGTACTTTGGTTCGGTGGGCATCCAGCGCGCGCGGCATGCGGTTGGATGTGCGCTGCTGGCGGAGTTCGCCGGTGTGGTGGCGGCAATTTCGGTGTGCTACTGGTTTTTTGGTTAAGGCTTAGATCGCTATCGCAGGCAAGCCAGCTCCCACATTTTGATTTGTGAACACCGTCAAATGTGGGAGCTGGCTTGCCTGCGAAGAGGCACTCAGCGTTTCGCAGCAGCATTGCCCTGCTGCACCACCCACTCCACCACCTGCTTATTCAACCGATCCCCCGCCTGCCCAAACGCCGCCACTACCGCGGGCACTTTTGTATCGCCGACCGGCTGCTTCACCTCAAACCGCCGACTGGCAATAATCCGCTGATCACTGCCACGCACCAGCCGCGCATCCAGGCGGATCACCACCTCCACCGCACTGCCATGGTACTCACTCTGAAACGCCTGCAACTGCCCGCCCAGCTCGTAATCGGCCTGCAGGTTGGTCTCGTCGGTACTCAGCAGCGTCACCCGCCCATCGCGCTGGAAACCGTCCGTAAACCGATTGCGCAGCAACACCGGCGTCGGGTCGCTCCAGCGTGAGTTCGCGTAGCTGCTGATCAGGTCGCCGTTTGGCACTACGGCGATGCGCGGGCTGTCGAGAAACTCGCTGCTCTGCGGCTTGGACACACGCAGCGACCAGCTCACCGGCGCGCCTTGGGTGCTGGTTGGCGCCGACGCCAGGCGATACACATCAGACGGATCCGGCTTGGGCAGGATCGAGCAGGCGCTGATCAGTACCAAGGCCAGCGGGGCGATTATTTGGTAAGCACGCTTCATGGCGTGAACTCCTTGTTCTTGTCGCTGCCCAGCAGGTAACCGCTGGGGTTGGCTTCGAGGCGGCGGGAGATGGCGCGCAGCGAACCGAGGGTTTCGCGCAGTTCGCGCACGGCCGGTGCCAGTTCGTTGAGGCCCTGCATGCCGCTGTTCACCGAGTCTTTGTTGTTGGTCAGCAAGGTGTTGATGGTCGTGGTGCTTTGTTCCAGCGACTTCATGGCCTGCTCGGCACTGCCGAAGGCTTGCTTGCCTTGGTCATTGAGCAAGCCGTTGGCATTGCGCATCAACGTGGTGGTTTGCTCCAGCGCGGCGCTCGCCTGCTTGCTCACCTGCATCAACTGTTGCATCACCACCTTGATATCACCGCGTTGGTCGGCAATGGCGCCGGTGGTTTGTTGCAAGTTGTCCAGGGTGTTGCTCAGGCGCTCGACGTTCTCCCGCGAGAACATGTGGTTGGCGTTGTGCAGCAGCAGGTTGATGCTGGTCATTAGGTCGTTGCTGTTATTGAGCAGGCGCGCAATGGGGGACGGCGAGGCGATAATTTCCGGCAGGTTGCCGTCCTTGCCCTTGAGCTCCGGGCTTTGCGGCGTACCACCGCTGAGCTGGATGATCGAGGTGCCGGTGATGCCGGTCAGTGCCAGCTTGGCCTGGGTGTCTTCCTTGATCGGTGTCTGCCCGGCCAGGCGGATGCGTGCGAGTACCCGGCGCGGGTCTTTCGGGTCCAGGCGCAGGCTGGTGACATCGCCCACCTTGATCCCGCTGTATTGCACCGAACTGCCTTGGGACAGGCCGCTGACCGCCTCGTTGAACACCACCTCGTAGTCCTGGAAGGCGCTGTCGACGCTGGACTTGGCCAGCCACAGGCCGAACAGCATGGCGCCGACCACCACGATCACGCTGAACAGACCGATCATCACATGATGGGCTCGGGTTTCCATGTCATACCTCGTTAAGCGATTGAGCGGCATCCAATGCCGCGCGGCCACGGGGGCCGTGGAAATATTCGTGAATCCAGGCGTCGTCTGTTTCCGAGACGATATCGATGGCATCGGCCACCAGCACTTTCTTCTGCGCCAGCACCGCCACACGGTCGGTGATGGTGTAGAGCGTGTCGAGGTCGTGGGTGACCAGGAACACGCTCAAGCCCAGCGCATCGCGCAGGGTGAGGATCAGTTGGTCGAATTGCGCCGCGCCAATCGGGTCGAGGCCGGCGGTGGGTTCGTCCAGGAACAGAATGTCCGGGTCCAGGGCCAGGGCGCGTGCCAGGGCCGCGCGCTTGATCATGCCGCCGGACAGTGACGCCGGGTATTTATCCGCCGCCGACAAAGGCAGCCCCGCCAGCGCTAGCTTGACTGCCGCCAAGTGTTCGGCGTCGCGACGGCTGAGGCCGGCGTGTTCGATCAACGGCAGGGCGACGTTTTCGGTGACCGTCAGCGAGGAAAACAGCGCACCCTTCTGGAACAGCACGCCAAAGCGCCGTTCCACCAGCGAGCGTTCATGTTCCGACAAATTGGGCAGGTTCTTGCCGAATACCCGCACCTCACCTTCGCTGGGCCGCCGCAGGCCGACGATGCTGCGAAGCAGTACCGACTTGCCGCTGCCGGAGCCGCCGACCACCGCGAGGATCTCGCCTTTGTACAAATCCAGATCGAGGTTTTCGTGCACGCTCTGGCTGCCAAAGCGATTGCACAGGCCGCGCACTTCGATCACCGCCTCAGTGGGCGCACGGTGTAGACGACTCACCAGCCCATCTCCATAAAGAACATCGCGGCGACCGCATCCAGCACAATCACCACGAAAATAGACTGCACCACGCTGGAGGTGGTGTGCGCGCCGACCGATTCGGCGCTGCCGCTGACCTTGAAGCCTTCGAGGCAGCCAATCGCCGCGATCAGGAAGGCGAAAATCGGCGCTTTCACCATCCCCACCAAAAAGTGCTGCACGCCAATGTCCGATTGCAGCAGCGAGAGAAACATCGCCGGTGAAATATCCAGGGCGACGGCACACACCACGCCGCCGCCGACAATCCCCGAGAGCATCGCCAAAAATGTCAGCATCGGCAGCGACACAAGCAGCGCCATTACCCGTGGCAGCACCAACAGTTCCATCGGGTCCAGGCCCAGGGTGCGGATCGCGTCGATTTCTTCGTTAGCCTTCATCGAGCCGATTTGCGCGGTAAAGGCGCTGGCCGTTCGGCCTGCGATCAGGATGGCGGTAAGCAATACGCCGAATTCTCGCAGGAAAGAAAACGCCACCAGGTCCACGGTAAAAATCGTCGCACCGAAGCTTTTGAGCACGGTGGCGCCGAGGAACGCCACCACGGCGCCCACCAGAAAGGTCAGCAACGCGACGATGGGCGCAGCGTCGAGGCCGGTTTGTTCGATATGCGCGACCATCGGTGTGATGCGCCAGCGCTTGGGGCGCAAAACGCCACGGGCGAAGGTTTCGAGGATCAGGCCGATAAAGCCCAGCAGTTTCATGCCGTCCTGCCATACCGTGTCGACAGCTCGACCGATACGCGCCAGCACTTGGATACCGACGGCTTCTTCCGGCTCTTTGTCGGGTACGCAGAAATCGTTCAGGGAGCGGTAGACGGTTTTGAGCAGTGCCCGGTCGGCGGTAGACAAGCTGCAATCGGTCTGCTCGGCGGAATGCTCGATGCGCTCCGGGCCCAGCAACTCGACCAGCAGCGAGGCACCCGCGGTATCCAGGGCGCCGAGGCCATTGAGGTCGATGCGTGCACCGGCGTCGTATTGGCCGTCGAGCTTGTCGCTCAGCTTTTTAAGATTGGCGTAGTGGGCAAGCGTCCAGTCCCCCGTAATCCTGAGCAACGGGGGAACGCTGGAGGTGTCGAGGTGGGCTGCGCCGGCCGTGGTACGAGTGGTCATAAGCTCCGAGCTTGTTTGGCTATCCACAATTGCTACGTAATAGCACGATACGGCCTACTTTGGGTTGTCCGTTTGTGCTGGGTCAGTGACTTTAAAACGCAGCACGCCGATGACTTGCCCATCCTCCGTCAACACCTGCACCTGCCAGCGCCCGACCGCGTCGGCCGGGAAATTCTGCTTGTGGGTCCAGGCGCGATAGCCTTCCTTGCGTCCGCCATGGATATCCAGGGCGATGCGGTCGACCTCTTGGCCGTTGAATTTCCACACATGGTAAATCCGCTCATCAAGCCCGCGTGGCGCGTTGATCGCGGTGTAAGCGTACAGCCCGCCGCTGCGCAGTTGCGCGGCGGTGACTTCCTTGAGGTCATCGCCCGGTGTGCGGTCTTGCAGCTGGGTGCTGATCGCCACTTCGGTCATCCACAATGTGGCCGGCGGCACCCAGCTGCGCAGGAACCAACCGGCGCAGCCGATGGCGGCCGTCACCCCGAGCAGCATCGCCCAGCCTTTGACGCTGCGCAGCGGCAGGCTCGCGGCCAGGCTCGGGATCGACAGCGCCATGGCCACGCCGAGCGCCAATTTGTAACTCTCGGCGGTAGTCAGGTGCATGATGATGGGCAGTGCGGTGAGCAGTGCCGCGAACAAGGTCAGGGTGTGCAGCGCCAGGAACAGCGAGCGCTTGGGTGCCAGCCACTTGTAGTACAGCGGGTCGGTGATCGACACCAGCGCCGCCGCGCCGAGCAGGCCAGTGAATACGGATTGGCCGCTGTTCCAGGCGGTGGTGACGAAAAAGAACGGCAATACGAAGAACAGGCTTTCCTGGTGGATCATCTGGGTCGCGTAGCGCAGCAGCGGCTCGGGGATTTCGCGCTTGAAGACTTTGGCGAACAGCTGGGTAAAGCTGTTTTCCAGCATCAGCCACAGCCAGCTCACCAGCATGATCACCGCGATCCAGCTGGCCATGCCCTGCTGGCGGTCCACCAGGATGAAGCTGCACACACCGGATATGAAACCGCCGAGTGCGATCACCCCTGGATAGCGCTTGATCAGTTCGATAATGCGCTGGATAAGGGGCGGTAGATTTGGCATTGGCGATTCACAATTGGTGTAGGAAAAATCCCAGACAGAATAACGTCTTAGCCCTGTGTTCGGTGCCTCATTACGTGATCCGTTTGCGATAAAGGCGCACGCCGATCAACACACTGGCGATCAGCACGAGTACACCGGCACCGATCCAGCTCAGGGCGTCATAGCTCAGCAAGGGTTTTTCGATGCGCCAGTAGCCCTTCTGGTTAAAAACCTCGCGCATGGCCTGGTTGGTTTGCGCCAGGTTGACGGCCTTGATGCGCTTGGCCGGGTCGCTGATATGGCCATCGGCATAGTCGCCGGCAGCGCTCCAGTAATAGTCGGCCAGCGCGCTGTTACCCTGCACCGCCCAGGCTTGGCGCGCGATGGCAGCTTGCTGCAGGCGGGCGAATACCGCTGGGTCGAGGCCGTCCTTGAGCAGTTGTGCCGTGAGGTTCTGCAACACCTGTTCAGCCTCAGGGAGTTTGTCGCGCTCAAGGTCGGCATTCAGGCTGAGGAAGCCGACGCCGCCGAGCACTTCGCGCTCACTCCATGGGCCGTAGGACAAACCGTGCTTGAGGCGCAGCTGACGGTACAGCGCCCAGTCGAGGTAGTCCTTGAGCAAATCGTAGGTTTCATCGTGTTGGTCGTCCAAAACCGGTTCGGGGAACAGCCAGTGCAGTTTGGCGCTGTCACCAACCCAGCCGTGGATAAGGTCGCGATGGCTGGCGGCGGTGTGCTGGATTTCCGGCAGCGGCCGGTGCTCGGTGGGTTCGACCGGATCAAGTTGACCGTAAGTGCGCTCCAGGTACGCCGGAAGCAGTTTGTCGAGGTCGCCGACGATAATCAGGGTCATGTTGTTGGGCGCGTACCAATGTGTGCGCAGGGTTTGCAATTGATCACGGGTCAGTTGGCTGACTTCGGCACGTTCGGCGCATTTGAGCCCCAGTTCGACGGCCAATTGGTTGCTGGCGGTGTGACCCAGGTCCTGGCGGTCGAGCAAGCGTTGCAGGTGCGAGTAATGGCCGCCGTCTTCGCGCTCGACCACTTTTTTTGCGGCATTGATGTTCGCGTCGGTCAGTTCGGTGCGGGTGAGGATCGCCAGTAACAGGTCCAGCACCTTGCGCTGGTTTTGCGCGGGTGCCTCGATCACAAAGGTGGTATCGGCATTGCTGGTGTAGGCGTTCCATTCGCCGCCGAGGGCTTGCATGCGGTCCTCAAGGTCGCCTTCACCACCGCCGTCGATGCCGCTGAACAGCAAGTGTTCGAGCAAGTGCGGCAGTTCTTTTTCGTCGCAGGGAAAGTCATCCAGGCCTACGCCGACCACCAGGCGGATCGCCACGTGCCCACGCTCGGTGCCCGGCTTGAGCAGCAATTGCAGGCCGTTGGGCAAGGTGTAGCCTTCGACTTGCAGGCGGTCGAAGGCAAAGGTGTGTGCCGAGCCCATGAGCAGGCAGGCAAGTAACAGGCGACGCATAACAAGCTTCCTGGCGGGTGAGGTCCATTGTTAACTGACTTCACGGGCCATCGTATGTTCAGGGCGAATGAGTGATGTCGGCAATATCTTCGGCAGAGAGTGCGCCGGTGTCTGAGGTTTCCAACACTACATAAGCACTGCTGCAAAACAACGAGTTCAGGCGTTTCATGTCGGCAATCAGCTCCAGGTGCAAGGAACTGGTCTCCATGCTCTGTACGATTTTACGCTGCAGACGGCTGACGTGGGCGTGGGCCAGGCGGCGCTCCTGGGCGCGGAAACGGCGCTTTTCACGCAGCAGTTGGCGGGCGCTTTCGGGGTCGGCGCTGAGAAACACCGACAGGCCCAAGCGCAGGTTGGCAATCAACTGGCTGTGCAGGCCGGTGAGTTCTTCCAGGCCGACTTCGGAGAACTGTCGGCGCTGTGAGGTTTTCTGCTGCTGGACTTTGCGCAGCATACGTTCGATCAGGTCGCCGGCCAGCTTGAGGTTGATCGATAGCTCGATGATCTCGGCCCAGCGGCGGCTGTCCTGTTCACTGAGGTCTTCGCGGGGCATTTGCGCCAGGTAAAGCTTGATCGCGCTGTAGAGGGCCTCGACGTCATCGCTGAGGCTGCGCATTTCCTGGGTAATGGCGGTTTGCTTGCCACGCAGTACTTCGAGCATGGCGGTGAGCATGTTGTCGATCAGGTCGCCCAGGCGCAGGGTCTCGCGAGCGGCGTTGGCCAGCGCCAGGCTTGGGGTGGCGAGCGAGGCCAGGTCCAGGTGACGTGGCCTGGCTTTGCCGTTGGTCTCCTGTTGTTCCGGCAGCAGCCAGGCGCACAGGCGCGCCATTGGCCCGATGGTGGGCAGCAGGATCAGGCAGCGCGTGGTGTTGTAGAGCACATGGAAGGTGATGACCATGCCTTGGGCGCTGTAGTCCAAACCATCCATCCAGCGTACGAGAGGGTCGAGCACCGGAATAATCAGCAACAGGCCGATCAGTTTGTACAACAAGCTGCCCAGTGCGACCTGGCGGCCGGCAGCGTTCTGCATGTTGGTGCTGAGGAAGGCCAGCACACCACTGCCGATGTTGGCGCCGATCACCAGGCCGATGGCCACGTGCAAGCCGATCACACCGGCACCGGCCAGGGTTGCGGTCAGCAGCACGGCGGCCAGGCTGGAGTAGGAAATCATCGCAAACAGCGCGCCGACCAAGGCATCCAGCAGAATATCGCCGGTCAGCGAGGCAAAGATAACTTTGACGCCTTGGGCATGGGTAATCGGCCCTGCGGCTTCGACAATCAGTTGCAGGGCCAGAATGATCAGGCCCAGGCCGATACCGACGCGGCCCATCTGCCCTGCCCGTGTCTGTTTACGCGAGAGGAAGAAAATCACCCCAAGAAAAATCAGCAGTGGCGACAGCCAGGACAGGTCGAAAGTCAGTACCCGCGCCATCAACGCCGTGCCGACGTCGGCACCGAGCATGGTCGCCAGCGCCGGCATAAGGCCCATCAAGCCCTGGCCGACAAACGACGTCACCAGCATCGCCGTGGCGTTGCTGCTCTGGACCATGGCCGTCACCAGGATACCGGCGATAAACGCCAGCCAGCGCTTGGACATGTTCTGCCCGATGACTTGGCGCAAGTTGGAACCGTAGACCCGCAAGATGCCGGTACGGACGATGTGCGTGCCCCAGATAAGCAGGGTCACGGCGGAAAGCAGATTGAGCAAGGTCAGCATGCTCGGCCCCCCGTGTGGGTGTGCTCCAGAAAGAGCAAATGAGAATTGCCGCGTGCCGTTCTACGTCTTGTACTTAAGCTGTAGTTGGCGAATGGGCTCTGCGCCAGCATCGCATAGCTAAAGTGGGGATTGAAACAAAACTGTCATGAAGATCGTTCCCACGCTCTGCGTGGGAATGCATCCCGTGACGCTCTGCGTCGCTTTGAGGGCGGACGCGGAGCGTCCAGAGGCGGCATTCCCACGCGGAGCGTGGGAACGATCAACAACGATCAACAGCAGCGGGTCAGGTTTATTGACCCGGAATGTCCTTGCGCAGTTTCACAGGATCCTGCTGTTTCTTCTTTTTCGCGATAGCGGTACGCATCTTGATGTTTACCGCTTCTACTGCCAGCGAGAACGCCATGGCGAAGTAGACGTAGCCTTTTGGCACATGCACGTCGAAGGATTCGGCGATCAGCACCGTACCCACCACCAGCAGGAACGACAGCGCCAGCATCTTCAGCGACGGGTGCTTGTCGATGAATTCGCTGATGGTGCCCGCAGCCAGCATCATCACCAGTACGGCTACCACGATCGCAGCGACCATGACCGGCACATGGGAAACCATGCCGACCGCAGTGATCACCGAGTCCAGGGAGAACACGATGTCGATGATCGCGATCTGGATGATGGTGTAGATGAACTTGCCACCCTTGCCGCCCGGCTCATCGTGGGTTTCGTCTTCACCTTCGAGGGCGTGGTACATCTCTTGGGAGCTTTTCCACAGCAGGAACAGGCCACCGAAGAACAGGATCAGGTCGCGACCGGAGATGCCCTGGCCGAAGACCACGAACAGGTCGGCGGTGAGTTGCATGACCCAGGTGATCGACAGCAGCAACAGGATTCGCGTGACCATGGCCAGGGCCAGGCCGAAGATCCGGGTGCGCGCCTGCATATGCTTGGGCATGCGGCTGACCAGGATCGAAATCATGATGATGTTATCGATGCCCAGGACGATCTCGAGGGCCGTCAGGGTGAAGAAGGCAATCCAGATTTCCGGATTGGTCAGCCATTCCATGTGTATTCCTTTGAGCAAATGTGAAACCGCGCAAGCTGCAGCGCCGCGCGGTCAGGTCGTTACGATTATAGAGTGCTGAACAGCGGAAAAATCCCCATCAGCAAAGCGGCGAACATTATGCACAGGCACACCAGCACTGCCCACTTGAGGGTAAAGCGTTGGTGATCGCCAAACTCGATACCGGCCAGGGCCACCAGCAAGTAAGTCGAAGGCACCAGCGGGCTGAGCAAATGCACGGGCTGGCCAACGATGGACGCGCGAGCCATCTCCACGGCGGTGATGCCGTAATGGCTGGCCGCTTCGGCGAGTACGGGCAGTACGCCGTAGTAGAACGCGTCGTTGGACATGAAGAAGGTAAACGGCATGCTCACCAAGGCAGTGATTACCGCCAGGTACGGACCGAGTGCATCCGGGATAACCGCCAGCAAGCTCTTGGACATGGCATCAACCATGCCGGTACCGGACAGAATGCCGGTGAAGATGCCCGCGGCGAAGATGAGCCCGACGACTGCCAGCACGCTGCCGGCGTGGGCGGCGACGCGGTCTTTCTGCTGTTGCAGGCACGGGTAGTTGACGATCATCGCGATACTGAACGCCACCATGAACAGCACTGGCAGCGGCAACAGGCCGGCAATCAGGGTGCACATCAGCGCGAAGGTCAGTGCGCCGTTGAACCAGATCAGCTTGGGGCGACGGGCGTCAGGGAATTGCGACACGCTGATCTCGCTGTGATCGATCTCGTCGCCCTGCAGGTGCAGTTCACCCAGGCGGGCACGTTCGCGTTTGCCGTACATATAGGCAATCACCAGGATCGCCACGACGCCGACAGCCATGGCCGGGATCATCGGTACGAAGATGTCCGACGGGTCTACATGCAAAGCACTCGCGGCGCGGGCAGTCGGGCCGCCCCACGGCGTCATGTTCATCACGCCGCCGGCGAGGATGATCAGGCCGGCCATGATCCGCGGGCTCATGCCGATGCGCTGGTACAGCGGCAGCATGGCGGCCACGCAGATCATGTAAGTGGTGGCGCCGTCACCGTCCAGGGACACCACCAGGGCAAGCACGGCGGTACCGACCGAAACTTTCAGCGGGTCACCCTTGACCATCTTGAGGATCTTGCGCACGGCCGGGTCGAACAGGCCGGAGTCGATCATCAGGGCAAAGTAGAGAATGGCGAACATCAGCATTACGCCGGTCGGCGCAAGCTTGGTGATGCCCGCAAGCATCATCGGGCCGATCTCGGGGGCAAAACCACCAAACAGGGCGAACAGGATTGGCACAATGATCAAGGCAATCAGCGCGGACAGGCGCTTGGTCATGATCAGGTACATGAACGTGATGACCATGGCGAAGCCAAGGAAAGTCAGCATAGGAATACTCCGGGCGTAGCGCGGCTAGGGAATGGCGAACCGGGTTGGGGTCAGCGCAGTACGAAAGGCACGTAGCGTACGAGTGGAGTTGGAGCGAACAGGCGGGTAGTAGCGGACATCAGGAATCACCATTGTTGTTGTTTACAGCCGGTCTGTTGCCGGCAGTGGGGGCGATCCTAGACGGGGAAGCTTTCAGCCAGCTTTCGCTGTGTAAGTCAGATGATGGAAGGTTTGTAGGAGTTTTCTTTAAGGTGACTCAGGGCAGCTCCAAACCGCCTGAGGCTTTGTGCAAGGCGCGCAGGTGCTCGCCCATCTGCTTGAGGTTGGCTTCGCAGGCGGCAATCTCGTCGGCGCGTGAGGGGTCCAGCAGCGCCCTCACCTCTTTATCCAGATCGCCGGTCAACGATTGCAGTTGCTTCTGGCGCTCGGCGCTTTCCGATTCCAGGCGTTTGGCTTCCGAAGGTTGCGGCAGGCCGTAGCCGCCGCTGTCGAGCAATTCCGCCGGGCGGCTTAGAAAACCGCTGTTGGCGAGGATCTGTTGCAGTGTGTTGTTGGCTTTTTCCATGCCGCCGTTTTTCAGCTCACGGGCATTGAGGTAGCGCTGCTTGACTTCGTCCTGGGCCAGCATCAGTTGTTTGCGATAGCTGGCTTGTTCCAGCAGCAGCAGCGCGGCGCTGGTGCGCAGGTCGGCCTGGATGAACCACTGGCGGCGTTCTGCGGCACTGAGGGCGAGCCAGTCTTCGACTTGGGTCTGCTTGATCGGCAGGTGTTTGCGCAGCACGTCGAACATCGCCTGGTAGCGCTCGCGGAACGAGTCGAAGTGATAACCCAGGCGCAAGGCTTCGCGCTTGTCGTCTAGCACACTGGTATCAGCCAGGCCGCGGGCACTGAGCACCTCGAGCAAGCCGTTGGGGGTGATGTTGTCCAGGCCGGTCAGTTGCGGGTTGGCGCTGCCGCTGCGTAGCAGCTTGAGGCTCTCCACCGCGCAGTTGTTGGAGATAAAAAAGTAATTGCCGTCGTAGCTCCAGTGCATCTCGGCGGCATGTTCGACGGTGTCGTTGATCTCTTGGCGGGTGAGCTTGAGCGGCACCGAGGCCAGGCCGCGCAGTTCAGTCTTGGTGTATTCGTCGATCACCTGGGCCAACGGAAGCACAAACAGCCGTGACGGGTACTTGCCCACCAGCCCATCCCAGCTCGAGAGCTGTACGTCACCGACGAAAGCGCGGTAAGACAACACCAAGTGCTGGTCCAGGTCCAATCGGCAATCCGGACCACGCGGGCGGCCGGGTGCGCAGATCACCAGGCGCAACATGCTGTGGCCCCAGCGGCTCACCAGATTTTGGTTGGCCTCGGCCAGCAA
This sequence comes from Pseudomonas sp. PA-6-3C, assembly GCF_021605825.1. Taxonomy (NCBI): domain Bacteria; kingdom Pseudomonadati; phylum Pseudomonadota; class Gammaproteobacteria; order Pseudomonadales; family Pseudomonadaceae; genus Pseudomonas; species Pseudomonas sp. PA-6-3C. Next base: position 62,676 of record NZ_WKDV01000037.1, read on the forward strand.
GTAGTCGATTTCATACACGCGCTCCGGGTCGATCTGGCCCAACGGCGTTTTGGCGAAGTCGTTACCGGCGTTCAGGAACGCGTAGGTCTTGGCGCAGGTGTCTTGTTCGGGCGGTGCCCAGCCGAAGTGTTCCTTGTAATAGCGAAACAGCGCGGGGCGACGGCAGGCATAGCTCGGGTCAAGTAGGAAATACTCCATATTGACCGCCACGAACTCCAGCGGGCTGGTGGTTTCGTAGATATCGGGGCTGCGGGCGACCTGGTGGTTGTGTTGCTCGCGCTCGCCGCGACGGCCCACGTATTGGGGCCAGCCGGCAATGTCCAGCAGGCGCGGGTCGTCACTCAGGGTGAAACGACGGTCGTTCTGGCCACGGCATTGATCGGGCAGGCCGATAAGGCCGGTGATGTTGTTCTGGCGGCTGCAGCGTTGGATCAGGCGGCGCTCGTCTGTGGACCACAAGCGCGCACGGTCATAGATGTGGGTCAGCTCATGCAGCACGGTGGCGAGCATTTCGCGGCGCACAGTGCCATGGGGGCGATTGGTCTTCTGGGTGGCGGCGCTGCCGTCGGTGAGGCTGGCGAGCAGGTTGCTGTTGAGGTCCAGTTCGGACACCAGAGAAGCCTGGCCATAGGCGTTTTCAGGCATCTTGTCGGTCCAGCCGACATCAATACGCCGGTCCAACTGCTCGACAAAGCGCGGCGGCAGAGCGCGCATCGCTTCGTCGAGCAACGCCTGGCTGGCCTGCTGTTCGGCCGGGCTCAAGCCATCGGTCTTGAGCCGCAGTTGCAGGCTGGCCTGGGCTGCGCCTGCACAGAGCAGCACAGTCCCGGCCAGTAGCCAGGCGAACAGGCGCCTCACAGAGCGAGGATAGCTTCGGCGAGGGTCTGGTCACTGGCGTCGCGGGCTTCCGGTACGCGGGTGCGCAGGGTATTGAAGGCTGCTTCCAATTGTGCGCCGCGGATTTCGCCGTTGGAGGCGACGAAGCTGGCAGCGTCATCGTGGGCTTCGCGCACGATTTTGGAGTCGCGGATGGAAGTGGTGGTGTCCGAAGTGAAATCAATGGTGCGCGCCGAGGCGCGCACGATGATGTTACTGGTGGCTTTCAGGGTTTGCGCGTGGGCGACATCGGCCAACAACAGCAGGCCCAGAGCGGCGGCGATCAGCGGGCTACGCATGGAATGACTCCGAAATACAAAGATAGAAATATACGATGATTATTGGACGAGAATTGCCTGCGCCAGTTCAAGGTCGCTGACATGAAGTTTTGGCTGGGTTCGGCGCAGATACTCCAGCGCAGATTCCAGACGAGCTCCCCGCCATTGGCCGTCAGTGGCGATAAAAGCGGCAGCGTCATCCTGGGCGGCCAGTATCAATTTTCTGTCAAAGGGCGCTGACGTCACCTTGCTGGTGGCGTAGGCACTGATGACGGTGCTCTGGGTGGACACATCAAAGGCCGAAGCCAAGGGTGACCAGCAGGCGGAAAACAACACGGGAACAATCAACAGGCGGTATGAAAAAGCCATGGGACTCGACAACTGAAAGCGAGCGCCAAGGCTAGCGCAACGCCCGGGCGAGAGCCAGTGCTGACACATTTGGTAGCGGCTGGCGCGCCCTGGCGTTTACCGGATCATCAGATGGCCAGAATCGCCTGGGCCAGTTGTGCGTCGGTCGCTGTGTTCAGTTGTGGGGCTTGTTGGCGGATCTGGGCCAGGGCGCTTTCCAGTTTCACACCACGAATGGCGCCTTCGCTGGCAACAAAGCTGGCAGCGTCGTCACGGGCGGCTTGCACGACTTTGTTGTCACGCAGGGACGACGTGGCATCGGAGCTGGCATCGGAAGTGGCTTTGAGGGCGCCGACGATCGAGTCGGTGGTCACGATAAGGCTGCTCGCGTTGGCGTTGGCGGCCAGGGCCAACAGGGTGGCAGCACTCAGCAGGCGAAGACGGGACATGGAAAAACTCCTGTAGAAGATCAAATAAAAGCGGCGCAAGGCGGCCACTGTGAAACGGACATTGCTGCGGATTAAGCATCAGACGTCCGCTCTACAAGGTTCGCCACGTAATAACGGGATCTTAAGCTGCCGCTTATCCGTTCGGAAAGCCTCTATCTGCCTAGTCACGCCAGAAAGGTTTGGACAGCTCGGCAGTACGGTCGCCCTGGCTGATGCCGGCGTCGGCTAATTCACGTGGGTCAAGTTGTGCAAGTTGGCGGCGTTCATGGGCCTGCCGCGCCCATCTGCCCAGGGCGCAAGCCATTCGAATGATCAACTGTTTGTAACGCGAGGTCTGTGTGTTCATGACGGCGGCCTTCCATGAGGTCTTGGAACACCATCTTGGGCGGCCAGCTTTTACCAATACAGATACACCAAAGTTAAATTGTACCGTCTAATTGTTATGTTATTTAAACTGTACTGGTCCTTATCTCTGGGGTCTGTTTTAGCCGTGTAAAGTTTGAAACCCGGAAACAACAAAGCCCGCCTCCGGTTCCCGGGGCGGGCTTTGTTTTGTTAAATCAGGGTGCTGGCGGTGGACCCGGCGGGTCAGGGCCAGCGGGCGCCAATTAGCGCCAGAACGGCTTGCTCAGCTCTTCGTAGCGTTGAGCTTCGCTGATACCGGCGTCAGCCAGCAGACGCGAATCCAGACGAGCCAGTTGATGGCGGCTGGAGATGCGGCGCTGCCACAACATCAGGTTGGCGAGAACGCGCAAAGGCAGGGAAGCCTGGGTGTTTACAGCTTTTTCTTCGAAGAACAGATCGGAACTGAGTGTACGTTCCATGATGACATCCTTCCGCTTGTGGCGGGATTAGGTAGTGGTTTAACTGATGCCAATGATCCTCCTCCGACGCAAGACTCTCTAGATACAGTTCACCTGTATTGTGAGGGGCCAGTTAACTGTTTATAGCGGCTGTACTGTACGGAAATGGGGCAACTGTACCTGTCTGCACTTTATCGGTGCGAAATTGGCATTTTCGGTGGGGTTCGTAAGAGAATTCAGTAGGAAATGACCAGTACAGCAGTACAGTTTTTTCAAAATGTACGGCTGTGGTCACCGAGCTGAACAAACTGTGTTTGCATCAGCTCGGATCTGTATCAATCAAGCCTTGAGCATATGCCCGGTTTCTTCCAGGTTGATGTGCCAACTCAGTGCTTCGCGCAGGATGTGCGGAGTATGCCCACCGATCGCGCAGGCAGCGTTGAAGTAACTGTTCAGCGCATCGCGGTAAGCCGGGTGCACGCAATTGTCGATGATCACCCGTGCGCGCTCGCGTGGCGCCAGGCCACGCAGGTCAGCGAGGCCAACCTCGGTCACCAGTATGTCCACGTCATGCTCGGTATGGTCCACATGGCTGACCATCGGCACCACGCTGGAAATCGCGCCGCCCTTGGCAATCGACTTGGTGACGAAAATCGCCAGGTGCGCGTTACGCGCGAAGTCTCCGGAGCCGCCAATCCCATTCATCATCCGCGTGCCGCAGACGTGGGTGGAGTTGACGTTGCCGTAGATGTCGAACTCAAGCGCCGTGTTGATACCGATAATGCCCAAGCGCCGAACCACTTCAGGGTGGTTGGAGATTTCCTGTGGGCGCAGGACCAGCTTGTCCTTGTAGTGTTCCAGGTTACCGAACACGTCGGCGTTGCGTCGCTCCGACAAGGTGATGGAGCTGCCGGAAGCAAAGCTCAGCTTGCCCGCATCGATCAGGTCGAAGGTCGAGTCCTGCAACACTTCCGAATACATGGTCAGGTCTTCGAACGGCGATTCGATCAGGCCGCACATCACCGCGTTGGCGATGTTGCCGATCCCGGCCTGCAGCGGGCCGAGCTTGTTGGTCATGCGCCCGGCGTCGACTTCCTGCTTGAGGAAGTTGATCAGATGGTTAGCGATGCCTTGGGTATCGGCGTCCGGTGGTGTCACGGTTGAGGCGGAGTCGGCCTGATTGGTGATCACGATGGCGACGATCTTCTCCGGCGGGATCGGAATCGCGGTACTGCCGATGCGGTCGTCGACCTTGACCAGTGGGATTGGCGTGCGCGTCGGCCGATAGGTCGGGATATAGATGTCGTGCAGCCCTTCCAGGTTCGGGTTGTGCGCCAGGTTGATCTCGACAATCACTTGTTTGGCGAAAATCGCAAAGCTGGCCGAGTTGCCCACGGAGGTGGTGGGCACGATGTGTCCTTGTTCGGTGATCGCGACGGCTTCGATCACGGCGATGTCCGGCAACTTGAGCTGGTTGTTGCGCAGTTGCTCGACGGTTTCCGACAGGTGCTGGTCGATAAACATCACTTGGCCTGCGTTGATCGCCTTGCGCAGTGTGCTGTCGACTTGAAACGGCATGCGGCGCGACAAAACGCCGGCCTCGGTCAGTTGCTTGTCCAAGTCATTGCCCAGGCTGGCACCGGTCATCAGGGTGATTTTCAGCGGCGAAGTCTTGGCGCGTTCGGCCAGGGCGTGGGGGACGGCCTTGGCTTCACCGGCACGGGTGAAGCCGCTCATGCCGACGGTCATGCCGTCCTCGATCAGTGCGGCGGCATCTGCCGCGCTCATGACCTTGTTCAACAACGAAGGCAAGCGGATACGATCACGGTACATGAATTGTTATCTCAGGCTACGGAAGCAAGGTGGGCAGTGTAGTGATTTCAAACAAATTCGGCCCGCTACCATGGTCGAATGCCAGGCAGCGATTTAGAGCCTTTGGTCGGGTTTCACGTGAGTACAAAGCGGAACGCCGAGCATTCCCGGATGCATTCCCACGCAGAGCTTGGGAACAATAAAAAAACCCCAGCCTACTGGAGGCCAGGGTTTCGTGTATTGCGCTGGCGCAGTGTTATTCGACGGCTTTGACCATATCTTCGATGACTTTCTTGGCATCACCGAAGACCATCATGGTCTTGTCCAGGTAGAACAGCTCGTTATCCAGACCGGCGTAGCCGCTGGCCATCGAGCGCTTGTTGACGATGATGGTCTTGGCCTTGAATGCCTCAAGGATCGGCATACCGGCAATCGGTGAGTTAGGGTCGTTCTTGGCGGCCGGGTTGACCACGTCGTTGGCGCCCAACACCAGCACCACGTCGGCCTGGCCGAACTCGGAGTTGATGTCTTCCATCTCGAACACTTGGTCGTAAGGCACTTCCGCCTCGGCCAGCAGCACGTTCATGTGCCCAGGCATACGGCCCGCTACCGGGTGGATCGCGTACTTCACGGTCACGCCACGGTGTGTCAGCTTTTCGGTCAGCTCTTTAAGGGCGTGTTGCGCCCGAGCGACTGCCAGGCCGTAGCCGGGAACGATGATCACGGTGTCGGCGTTGGTCAGCAGGAACGTGGCGTCGTCCGCCGAACCGGATTTCACCGGACGCGCTTCTTTGGAGCCTGCCGCTGCGCCGGCATCTGCTGTGTTGCCGAAGCCACCGAGCAGCACATTAAAGAAGGAGCGGTTCATTGCCTTGCACATGATGTACGACAGAATCGCGCCGCTGGAGCCCACCAGGGAGCCGGCGATGATCAGCATCGAGTTGTTCAGCGAGAAGCCGATGCCCGCCGCTGCCCAACCGGAGTAGCTGTTGAGCATCGAGACAACCACCGGCATGTCGGCGCCGCCGATCGGGATGATGATCAGCACGCCCAGCACGAAAGCCAGGGCCAGCATCAACGCGAACGCAGTGAGGTTGCCGGTGAACATGAACGCCAGGCCCAGGCCCAGGGTTGCCAGGCCGAGCACCAGGTTCAGTTTGTGCTGGCCACCGAACTGTACCGGTGCGCCCTGGAACAGGCGGAACTTGTACTTGCCCGAGAGTTTGCCGAATGCGATCACCGAACCGGAGAAGGTAATTGCACCAATGGCTGCGCCGAGGAACAGTTCCAGGCGGTTGCCCGCAGGAATCGAGTCGCCCAGGTGTTTGACGATGCCCAAGGATTGCGGCTCGACCACGGCGGCAATCGCGATGAATACCGCCGCCAGGCCGATCATGCTGTGCATGAAGGCAACCAGCTCTGGCATCTTGGTCATTTCTACGCGCTTGGCCATGATCGAACCGGCGGTGCCGCCGATCAGCAGGCCGACGATCACGTAACCGATACCGGCTGTTGCAAGCTCAGCGCCGAGCTTGTAGATGAGGCCCACGGTCGTCAGCACCGCCAGCGCCATGCCGAGCATGCCGAACAGGTTGCCGCGTCGCGATGTGGTTGGGTGCGACAGGCCTTTGAGGGCCTGGATAAAGCAGATCGACGCGATCAAGTAGAGCGTCGTAACCAAATTCATGCTCATTACTTTGGCGCCTCTTCTTTTGCTTTCGGGGCTTTCTTCTTGAACATCTCCAGCATCCTGCGCGTGACCAGGAACCCGCCGAATACGTTAACCGCCGCCAAGGCCACGGCCAGGGTGCCCATGGTTTTACCCAGTGGTGTCACGGTGAGGGCTGCGGCGAGCATGGCGCCGACGATTACGATCGCAGAGATCGCGTTGGTCACCGCCATCAGTGGTGTGTGCAGCGCGGGTGTGACGTTCCAGACCACGTGGTAACCGACATAAATCGCCAGCACAAAGATGATCAGGTTGTAGATACCGGGGGAGATAAGCTCTTCCATCGTCTGAATCCCTGCTTAGGCGTTTTTGCGGATGACTTGGCCGTCGCGGCACATCAGGCACGCGGCGACGATGTCGTCTTCGAGGTTGATTTCAAACTGCCCTTCCTTGGTGAAGACCAGCTTCAGGAAGTCCAGCAGGTTGCGCGCATATAAAGCAGAAGCATCGGCGGCGACGGCACCGGCCAGGTTGGTCGGGCCGCAAATGGTCACGCCGTTTTCCACCACGACTTGGTCGGCGACGGTCAGCGGGCAGTTGCCACCCTGGGCGGCGGCGAGGTCGATGACCACCGACCCCGGCTTCATTTGTGCGACGGTTTCGGCACTGAGCAAGGTCGGGGCTTTGCGGCCCGGGATCAGCGCAGTAGTGATGACGATGTCCGCTTGTTTGGCGCGTTCATGCACGGCCAGGGCCTGGCGCTGCATCCAGCTCGATGGCATCGGGCGCGCGTAGCCGCCGACACCGACCGCGCATTCACGCTCTTCATCGGTTTCGTAGGGCACGTCGACGAACTTGGCGCCGAGGGACTCGATCTGCTCTTTTACGGCAGGGCGCACGTCAGACGCTTCGATCACGGCGCCCAGGCGTTTCGCCGTGGCGATCGCCTGCAGGCCGGCGACACCCGCGCCGAGGATCAGCACGCGCGCGGCTTTGACGGTGCCGGCGGCAGTCATCAGCATCGGCATGAAGCGTGGGTAGTGATGGGCTGCCAGCAATACGGCTTTATAGCCGGCAATGTTGGCCTGTGACGACAGCACGTCGAGGCTTTGGGCTCGCGAGGTACGTGGCGCAGCTTCGAGCGCGAAGGCGGTAATGCCTCGCTCTGCCAGCTTGGCGATGGTTTCGTTGCTGAACGGGTTGAGCATGCCCACCAACACGGTGCCGCTTTTGATCAGCGTCAGTTCGCTGTCGCTGGGGGCAACCACCTTGAGAATCAGCTCGGCGCCAAACGCGTCGCTGGCGCTGCCAATGGTTGCGCCTGCCGTTTCATAGGCACTGTCGACGATGCTGGCGGTAATGCCTGCGCCGCTTTGTACAGTGACCTTATGGCCCTGGCCGATCAGCTTCTTGATGGTTTCCGGGGTGGCAGCCACCCGCGTTTCACCGGTCTGGGTTTCGAGAGGAACACCAATGTGCACGTCAAATCTCCTGCATGATCTTTTTGCTTTTGATCTTTTTGTAAAAAGGCCAGTGCACCGTGAGGGGCGCAGCTGGGGCGGCCGATCAGCACGATCCCGCTGAAATGACAGCGGGGCGCGGCATTTTGCAGGCGAACTTTACGGCCTTCAAGGGATTATGACGGGTGACGAAAAATTAACTACAAGTCACCCTGTGACTGATTGTCGCAACATGGCAAAATAACCTCTTTAAATACAGGTGTTTAAAGGGTTTTAGAGGGTTGTAGACGGTTTTCCTATCTTTGCCGTGAATGGTCGGGCATTGGCAGCTGATAGTCGCTACAAGCCTTGTCAGTCATGGCGTTAAGCTCATTTTTACGCTGAGAGGTACAGTCTTCCAAAACACGACATATAGTTACATCTGTAGGCGCTTAATTTATTTGACTACAAGGTCAATAAAATGACCCTGTCCTTTAAATGCTGGGGTTATAGCGCTGTGACTGGTCGATCAGCCAATCTCTAAACGCGTGCAGCGACGCAGATTCGACTTTTCTTTCGGGAATCATCAGGTAGTAAGCCTTTGTGCTGCTCAGCGCTTCGAGGCTTGCGATCACCAGATGCTTCTCCTCCAGCTCGCGCTGGATGAGGAAAGGCGGAATCAGCGCGATTCCCATGTCATGCATGGCTGCCTGCGACAACATCGAGAATAGCTCGTAACGCGGGCCTGTCATGTCGCGAGGTATGTTCAGTTGTTGCGCGCTGAACCACTGGCGCCAGGCATATGGCCGAGTGGTTTGTTGCAGCAGTGGCAGTTGGGCGATCTCTTCCGGGCTGAAGTGGGCACGGCTGCCCAGTAAGCGCGGACTGCACACGGGAACGGGGTTTTCGCCCATTAGCCGGTGGGATTCGGTGCCTGACCAATCGGCATCGCCAAAGTAGATGGCGGCGTCGAACTCGGTGTCGGCAAACAGAAAAGGGCGCGTGCGATTGGTGAGGTTGACCGTGACTTCCGGGTGTTGGTGCTGGAAGTCCTTGAGCCGTGGGATCAGCCATTGGGTGCCGAACGTTGGCACCACTGCCAGCTCGATGACATTCGCACCTTGCTGCCCCATGACCGACAAGGTATCGCGCTCTACGGCGTCCAGTTGCATGGCAACGCGACGGCTATACGACAGCCCCGCTTCCGTCAGCTTGACGCCCCGCCGTGAGCGTCGAAATAGCTCGACACTCAAAAACTCCTCCAGACTGGCGATCTGTCGACAGATGGCGCCTTGAGTGAGTGAAAGCTCGTGCGCCGCCTTGGTAAAGCTCTCGTGGCGGGCCGCTGCTTCAAAGCTGACCAGGGCGGTGGTGCTGGGAATTTTTCTGCGCATGTACGTTGTACTCACTCATAAAGCGCATTTGTGCGCTTCTAGCTCATTACGAAGTGAGAAATTAGCACAACCCTATGCATAAACCTCGTTTGCCCTCTGCGGTTGCTAGGCCTAGGCTGCATCCACGACTTCTGTTTTCTTCCCCGAGGACTTATTCATGGCTGGCAAGGCAAGCTTCAACTGGATCGATCCGCTGTTGCTGGATCAACAGCTCACCGAAGAAGAGCGCATGGTGCGCGACAGTGCTGAGCAATTCGCCCAGGACAAGCTGGCGCCGCGTGTGCTCGAAGCCTTTCGCCATGAAAAGACCGACCCTGCGATTTTTCGCGAGATGGGTGAAACCGGCCTGCTGGGCGCGATGATCCCTGAGCAGTACGGCGGCAGTGGCCTGAACTACGTGAGCTACGGGCTGATTGCCCGTGAGGTGGAGCGTGTCGACTCCGGTTATCGCTCAATGATGAGTGTGCAGTCGTCATTGGTGATGGTGCCGATCAACGAATTTGGCACCGAGGCGCAAAAGCAGAAGTACCTGCCAAAGCTGGCATCGGGCGAGTGGATCGGCTGTTTCGGCCTGACCGAGCCTAACCACGGTTCTGACCCGGGTGCGATGATTACCCGTGCACGTAAGGTCGATGGCGGCTACAGCCTGACCGGCGCCAAGATGTGGATCACCAACAGCCCGATCGCCGATGTGTTTGTGGTGTGGGGTAAGGACGATGCGGGTGATATCCGTGGTTTTGTCTTGGAGAAGGGGTGGAAGGGGCTGAGCGCTCCGGCGATTCACGGCAAGGTCGGCCTGCGGGCTTCGATTACCGGTGAGATCGTCATGGATAACGTGTTTGTACCCGAGGAGAACATCTTCCCGGATGTGCGCGGCCTGAAGGGGCCTTTCACTTGTCTTAACTCGGCACGCTATGGCATTTCCTGGGGGGCGCTGGGGGCTGCCGAGTTTTGCTGGCATACCGCTCGTCAGTACACCCTGGACCGTCAGCAGTTTGGGCGGCCCTTGGCGGCTACCCAACTGATCCAGAAGAAGCTGGCAGATATGCAGACCGAAATCACCCTGGCCTTGCAAGGCTGCCTGCGTTTGGGGCGCATGAAGGATGAAGGGACGGCGGCGGTTGAGATCACGTCGATCATGAAGCGCAACTCGTGTGGCAAGTCCCTGGATATCGCGCGCATGGCGCGGGACATGTTGGGCGGCAACGGTATTTCGGATGAGTTCGGGGTGGCGCGTCACCTGGTCAACCTGGAGGTGGTCAATACCTATGAGGGCACCCATGACGTGCACGCCTTGATTCTTGGGCGCGCGCAGACCGGTCTTCAAGCGTTCTATTAATAGGAGAACGGCATGGGTGCGCTTTCACATCTGCGGGTATTGGATTTGTCACGAGTGCTGGCCGGCCCGTGGTCCGGGCAGATCCTTGCAGACCTTGGGGCCGAGGTGATCAAGGTTGAGCGGCCGGGCAGTGGCGATGATACGCGGGCATGGGGGCCGCCCTTCCTTAAAGACGCCTATGGCGAGAACACCAGTGAGGCGGCGTATTACCTGTCGGCCAACCGTAACAAGGAGTCGGTGACCATCGACTTCACGCGCCCGGAGGGGCAGAAGTTGGTGCGCGACCTGGCGGCCAAGTCCGATATCCTGATCGAGAACTTCAAGGTGGGTGGTCTGGCGGCGTATGGGCTGGACTATGAATCGCTCAAGGAAATCAATCCAGAGTTGATCTATTGCTCGATCACAGGCTTCGGCCAGACGGGGCCTTATGCGACGCGTGCAGGCTACGACTTTATGATCCAGGGGCTGGGTGGGCTTATGAGCCTGACCGGTCGGCCCGAGGGTGATGAGGGAGCTGGGCCGGTAAAGGTGGGCGTGGCGTTGACGGATATCCTGACGGGGCTGTACTCGACCGTGGCGATCCTGGCGGCGCTGGCTCATCGGGATCATGACGGCGGTGGGCAGCATATCGACATGGCGTTGCTGGATGTGCAGGTGGCGTGCCTGGCCAATCAGGCGATGAATTACCTGACGACGGGTACTGCGCCCAAGCGCCTGGGCAATGCTCACCCCAATATTGTGCCTTACCAGGACTTTCCCACGGCTGATGGCGACTTCATTCTGACGGTGGGTAATGACGGACAGTTTCGCAAGTTTGCTGAGGTGGCCGGGCAGCCGCAGTGGGCGGATGATCCGCGCTTCGCGACTAACAAGGTGCGGGTGGCTAACCGTGCGGAGCTGATTCCGCTGATTCGCCAGGCCACAGTGTTCAAGACGACGGCTGAGTGGGTGTCGCAGTTGGAGCAAGTAGGCGTGCCGTGTGGGCCGATCAATGATCTGGCGCAGGTGTTTGCCGACCCGCAGGTCAAGGCGCGTGGGTTGGCGATGGCGTTGCCGCATGCATTGGCGGGGATGGTGCCTCAGGTCGCCAGTCCGATGCGGTTGTCCAAGACACCGGTGGAATATCGTAATGCGCCTCCTCTATTGGGCGAGCATACGGTGCAGGTGCTGCAGGGGGTGTTGGGTCTGGATTCGGCGAATGTGGCTGCGCTGAAGGCTGCGGGCGTTATCTGAAGCTGCTCTTCTATATAAGTAGTTTGATCAAAGAGCGTTGTCCTGGTTGTTTTTTGATCAATTCTAACTTATTGATAGAGGCGCTAAATTAAGTGTTGACGGCAGATTCTAGAAGTCTATAATTCGCCCCACTTCCGGCGCAGTCGAAACGGAAAACTCCTTGGTAAACAATGAGTTACGAAGTTTTCGGCAGCAAGTTGCTTCAGTTCATCGAAGCCAAAAGGAAGTTGAAAAAGAGGTG
>NZ_WKDV01000038.1:0-73640 GCF_021605825.1 Pseudomonas sp. PA-6-3C
GCGTCTGTTTTTGGGGCTGCTTCGCAGCCCAACGCAGGACAAGCCTGCTCGCCACAGGAGAAATAGGCTGCTTTTAAAAGTTGTGTAGATACCTATGCTCATCGCAGGCAAGCCAGCTCCCACATTTTGAATTGTGAACCCATTCAAGTGTGGGAGCTGGCTTGCCTGCGATGCTTTTAGCGGCTGGCGAGCAGTGCCTGGCCGCGCACAACGGCTGCCTTGACCTGCGCCGGCGCAGTGCCGCCCACGTGGTTACGGGCATTCACCGAGCCTTCAAGGGTCAGCACGGCGAACACGTCCTGCTCGATCTGGTCGCTGAACTGGCGCAGTTCTTCCAGGCTCATTTCCGCCAGGTCCTTGCCGGTGTCCACGCCGTACTTCACAGCATGGCCGACGATTTCGTGGCAGTCACGGAATGGCAGGCCACGGCGCACCAGGTAGTCCGCCAGGTCGGTGGCAGTGGAGAAACCGCGCAATGCCGCTTCACGCATGATCGCGTGCTTGGGCTTGATCGCCGGGATCATGTCTGCAAACGCACGCAACGAATCGCGCAGGGTGTCGGCAGCGTCGAACAGCGGCTCTTTGTCTTCCTGATTGTCCTTGTTGTAGGCCAGAGGTTGGCCTTTCATCAAGGTCAGCAGGCCCATCAGCGCGCCGAACACACGGCCGCTCTTGCCGCGCACCAACTCCGGTACATCGGGGTTTTTCTTTTGCGGCATGATCGAGCTGCCGGTGCAGAAGCGGTCCGGCAGGTCGATGAACTGGAATTGCGCACTGGTCCACAGCACCAGCTCTTCGGAGAAGCGCGACAGGTGCATCATCGCAATGCTGGCGGCGGCGCAGAATTCGATGGCGAAGTCGCGGTCCGACACGCCGTCCAGGGAGTTGCCGCCCACGGCGTCGAAACCCAACAGCTGCGCGGTGTATTCGCGGTCGATCGGGTAAGTGGTGCCGGCCAATGCCGCGCTGCCCAACGGCATGCGGTTGGCGCGCTTGCGGCAGTCCACCAGGCGCTCGTAGTCGCGGCTGAGCATTTCGAACCAGGCCAGCAAGTGGTGGCCGAAGGTCACAGGCTGCGCGGTTTGCAAGTGGGTGAAACCGGGCATGATGGTGCCGGACTCACGCTCGGCCTGCTCCAGCAGACCTTTTTGCAGGCGGGTGATTTCGGCCAGGATCAGGTCGATCTCGTCGCGCAGCCACAGGCGGATATCGGTGGCCACCTGGTCGTTACGGCTGCGACCGGTGTGCAGTTTCTTGCCGGTCACACCGATGCGGTCGGTGAGGCGCGCCTCGATATTCATGTGCACGTCTTCCAGGTCGACGCGCCAGTCGAACGTGCCGGCTTCGATCTCACCGCGGATGGTGGTCAGGCCGTCGATGATGCTGTCGCGCTCGGCGTCGGTCAGCACGCCGACCTTGGCCAGCATCGTGGCGTGGGCGATCGAGCCCATGATGTCGTGGCGGTACAGGCGCTGGTCGAAGGTGACGGAGGCGGTGAAGCGCGCGACGAAGGCGTCGACGGGTTCACTGAAGCGGCCGCCCCAGGACTGGTTGGTCTTGTCGGTGCTCATGGATTCGCTCGTGATCTGCTTAAAAAGAGGCGTGGAGGTGTGCCGCCGATAATAACAGGGTTGCCCGTTGAGGCGATGCTACGGGTGATCGGCATTTTTATTTGCGCCAAGGATGGCTAAGTGCCTTGCCGCCGAACGCATCCGGGACGAGACTGGGGGCAGGCGTTAATTGAAACGATATTTGACGATTGAGCAATATCGTCTCAGCGAGCGTCTACAGTTGCACTGATAGAGCGTGAATGCACCAAAGTCGGGTGATGCGGTCATAGCCCAGACTATCCATTAAAAAAGGGGGGTATTCGGATTGTGTATCAGCAAACCCTACGACGATGCCCAAAGGCAGCAGGTCTTGGGCGCAATTGAACAGGTCCGGGTAAATTTGGGTGCCGCTGCCGGGGCACTTTTTGCCGCTCGCGCTAGTCTTAGCGTGGATCGCTGTGACGCAAGTCACCGCACCTGTCTACGCTATCCTTGTGCGAGACTCACGCAGGAATCCAGCGCAATATGAATGTCCTGATCGTTGATGACGAACCCCAAGCCCGCGAGCGACTGAGCCGTTTGGTCAGTGAACTCGAGGGTTATACAGTCCTTGAACCGAGCGCCACCAACGGCGAAGAGGCGTTGACGCTGATCGACAGCCTCAAGCCGGACGTGGTGTTGCTCGATATCCGCTTGCCGGGCCTTGATGGCCTGCAAGTCGCCGCCCGTTTGAGTGAGCGAGAATCGCCACCTGCCGTGGTGCTGTGTGCCGCTCAAGAAGAGTTTTCCACCGAGACCCTGGAAGCCAGCGGTGTCAGCTTCATCGTCAAGCCGGTGGCGGGTGAAGCATTGCTCAAGGCCCTTAAGAAGGCCGAGCGACCAAACCGCGTGCAACTCGCTGCGCTGACCCAGCCGGCCGCCCAAAGTGGCAATGGGCCGCGCAGCCATATCAGCGCGCGGACCCGCAAGGGCATCGAACTGATCCCGTTGGACCAGGTGGTCTACTTTATTGCCGATCACAAGTACGTGACCCTGCGTCACGAGACCGGCGAAGTGTTGCTCGACGAGCCGCTCAAGGCCCTTGAAGATGAGTTTGGCGACCGCTTCGTGCGCATCCACCGCAACGCACTGGTGGCGCGCGAGCGAATAGAACGCTTGCAGCGCACGCCTTTGGGGCACTTTCAGTTGTTCCTTAAAGGGCTTAACGGTGATGCCTTGATCGTCAGCCGACGTCATGTCGCCGGCGTGCGCAAGATGATGCAGCAGCTTTAGCCCAAGGGCTGTAGCGAGGCCTGCATTCCGATATCCCGGTGCGACGTGGCCAGGGAGGCCCCGCACTTGCTGATTCAAATCAAAGCGTGTTTGCCTGAGCTGTTATTATCTGCCGTATCTATTCAGTACGGATTGATCCATGTCCTCTCGCGAAATCCGCATCGCCACTCGTAAAAGCGCCCTGGCCTTGTGGCAGGCCGAATACGTCAAAGCACGCCTTGAACAGGCTCATCCCGGCCTCAAAGTATCCCTGGTGCCCATGGTGAGTCGCGGCGACAAGCTGCTTGACTCACCCCTGTCGAAGATCGGCGGCAAGGGCTTGTTCGTCAAGGAACTGGAAACCGCGCTGCTCGAAAACCAAGCCGACATCGCCGTGCATTCGATGAAAGACGTGCCCATGGACTTCCCCGAAGGCTTGGGCCTTTTTTGCATCTGCGAGCGTGAAGACCCGCGTGATGCCTTCGTCTCCAATACCTACGTGTCCCTGGATGACCTGCCGTTGGGCAGCGTCGTCGGCACCTCCAGCCTGCGTCGTCAGGCGCAATTGCTGACCCGTCGCCCGGACCTGCAGATTCGTTTTTTGCGCGGCAACGTCAACACCCGATTGGCCAAGTTGGACGCCGGCGAATATGACGCGATCATCCTTGCGGCTGCCGGCTTGATCCGCCTGGGCTTCGAAGACCGCATCACCTCAGCCATCAGCGTCGAAGACAGCTTGCCAGCCGGCGGGCAAGGCGCAGTCGGTATTGAATGCCGCACCGCCGACAGCGAAATCCATGCCTTGCTCAAACCCCTCGACCACCACGACACCGAAGTGCGTGTCACTGCTGAACGTGCCCTCAACAAGCACCTCAACGGTGGCTGCCAAGTGCCGATTGCCTGCTACGCGGTGCTTGAAGGTGAAAACCTCTGGCTGCGTGGCTTGGTCGGTGATCCGGACGGCGGCACGTTGCTCACCGCCCAGGTGCGTGGGCCACAACGTGACGCGACCGCCTTGGGTATCCAGGTCGCAGAAGAGTTGCTGGGCAAGGGCGCCGGCGCCATTCTGCAAAAAGTCTACGGCGAGGCCGGCCCGCAGTGACCGATTGGCGCGTGCTGCTGACGCGGCCCGCTGAAGAGTCGGCGGCCGTGGCTGCGTTGTTGGCCCAAGCTGGTATTTTCAGCAGCAGCCTGCCGTTGCTGGATACCGAAGCTTTGCCCGCCACGCCCGAGCAACGGGCTGTTTTTGCTGACCTGGGCCGCTATAGCGCGGTGATTGTGGTGAGCAAACCGGCTGCACGCCTGGCTGTGCAGCAATTGCAGCAGCCCTGGCCATCGTTGCCGTGGTTCAGTGTGGGCGCTGCCACTGCGCAGGTACTGGCCGATCACGGTCTCAACGTTCACTATCCGCAAACCGGAGACGACAGCGAGGCCTTGCTTCAATTGCCGGCCTTGCGCGAAGCTGCCGCGCAGCCCGGTGCCCGGGTGTTGATCCTGCGTGGCGAGGGCGGCCGGGAGTTGCTGGCTGAGCGTTTGCGTGAGCAAGGTGCTAGTGTCGATTATCTGGAGTTGTATCGTCGTTTCCTCCCGGCTTACCCCGCCGGGGCGCTGATGCAACGCATCCAGTTGGAACGCTTGAACGGCCTGGTGGTCAGCAGTGGGCAGGGTTTTTTACACCTGCAAGCCCTGGCCGGCCCCGATTGGCCGAAGGTGGCTCAGCTGCCGTTGTTCGTGCCCAGCCCTCGCGTGTCTGAAATGGCGCGGGCCGCTGGTGCAGAAAAAGTTGTGGATTGTCGCGGCGCGAGTGCCGCGGCTTTGTTAGTGGCGTTGCGCAGCGCTGCCTCATAAGGCATGCGGCGCCCACTCTCTGATACGCAAAGGACGGATACGTGAGCGAAACAACCTTGCCTAAAGATGACACCCAACCCGCACTTGATGCGCCGGTTGAGTCGCAGGTCGCCGCGCCACGCCGTGGCAATGGCCTGGCGGTTGTGGCCCTGTTGCTCGGTGCCGCAGGCGTCGCCGCCGGTGGCTGGGGGATCTGGCAGGTCCGTGCCCTGCAAGCCAGCAGCCAGCAGCAGCTGGGCCAGGTACAGACCCTTGATGATCAATCCCAATCTCTCAAGCAAAGCCAGCAACAGCTGGCGGCGCGCCTGGCACAGTTGCCTGGGGCGGACGAGCTTGAGGAGCGCCGCCGCCTGGTCGCCCAATTGCAGGGTGACCAGCAGCGTCTGAGCCAACGCCTTGAAACCGTGCTGGGCGCCAGTCGCCAGGACTGGCGCCTGGCTGAAGCCGAACACCTGATCCGCCTGGCCAGCTTGCGCCTCTCTGCCTTGCAGGACATCAACAGCGCCCAGTCACTGGTCCAGGGTGCTGACGAAATTCTGCGCGAACAGAGTGACCCAGGCGCCTACGCCGCCCGCGAGCAGTTGGCCAAGAGCCTTGCCGCGCTACGCAGTACCGAGCAACCCGACCGCACCGGTTTGTACCTGCAACTGGCGGCACTGCGCGATCAGGTCGTAGCGCTTGCGGCTATCGCACCGGAGTATCAGCTCACTGAACCTGCGTCCGAAGGGCGCTCGACCACCGATACGGAAAATCGCCTGAGCCAGTGGTGGGAGCAGATCTCTCGTTACTTCCGAATCGACTTCAACCCCGATGACAACATTCGCCCGTTGCTCGCCGGCCAAGGCCTGAATCAGGTGCGCCTGGCGCTGAGCCTGGCGCTGGAGCAAGCCCAGTGGGCCGCACTTAACGGCGAAACGGCGGTGTACAGCCGCTCGCTGGGTGAAGCGCGCAGCGTGCTGCAGGACAACTTCAATCAGGACAACCCGCAGAGCAAGGCGATGCTGGCGCGCATTGCCGAGCTCGAGCCCAAGGCGGTTTCGGTGGTGACGCCGGACCTGGCCAGCAGCCTGGCCGCAGTGCAGGCCTATCTTGAGCGCCGTCATCTGTCTGCCGATGAAGCCAAGGCGTCGGCGGGCACGCCGGCGACCCAGGAGTAGAGCCGATGAAGCGTTTTTATGTGATCCTGGTGTTGGCGGTTGCGATCGCTCTGGCACTGGGCGTGGGTATTTCGAAACACACCGGCTACGTGCTGATTACCTATCCCCATCTGCTGCATTACGAGTCGAGCCTGTGGGCCACGCTGGTGGCGGTGTTTGCCGTCTTTCTGGTGATCTACCTGCTGCGTGTGCTGCTCAGCTTGCTCACCACCTCCGGTGGCGTAGTCAACCCGTGGTCGCGGCGTAACCGCAGCCGTCGTGTGCAGATAGCCATCGAGCAAGGCCAGATGGACCTCGCCGAGGGCCGCTGGGCCAGCGCCGAACGTCACCTGCACCGCGCTGCTGAAGCCGAGCGTCAGCCGTTGTTGTACTACCTCGGCGCCGCACGTGCTGCCAACGAACTGGGCCGGTATGCGGAGTCCGACGGTTTGCTGGAGCGTGCCTTGGAACGCCAGCCACAGGCGGAACTGGCTGTGGCCCTGAGCCATGCGCAACTGCAGATGGACCGTGGCGACACTGAAGGTGCGCTGGTGACGTTGCAAGCGATGTACGAGCGTCACCCACATAACGCGCAGGTCTTGCGCCAATTGCAGCGTCTGCATCAGCAGCGGGGCGATTGGCCGTCGGTGATTCGCTTGTTACCCGAACTGCGAAAGGACAAGGTGCTTCCCGCTCCCGAGCTGGCTGAGCTTGAGCGCCGTGCCTGGGGTGAAAACCTTGGGCTGGCGGTCGAGCGTGAACAGCAGGGCGAAGCCGGGTTGCAGTCTTTGGAGAGAGCGTGGGAGCAACTGACCTCCGCCCAGCGCCAGGAACCGCAACTGGTGTTGGCTTACGCTGAGCAACTGCGTCGGCTGGGTGCTGACACCAAGGCCGAAGAAGTGCTGCGTGGCGCAATCAAGCGCGGCTATGACAGCCATCTGATCCGGCTTTACGGTTTGTTGCGTGGCAGTGACCCGGGCCGTCAGCTGAAATTTGCCGAAGGCTGGCTCAAAGACCATCCGGGGGATGCCAGCCTGTTGTTGACACTGGGTCGCCTGTGTCTGCAAAACAGTCTGTGGGGCAAAGCACGCGACTATCTGGAAAGCAGCCTGCAAGTGCAGCGTAATCCCGAAGCCTGTGCCGAGCTGGCGCGCTTGCTGGCCCAACTGGGCGACACCGAGCGCAGCAACCAGTTGTTCCAGGAAGGTCTGGGGCTTCTGGACAGCCGCTTGCTGGCATCACCGCTGCCGGTGCCTGCGCGAGTGTAGGAATGAAGGTCAAGGTTGGCCGGACCTTTCTGAGGGCCAACCTTTCTTTATCGCGTAAAACCCGGGCGCTAAAGCTCTACGTAGCAAATTCCTACCGCCAACTGCTTGAAGTCATCCAGGTTCTGACGGCATATCCCCAGGCTGTTGCGGAATTGTCTGCTCTGGCGCGTATTGAAAGGAGTCAGGCCTTTACTCTACCGTAAGAGTCTATCTCCTGCGGTACGGATGACAATGTCTTTGGCCCCTTCACGCTCTCTGTTTCTCCTGGCGTTCTTGGCTGGTGCGCTGACGTTGGGTGCGTCTTTTTATCTTGAGTTCGGCGCGCTCTTGCGTCCTTGCTTCCTGTGCCAGGTGCAGCGCATCTTTTTGGCCGCATTCACTCTGATTAACCTGGCTGCGGCGATTCATAACCCAAAACGTTCAGGGGTCTACCTATACGGGTTGGCCAGCATGGGCTGCGCAATGCTCGGGGCCATCACTGCGGTACGCCAGGTGCTGCTACAAAATGCCGCGCCGGAGCAGGCCAGTGATTGCTGGCCCAGCCTTCACTACATGATTGAAAACCTGTCGTTATGGCAAGCACTGCAACTGACTGTAAAAGGCACCGTGGACTGCGTAGAGCTCAACTGGACACTGTTTGACCTGAGCCTGCCCGAATGGAGCCTGTTGTTCTTTTTGGCGATGCTGGTGCTCGGCATCATGCAGTTTTCACGATTGTTGCCGGGCCGTCGCTTGCACCCTGCGAGGTATTGAAAATTCGCCGTAATGTGTAGGACGGGATTAAACACTTGTATGAACTTTCTCTCCTGCGTACCTTGAAGCCATAGTCATGCGGGCATAATCTGGCCCGCACGCGTTATAGAAACCGTTTGTGACATGCGGCCTTGTCCGGCTCCCGCCTCAATGTTTGAGGTGTTGCGCGGGCACAGGCGGCAGCGCCCCTATAGGGAAGAGAGATCACCATGCTGGAAAGTTGTCAGAATGCTCAGGAACGCTGGGGTGGAGTGCACAAGCTGATCGACAGCTGGTTGAAGGCACGTCACGAACTGGTTCGAGCCTTTGATGCTCTTGGCGCCAAGCCCGAGGCACTGGCTGAGAATCGCAAACCGTTGCAAGAGTTCTGCGGCGTGCTGATGGATTACGTATCTACGGGCCACTTTGGTGTCTACGATCAACTGACCAAGGAGGCTAAAGCCTTTGGCGATGATCGAGGGTTGGAGCTGGCTGATACTATCTATCCGCGCTTGGAGGCTATCACTGAGAAGCTCGTTGCCTTTAACGACCTGTGTGATGCGGGCAAGTGTGTCATTGAGAAATTCAAAGAGCTGGGTGGGTTGCTGCATGAGCGCTTCGAGTTGGAAGACTGCCTGATCGAAGTGCTGCACAACGCTCACAAAGAAGAGTCGGCCGCCCAGGCTTGACCCTCAGAGTGAGATAAAAAAACGGTGCGCATGGCGCACCGTTTTTTATTGGGTCAGTGGCGAGTGCCGAGCAATTCGATCTCGAACACCAGTGGCGTATACGGCGGGATCAACTCACCCGCACCGTCGGCGCCATAGGCCTGGGCGGAGGGAATTACCAAGCGCCATTTCGCGCCTACCGGCATCTGCTGCAGCGCGCTGCTCCAACCACTGATCACACTGTCCAGGCGAAACCATTGGGGCTGAATGCTCTTGTCGAAGACTGTCCCATCGGGCAGCCGTCCTACGTAATTTACGTGCACCTCATCACTGGCCAGCGGTTTGCTGCCGTTGCCGGGTGCCAGCTCGGTTAGCAGGATGCCATCTGCCAGTTCACGCACGCCGCTGACGGATTTTTCCTTGGCTAAAAACTGCTGTTCGGCAGCGAGGGCTTTTTCGCTTTGTGGAACCTCGGCGTCGGCAGCGTTTTGTGCTTCGTGTTGCGCAAGGATCTGTTCGATGCGTGCATCGTCCAGCGCCAATGGCTTGCCCTGATAGGCTTGCTTGAGGCCATCGAGCAGGGCTTGGATCTGCAGGTCGGGAACCTGCTGGCGCAAGCGCTCGCCGAGGCTTGCGCCCAAACTGTAGGCAAGGTCGTGTGGGTCTGGGGCGGTGGTTTTGGACGGCGATTGCTCGCCTGCATTGGCCACGCCAATCGCCAAGCCAAGCACTAAAAAAAGATAACGCGACATGCTGTTTCTCCCGCCGAAAGTGCGACGGATTATGCCAGTGTGAGTGGGCAAAAAGTGCCGCAGTTTTTTGTTATATCGATAAGAATTTACTCACGGTGCAACGCAAGGCAAACGATACTGTCAACATGCCCTAGCGGCGGTAAGAGCAGAGGGCTAGTATGAGCCGCACCCACGTCAGCCAGGAGGTAAACCATGTCGGCCAAACAGAAGCCTGTTAATACCCCGTTGCATTTACTCCAACAACTTTCGGGCAGCTTGCTCGAACATCTGGAAAGCGCATGTTCCCAAGCGTTGGCCGATGCAGAAAAACTGCTCGCCAAACTGGAAAAACAACGCGGTAAAGCGCAAGAAAAGCTGCACAAATCCCGCACCAAACTGCAAGACGCCGCGACTGCCGGCAAAGCCAAGGCACAAGCCAAAGCCAAAGACGCGGTCAAAGAACTTGAGGACCTGCTGGACGCTCTCAAGGATCGCCAAGCTGAAACCCGCACTTACATTTCCCAACTCAAAAAAGATGCTCAGGAAAGCCTGAAACTGGCCCAGGGCGTTGGTCGAGTGAAAGAAGCTGTGGCTAAAGTATTGGGCGCCCGCACACCGGCAAAAGCTGCCGCGTCGAAAGCTCCAGCCAAGGCTGCGGCCAAGCCAGCTGCAAAAACTGCTGCTGCAAAACCAGCGGCCAAGCCAGCTGCTAAAACCGCTGCTGCAAAACCAGCGGCCAAGCCAGCTGCTAAAACTGCTGCTGCAAAACCAGCGGCCAAGCCAGTTGCTAAAACCGCTGCTGTAAAACCAGCGGCCAAGCCAGCTGCTAAAACCGCTGCTGCAAAACCAGCGGCCAAGCCAGTTGCTAAAACCGCTGCTGCAAAACCAGCGGCCAAGCCAGCTGCTAAAACCGCTGCTGCAAAGCCAGCGGCCAAGCCAGCTGCTAAAACCGTTGCTGCAAAACCAGCGGCCAAGCCAGCAGCTAAAACCGCTGCTGCAAAGCCAGCGGCCAAGCCAGCAGCTAAAACCGCTGCTGCAAAGCCAGCGGCCAAACCAGCGGTTAAAACCGCTGCTGCAAAACCAGCGGCCAAGCCAGCTGCTAAAACTGCTGCTGCGAAACCAGCCGCCAAGCCAGTGGCTAAACCCGCTGCTGCAAAACCAGCCGCTAAGCCAGCTGCCAAACCTGCTGCCGCTAAGCCAGCTGCAAAGCCAGCCGTTGCCAAGCCTGCTCCGGCCAAGCCAGCAACTCCGGCAGCCGCGCCTGCTACCCCGGCAGCGTCCAGCGCTCCAACCGCATCGGCCAGCAGCACCCCTGCACCGGTAGCGCCAAGCACCACCCCAACCAGCGCTTCCTAAGTGCGGGTGGCCACGACGCGCAGCTGCTGCAGCGCGTCGTGGTCAAGGTTGGCGGCTTCGGTCGCCAAGCCTTCCAGCCATTTCGGTTGACTCACTTCCCCAGTCGGCCATGCCTGCGCCAACGCTTCCAGGCGCGCTAACAATTCCCGTTCGGCCTCCAGCTCCAGAGCTTTGACTCGCTCGCGTAATGCCGCCAGAGGCATATCCTGTTGCGCCATGGCTCGCCATTGCATGCGCATCTGTCGTAACGGTTTGACCACCGTTTTTTGCCAAGGGCGTGCTAGCTGCTGCAGTGCCTGAATACGCGCAGGCTCAAGTGCAACGCCACGCTGCTCCAGCCAGGCGCCACACAGCAACAGGCACACATCCGCGCCGTGTTCCTGCAAGCGCAGGCAGGCGGCTTCGCACCCTGGGCGGGCGTAAATTGATAGGGCAAAGCTCCACAGGTCAGCGCACATATTCACACCCAAGCCAGCGGCCAACGAAGCTGGTAGACTCCGCCGCCATTATGATCCGACTTCAAAGCCTAACATTACAGCGTGGCCCGCAACGTCTTCTTGAAGACGCCGAGCTGACCCTGCACGCCGGTCACAAAGCCGGCCTGATCGGTGCCAACGGCGCCGGCAAATCCACGTTGTTCGCCCTGTTGCTGGGTGAGCTGACCCCGGATTCCGGGGACTGCTTGCTGCCGGCCGACTGGCGCATCGCCCATATGCGTCAGGAGATCGACACCCTCGACCGCATTGCGATCGACTACGTGCTCGATGGCGACCTGCGCCTGCGCCAGGTGCAACACGACCTGGCCGAGGCCGAGAAAGCCCAGGACGGCGCCGCTCAGGCCCGCCTGCACTCGGAGCTGGACAGTGCCGACGGTTACACCGCCGATGCCCGTGCCCGCAAGATGCTGGCCGGTCTTGGGTTTACCAACGAACAGATGGATCGCCCGGTCGCCGACTTCTCGGGTGGCTGGCGCATGCGCCTGAACCTGGCCCAGGCGCTGATGTGCCCCTCGGACTTGTTGCTGCTCGACGAACCGACCAACCACTTGGACCTCGATGCGATCCTGTGGCTGGAAGACTTCCTCAAGAACTATCAGGGCACGTTGTTGCTGATTTCCCACGACCGGGACTTCCTCGACGCCGTGGTCGACAACATTGCCCACGTCGAACAGAAGAAAATCACGCTGTACCGAGGCGGCTACACCGCGTTCGAACGCGCGCGCGCCGAGCGTCTGGCCCAGCAGCAACAGGCCTTCGAAAAGCAGCAGGCGCAACGTGCGCACATGGAAAGCTACATCGCCCGGTTCAAGGCCCAGGCCACCAAGGCCCGCCAGGCCCAGAGCCGGATCAAGGCGCTGGAGCGCATGGAAGAGCTGTCGGCGGCCCATGTCGATTCGCCGTTCGACTTTGTATTCCGTGAATCGGTGAAGATCTCCAGCCCACTCCTGGACCTGTCGGACGCCCGCCTGGGTTATGGCGACAAAACCATCCTGGAGAAGGTCAAGCTGCAGCTCACGCCGGGTGCGCGCATCGGTTTGCTTGGCCCTAACGGTGCGGGCAAATCGACGCTGATCAAGAACCTGTCCGGCGAGCTTGAGCCTTTGGCCGGCCGCCTGACCCGTGGCGAGAACACGGTGGTGGGCTACTTCGCCCAGCATCAGCTGGATTCCCTGGATTCCAAGGCGAGCCCGTTGCTGCACCTGCAGCGTCTGGCGCCGACAGAGCGCGAGCAAACGTTGCGCGACTTCCTCGGCGGCTTCGACTTCCGTGGCGCACGCATCGATGAGCCGGTGCTGAATTTCTCGGGTGGCGAAAAAGCCCGTCTGGCCCTGGCGTTGATTGCCTGGGACAGGCCGAACCTGCTGCTGCTCGACGAACCGACCAACCACCTGGACCTGGAAATGCGCCTGGCGCTGACCATGGCCCTGCAGGAGTTCAGTGGCGCGGTGCTGGTGGTGTCTCACGATCGCCACTTGCTCAAGAGCACTACCGACAACTTCCTGCTGGTGGCTGACGGCAAGGTCGAAGAGTTCGACGGCGACCTGGACGACTATGCGCGCTGGCTGACCGATTACCGCCTGCGCAACGCGCCGGTGAGTAATACGCCGGTGAACCCCGACAAGACCGACAAGAAGGCCCAGCGCCAGGCCGCCGCTGCCCTGCGCCAGCAGTTGGCGCCGCACAAGCGCGAAGCTGACAAGCTGGAAGCCGAACTGGGCAAGGTGCATGAGCGCCTGGCCAAAATCGAAACCAGCCTGGGCGACAGCGCCGTCTACGAGGCGGCGCGCAAGGACGAGCTGCGCGACCTGCTGGCCGAACAGGCCAAGCTCAAGGTGCGCGAAGGGCAGTTGGAGGAAACCTGGATGGAAGCCCTCGAAGTGCTCGAAACCTTGCAAGCGGAGCTGGAGGCGCTGTCCTGATGGAAGCGTTGCAGTTGCCGCTGCCGGCACAATGGATCGCGCCGATCTGGGTCGGCGTGCAGATACTGCTGATCCTGCTGGCGGGTTATTTCGCCCAGCGCTTCGTGGCCAAAGGCTTGAATCGACTGGGTGAACGCTACCCGTTCCCACCGCAGTTGCTGATGCCACTGCGTGGCGGCCTGCGCTGGCTGATCATGGGCAGTGCGCTGATTTTTGTGCTGGAGCGCCTGGGCGTTTCCGCCACTGTCTTGTGGACGGCGTTGTCGGGGTTTGTCGCAGTCGCGGCCGTGGCGTTTTTTGCCATGTGGTCGGTACTGTCCAACCTGCTGTGTGCGATTTTAATCTTCACTGTCGGGCCGTTTCGCCTCGGTGATATCGTCGAGCTGGTGGATACCGTCGACAAGCCGGGTGTAAAAGGCCGGGTGGTGGCGATTAACTTGCTCTACACCACATTGATCGAAGTGGAGGAGGCTGGCACTGACAGTGCGATGGTACAGGTGCCAAATAGTCTGTTCTTCCAGCGCTCGGTGCGACGTTGGCCAGGTACCCATATGTTTCCGGGTGACCGTTGACACTCAATGCGGGTAAAAATCTGTAGCCAGCCTTCACTCGGCGGAGTTAGCTTTAGGCACAACCGCTAATTCTTCTCCGAGGTGTGTAATGGCACTCGACACATGGCTTGCCTTTTTCCTGGCCAGTTGGATCATCTCTCTTTCCCCCGGCGCTGGTGCCATCGCTTCGATGTCCAGCGGCCTGCAATACGGTTTCCTGCGCGGCTACTGGAACGCCATTGGCCTGCAACTGGGCCTGGCGATGCAGATCGCCGTGGTGGCGGGCGGCCTGGGTGCCATTCTTGCGGCCTCTTCGACCGCGTTTTATGCGATCAAATGGTTTGGTGTGGCGTACCTGGTGTACCTGGCCATCAAACAGTGGCGCGCCTTGCCGATGGACATGAGCGAGGATGCGACGATACGCCCGATCGGCAAGCCAATGGCGATGATGTTCCGTGGCTTCCTGGTCAACGCCAGCAACCCCAAGGCCCTGGTGTTCATGCTGGCGGTTCTGCCGCAGTTCGTGAACCCGCAGGCGCCGCTGCTGGTCCAGTACCTGATCCTGGGCGCAACCATGATCAGCGTCGATATGATCGTAATGGCGGGTTACACGGGGCTTGCGTCGAAAGTCTTGCGGCTGCTGCGCACACCCAAGCAGCAAAAACGCATGAACCGCACGTTTGCAGGCTTGTTTGTGGGAGCTGCGGGGTTTCTCGCCAGTTTGCATCGCGCAACGGCTTGATTGACGAAAACCGGCTAAAAATGTGGGAGCTGACTTGTCGAGTCGTCGCACCGCTGCGATAGCATCACCGAGGTGTAACTGACGCACCGCAGTGTCTGCATCGCAGGCAAGCCAGCTCCCACATTTGTTATGTGTTGGCTTTGAAACGCGTGCTCAGCGCAGAATCTTCGGCGCTTCGTCCCTTGGCAGGTTATTGCGCAATGCAGGCTTGCCCGGGTCTGCGTAGCCACCTCCCAGCTGTTCCGCCAGTTGGCGCGCCACATCCTCACCCAAGGCTTTCGACACTTCCCGCACCACACGCGGCCGGTTCAGGCTCACACGCACGTCACGGTTGTTCACCAGCTTGGTGTCCTGGCCTTCACCCATGGCGGTAAATGCCGAGGTGATCTCGAAGGTGCGGGTATTGATCAGGCTGAAATCGGCCACCAACGTCAGGCCCAGCACTGCTGAGTAGCTGTTGGTGTGGTCCAGGGCGTTGATGTCCTGGGTGAAGTCGATGTCTGACAGCGTACCGAACAGCACATAGTCCGCGCCCTTGAAGTTACCGGCCTTGATGCGTTTGATCACATCATAGACGTCACCCTTGGCGTCGGCGGTGTAGGGCGTGCCCTGCACCAGCTGAAACTGGTGTGACTTGAGTATCTCGCCCTTGATATCGCCGCTGAATTTACGCAATTCAGTCTGTTCGATATAGCTGGTGCGGCTCTCGTACTCGCTGTAGGCCGAGGCACCGCTGGCGTTGTACGCGCTGGCCTGGAAGTTGTTGCTGGCCGACACCGCGTGGATGTACTCCTCGACGCGCGCCTCATAGGCCAGGTCGGTGACCGCGATCTTCGGGGCGGCCGAGGCGCCAAAGGCGCACAGCAGGCTGATCATGCCGATCCATGCACGCATTGCTTAGCGCTCCGTGGTCTTGCGGATTTCTTTCTCGTCCATCCATTCGGCCAGGCCGCTTTCAACGTCGATCAGTTGCAGGCTGAACTTGTAGAACACGTCCTTGTAGTCCGAGCTGCGCTTGACGATGGAGCTGATGGAACCTTCCAGGCGGTACTTGGCGGCGACCATGTTGCCGGTCTTGCTCACCGTGGATTTCTTGTACAGGCCGCTCTGGTTTTGCAGCTTGAGCTGGTCGACCTGGCTTTGCATGTCGGTGTTATCGCTGGCGAAACGCGCGGTGCCGGTTTTCATCAGCTGGGTCTTGATCGACGTGGTGATCTCGCGGGTATCGATGTACTCGCTGGTCTTGTTCTTCACGTCATAGACCTGTACCACCGGGCGGCCTTGCAGGATGCCGGACTGGGCCAGGGAGCGGGTCATGCTCTCGGCAATCATCTGCAGGTCGGTGGAGCCGAACTCGTTGGTCACCAGCTCCACGGCCTTGGAGTCGCCGTAGCTGATGTTCTTGCCGCCGAGTACCGGCGAGGTGTTGGAGCAACCGCTGGCCAGAAGGGCAACGAGGGCGAGAATCGAGAAGCGTGCAAACATGGGGAAATCTCTCTGAATACGGTTAGCGCAGCGGCTCAAGGGGTTTTCACTTCGAGACGGAAGTCAGCGGCCTGGGGCAGGTTGGCGATCGCAGGCAGGAACGTTGCCTGGTTGGCGTACAGGTTCAGCACTTTCCAGGTTTCTTCATCACCCACCGGGAAACCATCGGCACCCAGCCAGGCGAAGCGGTAATACATCATCTGGTTGCTGCTGGTGATGTTGCTCAACTGCACCTTGGCGGTCAGGAAGCCATTTTCGCGGGCCACGCGGATGGCGCCGACGGCGATGCCCTTGAACTTGCCCATCACCACGATTTTGCTGGCGGCGCTGCCGGGTTCCGGTGGCGGCGCAGTGGCGCAGCCGGCGAGCAGGACCAGCGCCAGGGCGCCGAGGATGAAATGACGCATAGCGTGCTCCTTAAGGTTGTTTGAGGGCGATAGCCTGGGTGGAAGTGCTCGGCACCACATGGGCTGCAAGGCCACCGGCGAACACCTGGTTGCCGACCACGCGCAGGGTGATGACCTGATAGCGCTGGTCGGCCTTGACCGTCACCCGCGTGCCGCCCAGTGCGTTGGGCAAGCTGACTTGGTGCTCGCCGTGCTTGAGGCGCAGGCGTGTCACTTGGGTCATGTCCGGCAGGGTGCGCCAGGTGCGGGTGTCGGCGCCTTCGGTCACGGCCGAGGCGATGCCCAGCACCAGCCCCGCCATGGGGTTGGTCTTGTTCAGGTTGTTTTGTGTCACGCCACGGCTGACCGCACGCACAGTGGTGCGCAGGATGATCCCCGGCATGTCGTCACGCAGGGCGCGGCGGGACATGGCGGTGGTGCTGTTGAGCACGGTGAGGTTCTGCTGTTTTCCGTCGACGCCGATCTGGCCGAAGGCCTGGGTGGAAGTGTCGGCCTTGATCACCGGGAACGACAGCGGGGTGATCACCAAGTGGCCGTCAATCGGAATCGGCAGCGGCAGGCGGATCGAGTCACGCGCCGGTGCCAGGCCACTCTGCACCACGATGAGTACATCGGTCTCGTCGGCGCCGACCTTGGACTTGTCCAGGTCCAACAACGCCTGTTCCAGCAGCGGTGTGTTGGGGCGCAACTCGGCAGCCTTGCGATAGCCCGGTGCAGCCAGGTCTTTTTCACCCAGGGCTTCGTAGACAAAGCCTGCCAGGTAATGGCTGAACGCACTCTGGTAACTGTTCTTCAGGCCGACCACTTCCGGCGCGTCCAGCGCTTCCACCGGGTAGCCGCGCAGGTCTTTGATCTGGGTAGTGACGCCCTGGCGCTCGGCTTCGTTTTCGCGCTTTAAGTATTCCTTGTCTCGCAGGTCGGCGATTACGGCTTCGCGCTCGTGGGTCTTCTTGATCTCGGTGCGGGCGCCGTCGAAATCATTCAGGGCCAGCAGGTTCAGGGCCATCTGGGTGGTCAGCATGACTTTTTCGTAGTCATAACCTTCGTAGCGACGCACCTTGTCGTTGACCAGGAAGCTGCCGAACTGGGCGAGGTACTTTTCGCTGTCGAACTTGACCGATTCTTCCCACTTGAACACTTGCAGGTCGGCGCTGCGCCAGGCGGTCTGGCTGCCGGTGAGGTCGCCTTTGGCGCGCAACAACTCGCCCTTTTCAAAGAAGTAGAGCAGGTCCTTGTCTTCGCCGGTGTTGTTTTTTTCCAGCAGGGTCAGGGCGCCGTCGACGTTACCGGTGGCCAACTGCTGGTTGGTGGCTTGCAGCTCGGTGTCGTAGCTGCGAAACATTGAACAACCGGAGAGCAAGGTAACCGCCGCCAGTGTGAGCGGGGTTAAGGCGCGAAATGCCATGCAAACTTCTTCCCTGAGAGTGATCGGCTGATGTGCAAATTCCTCATAAAAACGAGGAAATAAATTCCCTTTTGCAATAACAGGGCGCGGCATTATAGGCGTCATTGCTGGCAAAACAATGGCTTTTTGCCGCTGCAAGTGGCGCTGAGATGCCATTGCTTGTCTCTTGATTGCACGGGGCTCACAGGCGCCAAATCACGAACGCCTTGAGTCAAACGCTTTAAAATTCAACAATGTGTTACTTCGTATTTCCCTTTGAGATTCATTCATGATTGCCCCCATCCGTTTTCTCGCCTGGTTGCTGCTGCCAGCCTTGATGTCATGCAGCTTCAACCTGCTGGCCGCGACTGCCGAGGGCGCCCCACAAGCCCTGCATTTGTTGGACTACATTGGCGCTGACTACCCTCCGACGGTGGAGGCGGGCAAGGTTATCGATGAATCCGAATATCGCGAACAAGTAGAGTTTCTCGGGGTGTTGCAGGGGCTGGTGGCCGAGCTGCCGCAAAGGCCGGAGCGCGCCGAGTTGGTCAAGGGCGTCGACGAATTGTTAGCGGCTGTATCCGCTCACCAGGACGGCGCGACCGTCGCCCGCCAAGCCCGTCAGCTGGGCGCCAAGTTGGCGGTGGCCTATGAAGTCAGCCAGGCACCGGCTATCACGCCAGACCCTGCGCGGGGTGCGCCGCTGTACGCCCAGCACTGCTCGGTGTGCCACGGTACTGCCGGTGCGGGTGATGGCCCGGCGTCCACGGGCATGACGCCGCCGCCAGCGAACCTGCGCGATGCGGTACGTCTGGACCGCCTGAGTCTCTACGCGATTTACAACACGTTGGGCCTGGGTGTTGAAGGCACCGACATGCCGTCCTTCGCCGACCAACTGGATGACCGTCAGCGCTGGGACCTGGCCACCTACATTGCAGGCTTCACCGCCGACCCGGCTGCCGCCAAAAGCGAACAGCCTTTCAACCTTGCCGACCTCGCTCGCCAAACCCCCAACGAGGTGCTGGCAGCCAGTGGCCCAGCCGCTGCCGCGACGTTCCGCGCCCAGCGTGCGCAGCCGCCACAGGTCAAGCGTGGCCCGGCGCAGTTGCTCGACTACACCGCGACCACGTTGGACAAGAGCCTCGCCGCGTTCCGCAACGGCGATCACGAACAGGCCTATGACCTTTCGGTCGCAGCGTACCTGGAAGGCTTTGAGCTGGTAGAAAGCTCCCTGGATAACGTCGACGCCAACGTGCGTAAAGACACCGAGAAAGCCTTGATGGCCTACCGGCAGTCGTTGCAGGACGGCCTGCCGGTCGAGCAGGTGCAACAGCGCCTGGACGTGGCCAAAGGCAAACTCACCGAATCCGCCGGATTGTTGGGCAGTGATGGCCTGAGCTGGTCGCTGAGCTACATCTCTGGTTTGCTGATTCTGCTGCGCGAAGGCCTTGAGGCGATCCTGGTACTGGCGGCGATCCTGGCGTTCCTGCGTAACACCGGCCAGCAATCGGCGGTGCGCAGTGTCAACGTCGGCTGGGGTTTGGCGCTGCTGGCTGGCTTGGCGACCTGGGCACTGGCGGCATATGTGATCGACGTGAGCGGCGCCCAGCGCGAATTGCTCGAAGGCTGCACGGCGTTGTTCGCCAGTGTGATGGTGTTGTGGCTGGGCGTATGGATGCATGACCGACGCCACGCGGCGGCCTGGCAGGATTACATCAAGAGCAGCCTGGTCGGCGGAGGGGGGCGTTTCGGTTTTGCGATGCTGGCGTTTTTCTCGGTCTATCGCGAGCTGTTCGAGGTGATCCTGTTCTACGAAACCCTGTGGCTGCAAGCGGGCCCTGCCGGGCACAACGCGGTACTGGCGGGCGGCGCCACGGCGCTGGTGCTACTGGTAGGGTTGGCGTGGGTGATCCTGCGCGGCTCGGCGAAACTGCCGCTGGCGTTGTTCTTCGGTATCAACGCGGCGCTGCTGTGCGCGCTGTCGGTGGTGTTCGCCGGGCACGGCGTCAAGGCCTTGCAGGAAGCGGGCATCTTCGGCACACGGCCGGTGGCGTTCTTTGATTTCGACTGGCTGGGCATTCACGCCGATGCGTACTCGTTGAGTGCGCAGGCTGTGGCGATCCTGGCGATTGTGGTGCTGTACGGCCGCAGTCGCCTGGCCGAGAAGCGTCGAGTGGTGGCATAAGCATGCGGGTGTGGATCGATGCAGACGCCTGCCCGCGAGCAGCCAAGGACCAAGTGGTGAAGTTCGCGCTCAAGCGCCAGTTCGAAGTGGTGCTGGTGGCGGGTCAGAGCCAGATCAAGCCGAGCTTTGCCTGTGTGAAGCTGATCGTGGTGCCCAGCGGCCCGGACGCGGCGGATGACTATCTGGTGGAGCACGCCGTGCCCGGTGAGTTGGTGATCTGCAGCGACGTGCCGTTGGCCGACCGCCTGGTGAAGAAGGGCGTCACAGCCCTCGACCCCCGCGGCAAGGAGTTCAGCCCGGCGAACATGAGTGAACGGCTGGCGGTGCGCAACCTGTTCACCGACCTGCGTGAGCAGGGCCAGATGGGCGGCGGCCCACCGCCCCATGGGGAAAAGGACAAGCAGGCGTTTGCCAATGCGCTGGACCGTATCCTCACCCGATTAATGCGCCAGGCCTGACCTTGCAGTGAGTGGGTTTGTTGTAGCAGTTGGGCTTGTTGTGGCGAGCAGGCTTGCCCTGCGTTGGGCTGCGCAGCAGCCCCAGACCCCACAACCTCGCACAGCCTGACACACCGCGCTGCCTGAATTGGGGCGGCTTCGCCACCCAGCGCAGGGCAAGCCTGCTCGCCACCCCATTTATCGCGGGTTAATCATTCTCGTGGGTCAGTTCCAGCACGCGATCCACCAACTTGTTGATGCCTGACGCCACCTCGCTGATGCGCTTGCCGAGCATGTAGGCCGGCGTGGTCACCAGCTTGCGGGCCTTGTCCTCGACGATATCCTCGACAGCGCACTCCTGATGAGTGGCGCCCATCTTGTCCAGGGCCGCCGCCGTGTCGGGGCAGTTGCCGATGGTGCAGGTCACGCCGGGGCCGTAGATTTTTGCGGCCAGGGCTGGCGAGATGCAGATCAGTCCCACAGGCTTGCCGGCTTCGGCAAAGGCTTCGGCCAGCTCCAGCACTTGCGGGTTGACGCTGCAACCGGCGCCCTCCACGGCAAAGTTCGAGAGATTCTTCGCTGCGCCAAACCCGCCAGGCACGATCAGTGCGTCGAACTCGTCGGCGTTGGCTTCACGAATGTCTTTCACCTCACCTCGAGCGATGCGCGCCGACTCCACCAGCACATTGCGCGACTCGGGCATCTCTTCACCGGTAAGGTGGTTGATCACGTGCAGCTGCGCAATGTCTGGCGCAAAACATTGGACCTGAGCGCCGCGCTGATCCAGGCGCAGCAGCGTGATCACACTTTCATGAATCTCTGCGCCGTCGTACACGCCGCAGCCGGAAAGGATCACTGCAATCTTTTTGCTCATGGGCATCTCTCCTGTTTTTGTGGCGTTAAATGTCTACTAATTTGTCACCTGTTGCCAATGGGATCTCCTGCGGCTACACCTAATCTTGATGTAACAAAAATACATCGGACTAGCCCATGGACTTCGTGCCTTACGCGGTACCGTTTTTTATTGCCTTGATCGTGGTCGAGCTGCTGGCCGATCGCTGGCGCGGTGAACGCAATTATCGGGTGGCGGACGCTATCAACAGCCTCAGCACTGGTGTGCTGTCCACCACCACCGGGTTGTTGACCAAAGGTGTGGGCCTGCTGACCTACGCGTTTGCCCTCAAGCACCTGGCGCTGATTGAGCTGCCTGCCCAAAGCGTGTGGACCTGGGTGTTCGCCTTTGTGTTTTACGACTTCTGTTACTACTGGCTGCACCGCTGCGGCCATGAGCGCAACATCCTCTGGGCTGCGCACTCGGTGCATCACCAGAGCGAGGACTACAACCTCACCACCGCGTTGCGCCAGACCAGTACCGGCTTCCTGCTGAGCTGGATCTTCTACTTGCCCCTGGCCGTCGTGGGCGTGCCGCTGGTGGTGTTTATCAGCGTGGCCTCGCTCAATCTCCTGTATCAATTCTGGGTACACACCCGTCACGTGCCCAAGCTCGGCTGGTTCGAGTGGTTTTTCGTCACGCCGTCCAATCATCGTGCCCACCATGCGCAAAACGCTCTCTACATGGATCGCAACTACGGCGGGGTGTTCATTATTTGGGACCGCCTGTTCGGCAGCTTCCAGGAAGAGGACGATAACGAGCCGGTGATCTTCGGCGTAACCACGCCGTTGGCCAGTTGGAACCCGCTATGGGCCAACCTGCAGTTTTATGCACAGTTGTGGAGTGATGCGCGGCGCACTGAGAGCTGGTGGGACAAGCTGCGTATCTGGTTCATGCGCACCGGCTGGCGCCCGGCGGACGTGAAAGCCAAGTACCCGATGGCCAAGCCCGACTTGAGCCAGTTCCGTAAATTCGAGGTGCCGCTGGACGCGCGCCAGCAGGTATATATCGCCCTGCAATTTGCAGCGTATGTAGGGTTTGGCAGTTACCTGATGAATTTCGGCGAGGGGCTGCCCACGGCGGCGCTGGTGCTGGGCTGGAGTGCGATGGCGCTGGGGCTGTTCACCTTGGGCGTGGCCCTGGAGAATCGGCCGTGGGCGCTGAAAGCCGAGCTGGTGCGCCTGGGACTGAATGTGCCGTTGGTGTGGCTGGCGCCGCTGGTCGGCTTGTGGCCGGCCAGCAGCCTGGGCTGGCTGGGCCTGGTGAGTTACAGCTTGCTCAGTGCGATCGGCCTCTACTGTTGCAGAAGCCGGCTTACTCGACTGGCGTCTTAGGCGGTTGCTCCGGGGCCTGCTCGGCAGCTAGCCGGGCCTTGGCCTCTGCACAGGCTTCGCGGGCGATACGCGCGTTCTTGAAGCGCCGGCGCAGCCACAGGCCAAAGCCCAACAATAGCAACGCGCCCAGCACCCACAGCTCGTATTTCTTGACGCTGCCGAGCATGCCTTCCAGCACCGCACCGAAGTGGTAGGCCGCCGCGCCCAAGGCCGCGGCCCAGATGGCGGCGCCGATGCCGTTGAGGATCAAGTAGCGGGCCGGCGGGTAGCCCGACAGGCCAATCGCCACCGGCATCACGGTGCGCAACCCATAAACGAAGCGGAAGCTCAGCACCCAGATATCCGGGTGCTTGCGGATATGTTCCAGGGCCTTGTCACCCATCAATTGCCAACGCGGCTTGCGCGCCAGCAGCTTGCGCCCGTGTTTGCGCCCCAGGAAATACCACAGCTGGTCGCCGGCATAGCTGCCAAAAAAGGCAACGACCACCACCAGGTTGATATCCATGTAGCCACGGAACGCCAGGAAGCCTGCGAGAACCAAAATGGTTTCGCCTTCAAAGAAGGTGCCCAGGAAGAGCGCAAAGTAGCCGAAGTCATGCAGAAATTGTTGAAGCATGGTCTGGGGTGCTGGCGAAATGAACGCGCAGCCTACGCCTTCGTGAACATTCATGAAAGTATCGAGATGTGTCACGAAGTGAACAATTCCTACATAAACGACGAATGCGACTACAGGTCGCATCGATAAGCACAACTGTCATTCCTTCGTCATAATGGCCGCTTATAACTGCAACGCTCGCCCGTAAACGCGGGCTCAGGAGTCTGTCGTGAGCTTTACCCCTGCCAATCGCCTGTTCCCCGCCACCCGTCTGCGACGCAATCGCCGTGATGATTTTTCTCGCCGCCTTGTACGTGAAAATGTACTGACGCCGAATGATCTGATCCTGCCGGTGTTTGTGCTGGACGGCGAAAATCGTCGGGAGGCTGTGGCGTCGATGCCGGGCGTGGAGCGCTTGACCATTGATTTGCTGCTTGAAGAGGCAGCCGGTTGGGTTGAACTGGGGATTCCGGCATTGGCGCTGTTCCCGGTGACACCGGCCGAGCTCAAGTCCCTCGACGCCGCCGAAGCCTGGAACCCGGAAGGCATCGCCCAGCGCGCCACCCGGGCTTTGCGTGAGCGTTTCCCGGAACTGGGTGTAATCACCGACGTGGCGCTGGACCCGTTCACCACCCACGGCCAGGATGGCATTCTCGACGAAGACGGCTATGTTCAGAACGACATCACCGTTGATGCGCTGGTCAAGCAGGCCTTGTCCCATGCAGCAGCAGGCGCCCAGGTGGTGGCACCGTCGGACATGATGGACGGCCGCATCCAGGCGATCCGCGAAGCCCTGGAACTGGCCGGCCACGTCAATGTGCGCATCATGGCCTACTCGGCCAAGTACGCCAGCGCCTATTACGGCCCGTTCCGCGATGCGGTGGGTTCGGCGTTGAACCTGGGCAAGGCCAACAAGGCCTCGTACCAGATGGACCCGGCCAACAGCCATGAAGCGCTGCACGAAGTGGCGGCCGACCTGGCCGAAGGCGCCGACATGGTGATGGTCAAGCCCGGGATGCCGTATCTGGACATCCTTTATCGGGTCAAAGAGGAATTCAAGGTGCCGACCTTTGTCTATCAGGTCAGCGGTGAATACGCCATGCACATGGCCGCGATCCAGAATGGTTGGTTGAGTGAAGGGGTGATCCTCGAATCCCTGACTGCCTTTAAACGTGCGGGTGCTGATGGCATTCTGACCTACTTCGCCGCCCGCGCTGCCCAATTGCTTAGAGAGCAACAATAGCCCTCACAGGAACACTCGATGAATACCGAAGGACTCTCCGAAGTTGCTGTAAAAGACGCTCACCCGGTGGTTGAACAAATCGCCGAAACCCCACCGGAGCTGGAGCCGGCTGCGCCTGCTGTGGTGGCTGAAGCGCCCGCGCCGGCCCCGGTGGCAGCGGTGACCAACCTGGATGACAGCAGCCTGTACATCCATCGTGAGCTGTCACAACTGCAATTCAACATCCGCGTGCTGGAGCAGGCGCTGGATGAGTCCTACCCACTGCTGGAGCGGCTTAAATTCCTGCTGATCTTCTCCAGCAACCTGGACGAGTTCTTCGAAATCCGCGTTGCCGGCCTCAAAAAGCAAATCACCTTTGCCCGCGAACAAGCCGGTGCCGACGGCCTGCAGCCGCATCAGGCCCTGGCGCGCATCAGCGAGCTGGTGCACGGCCATGTGGACCGCCAATACGCGATCCTCAACGACATCCTGCTGCCGGAACTGGAAAAACATCAGGTCCGCTTCATCCGTCGTCGTCACTGGACCACCAAGATCAAGACCTGGGTGCGTCGCTACTTCCGTGACGAGATTTCACCGATTATCACCCCGATCGGCCTCGACCCGACGCACCCGTTCCCGTTGCTGGTGAACAAGAGCCTCAACTTTATTGTCGAGCTGGAAGGCATCGATGCCTTCGGTCGCGATTCTGGCCTGGCGATCATCCCGGCGCCGCGTCTGTTGCCACGGATCATCAAGGTACCGGAAGAAGTAGGGGGCGCTGGCGATAACTATGTATTCCTCTCGTCGATGATCCACGCGCATGCCGATGACCTGTTCCAGGGTATGAAGGTCAAGGGCTGCTATCAGTTCCGCCTGACCCGTAACGCCGACCTGGCGCTGGACTCCGAAGACGTCGAAGACTTGGCCCGCGCCCTGCGCGGCGAGCTGTTCTCGCGGCGCTATGGCGACGCGGTGCGCCTGGAAGTGGCTGACACCTGCCCCAAACACCTGTCGGACTACCTGCTCAAGCAGTTCAACCTGGCCGAGTCCGAGCTGTACCAGGTCAATGGCCCGGTGAACCTGACGCGTCTGTTCAGCATCACCGGCCTGGACAGCCACCCGGAGCTGCAATACACGCCGTTCACGCCGCAGATCCCGAAACTGCTGCAAAACAGCGAGAACATTTTCAGCGTGGTGAGCAAGCAGGACATTCTGCTGTTGCACCCGTTCGAGTCGTTCACGCCAGTGGTCGACCTGCTGCGCCAGGCCGCCAAGGACCCGCATGTGTTGGCTGTGCGCCAGACCCTGTACCGCTCTGGCGCCAACTCGGAAATCGTCGATGCGCTGGTAGACGCTGCGCGTAACGGCAAGGAAGTCACGGCGGTGATCGAGCTGCGTGCGCGGTTTGACGAAGAGTCCAACCTGCAACTGGCCAGCCGCCTGCAAGCGGCCGGTGCGGTGGTGATCTACGGCGTGGTCGGCTTCAAGACCCACGCCAAGATGATGCTGATCCTGCGTCGCGAAGCTGGTGAGATCGTGCGTTATGCCCACTTGGGCACCGGTAACTATCACGCCGGCAACGCCAAGCTCTACACCGACTACAGCCTGCTCACCTCCGACGACGCTTTGTGTGAGGACGTCGGCAAGTTGTTCAGCCAGTTGATCGGCATGGGCAAGACCTTGCGCATGAAGAAGCTGCTGCACGCGCCGTTCACGCTCAAGAAGGGCATGCTCGACATGATTGCCCGCGAAACCCAGTTCGCCCTCGACGGCAAGCCGGCGCACATCATCGCCAAGTTCAACTCGCTGACCGATCCGAAGATCATCCGCGCGCTGTACAAGGCCAGCCAGTCCGGGGTGCGCATCGACCTGGTGGTGCGTGGCATGTGCTGCCTGCGCCCTGGCATTGTGGGTGTGTCACATAACATCCATGTGCGCTCGATCATCGGCCGCTTCCTGGAGCACACGCGGGTGTTCTACTTCCTCAATGGCGGCGAGGAACAGATGTTCCTCTCCAGTGCCGACTGGATGGAGCGCAACCTCGACAAGCGTGTGGAGACCTGCTTCCCGGTCGAAGGCAAGAAGCTGATCATGCGGGTCAAGAAAGAGCTGGAAAGCTACCTCACCGACAACACCCACAGCTGGAGCCTGCAATCGGACGGCCGCTACGTGCGCAATACGCCAACTGGCAACCAGAACCCGCGCAGTGCGCAGGCGACGTTGCTGGAGAAGCTGGGTAGCCCGATTCTTGCGGTGAACTAAAAGCCTGCACAAACCTAATGTGGGAGCGGGCTTGCTGTGGCGAGGGAGCTTGCTGTGGCGAGGGAGCTTGCTCCCGTTGACTGCGCAGCAGTCTCCGGCTTTTTGGGGGCGCTACGCACCCCAGCGCAAGCAAGCTTGCTCGCCACAGCAAGCGCGCTCACACCTGTGTTTTGCAGCGCGCTTTAGCGCAAGTTCAGGCTGAACCCCACCCGCGTCAACCACTCCGCTTCCTGGGCAAAGTCCGCCTGGGTCAGCTGGTTTTCATCCAGCCAGCCTTTGGGGAACACCACGTCGAGGCTGTCACCGTGCGCGCGCAGGGTGACTTGGGGCATTTCCTGGGTGCCACGGATGTGGTGGAACAGGATCGCAAAGCGCAGCAGCACGCACAGGCGGATCAGCTTGATGCCTTCGTCGCCGAACTCGGCAAATTTGTCCTTGGGAATGTTGCGGCGATGGCCACGCACCAGCAGGGCGAGCATCTGTTGGTCTTCGCGGGAGAAACCGGCGAGGTCCGAGTGCTCGATCAGGTAGGCGCCGTGCTTGTGGTAATGGTAGTGGGCGATGTCCAGGCCCACTTCATGCACCTTGGCGGCCCAGCCCAGCAGTTCGCGCCAGACGCCGTCTTCCAGGTCCCAGTCCTCGGCCACCTGGTCAAAGGCGTGCAGGGCTTTGCGTTCCACTCGGGCCGCTTGTTCCAGGTCGACGTGATAACGCTCCATCAACGAGGTGAGGGTGCGCTCACGCACGTCTTCGTGGTGATGGCGGCCCAGCAGGTCATACAGCACGCCTTCGCGCAGGGCGCCGTCGCAGTGGTCCATACGTTGCAGTTCGAGGGCGTCGAAAATCGCTTCGAGAATCGCAAGGCCAGCCGGGAAGATGGTACGACGGTCGGGCTTGATGCCGTCGAAGTCGATTTTCTCGGCATCGCCCAGCTTGAACAGTTTGCGCTTGAGCCATGCCAGGCCTTCGGCGTTGACCTCACCGGTGCCATGGCCGCCGGCTTTGAGGGCCAGGCCGATGGCGCGGATGGTGCCGGACGAGCCGATGGCTTCATCCCAGGTCAAGCGGTGCAGCGCATGCTCGATGCTCATGATCTCCAGCCGCGCGGCCGTGTAGGCCTGGGCATAGCGTGCCGGAGTGATCTTGCCGTCCTTGAAATAGCGCTGGGTAAAGCTCACGCAGCCCATTTGCAGGCTCTCGCGCAGCAATGGCTCGAATCTTTGCCCGATGATGAACTCGGTACTGCCGCCGCCGATATCCGCCACCAGGCGCTTGCCGGGCGTGTCGGCCAGGGTGTGGGACACGCCCAGGTAGATAAGGCGCGCTTCTTCCCGGCCGGAGATAACTTCTACCGGGTGCCCGAGGATTTCTTCGGCGCGGCGGATGAATTCGACACGGTTGCGCGCCTCACGCAGGGCGTTGGTGCCGACAATTCGCACGGCGCCCAATGGCATGCCGTTGATCAGTTGGGCAAAACGCTTGAGGCAGTCGAGGCCGCGCTGCATGGATTCTTCATTGAGCTGGCGCTGGTCGTCGATGCCGGCAGCCAGTTGAACTTTCTCGCCGAGCCGCTCAAGGATGCGGATTTCGCCGTTCTGGGCCTTGGCCACGACCATGTGAAAGCTGTTGGAGCCCAGGTCGATGGCGGCGATCAGGGACAAATTCTTGGCTTGGGATTGCGGCATGGTTTGGGGGTCTCGGTCGATAACCCGACCATCGTGCCACGATCGACCGCTGGCGCCAACGCGTTGTGCTTCAGGAATCTTCCTGTCGGTGCGGGAGGCAATGCCTGTTGGAGATGTAGGGCGATTCTCCTTTGCTCTAGCGAATAAACTTAAGGCTAGGTACGAGGTATTAAATTTATGCCTATAAAAACTCTCGGGACTTTCCTTACAAGGGTTTTGTATTTGTTCTGCTCGGTTTTTTAGTTATGACTACTGATGCAGTTGAAAAGGGTGGTCATATTTTTGTTGTATTCGGACAGCAGTTGACGTGCTCTCCTATTCTTTTTTAGGTCACTTACAAGCGAGACTGCCCGTCGGCAATGATGCCGTGGTGTTATTTGTTTATGGCGTTTTATGTCAGGGAATGTCGTGTTTTAGAAGCGGAGCTTTTCAGCCTTTAATAAGTAACGTCTGTTAACTTCTAATGACGGGTAAAAGATGAAAAAAGTATTTGGTTTGGCCGTGGGGATTGCGTGCCTGTTTGCCAGTGTAGGCGCCTATGCAACTACCAACCCGACCGGCAACCTGATCGTCAAGGGCACCATTATTCCGGCGGCTTGCAGTATGAGCGTTAGCGCCGGCGGGGTTATCGACTATGGCACGATTCGAGCCAATCAATTGTCCCAGACGAATTTCAACCCACTTGCCGAGCGTTCCACTTCGCTGGTCGTCAATTGCGGTACTACACCTGCCAGGTTTTTCTTGTCTGTCACTGACTTGCGGGCCTCCAGTAAAGTTACTGGCATATTGGGCGCTGGCTACACCGAAGCCCAAAACTATGGTCTCGGTACGTATGGTGGCAGGCGCACCGGCGGCTATTCGGTCACCCTCAGAAACCTGACGTCCAATGGTGTGGCGCTCAACCCGATTGTACGGTCGAGCAAGGACGCAGCCTGGCAAGCCAGCGACGGTAAGGTTTCCCAGACACCTAACCAGCATTCCTGGCGTAACGGCGCTGTCAATGCGCCAGCTTCGATCTCTCAGCTAACCGGTGTTATTGCCGTCAAAGCGGTGATCAATCGCGCAAGTGATCTGAACCTTACCGGCAATATTGCGTTGGATGGTCACGCGACGCTGGTTCTGGATTACATCTAAACGTTTGAGCAACAGTCGATAGCGAGGCAGAGTCAGTCAGGGGGACTCTTATTAGTTATCGGCTGTTTTCATGTGGCTGTGCAATTACACGTACTCATTTGTTTGTGAATGTTCCAGGGAGAACTCGGTGAACGGTCTTTCAAGAATAATTGGTTTCATATCGTGTTGTATGGCTTTGTTGCTGTATGGCGTAGCCCATGCCGACGGTATGTTGCCTGAAACAACGGTTGTCATTCTTTATGAGGAGAATGGCGAAGCCACGATCAATATAAAAAACACTGATCCAACCCCTGCGTTACTGCACTCCGTCATAGAAAATGTGCCCGAGGATCTTGAAACCCTGTTGATCGTCACCCCGCCCATTGCTCGCGTGGAGCCAGGGGAAACGCAACTGGTCCGTTTTATCAGCACCCTGAAGTCGCCGCTCAAGACTCAACGCCTCAAGCGCGTGTCCTTCGAGGGGATTCCCCAGGCGCGTGAGCCCGGTGGTGCGACCATTGGTATCACCCTGCGTCAAAACTTGCCGCTGATCCTGCACCCGGCAGGTTTGCCCCGGCACCAGGCACCTTGGGAACTGCTCAAGTGGAAGCGCCAGGGTGATCGCTTGAGCGTGCATAACGACAGTGCCTATGTGGTGCGCATGGGATTGGAAGTGCAGCTTAATCCGCTGAAACAAACCGGCTTGCTGCCCCGCACTTATATCCTGCCGGGTGAGGTGTTGACGCTCAATACCCAAGGGCCTGTGGCCGAGGTGTCCTCGGTGGTGCTGCAGCCGGCCACGACCTTCGGGTTTGCTGTCGATGACTACCAGGCAGATGTTCTGGGTCATGGGCGCTAAGCGTTCGATGACTGGACTGACGGTTCGCCGCCCGGGGCTTTTCATGGGGTTGGCAGCCTTGTGGGGTGCTCCCGGTTTTGCTTTGGCAGTCGAGTTGGGAGAGGGCTTTGACCTGGCTGTCCTGGCCAGCTATGGCATCGACCCGAAGGTCTCCGACTACTTTCGCAGTGCGGCGCGGTTTCGTGAGGGCAGGCAGATAGTGGGGCTGCGGGTCAACGGGAATTCCCTGGGGTTGGTCGAGGCCCGTTTCGATTATCAGGGGCAGCTGTGTTTTACCCAGGGTTTGCTGGAGAAAGCTGGCCTTAAAGTGCCCTTGGCGATCGTGCAATCGGGCATCTCGGCGGATCAGGCCTGTCACGATTTCGTGGGTGAGTTCCCCGCGACCATCGTCAGGTTGCAGCCGGGCAGCGAA
This sequence comes from Pseudomonas sp. PA-6-3C, assembly GCF_021605825.1. Taxonomy (NCBI): domain Bacteria; kingdom Pseudomonadati; phylum Pseudomonadota; class Gammaproteobacteria; order Pseudomonadales; family Pseudomonadaceae; genus Pseudomonas; species Pseudomonas sp. PA-6-3C. Next base: position 30,525 of record NZ_WKDV01000038.1, read on the forward strand.
GAAGTGGTGCTGGTTGTGCCTACCCAGTCCTTGCGTGAGCCTGAATGGGAAGTGGGAGGTTTTTCCGAGGGCGGTGCGGCGGCGTTGTTCAACTACGATGTGCTCGGGTTTCAGACCCAGTCGCGCAGTGGCCCCAGCCGGTTCGTTTCGGCTTATACCGAGGCGGGATTCAACCTGGGTAATTGGGTGGTCCGCAGCCGGCAGTTCTATATTTCTGATAACGGCAAAAGCAGCAGCGAGCATGTGCAGGCCTACGCCCAGCGTGATATCGCGGCGTTGCAGTCAACTTTCCAGGTGGGCCAGATTTCTACCCGAAGCCCGGTGTTCGGTGGGATTCAGCTATCGGGGTTACAGCTGTTTCCTGATGGTGTCTCCCGCGCCGGCGCCAATCATGGTGTGGTGGTGGAGGGTTTGGCCCACAGCCAGGCGCGTGTCGAGGTGCGCCAGTCCGGTGCGCTGATCCATACCACGTTAGTGCCCGAGGGGCCGTTCAGCCTGACAGGCTTGCCTTTGCTCAATGGCACCAGTGACCTGGAGGTCAGCGTTATCGGCACGCGGGGCGGCACCCGCAGTTTCGTGGTGCCGGCGGCTTCCTTTGGTGCGGCTATTGCCATAACCCCAGGCTTTGACTTCGCCCTTGGCAAGGTACGTGAACAGCTGAGCGAAGGCCGCGAGGCGCCGACTGTTGTCATGGGCAGCGGCACCTGGGGGCTTGGCCGGCAGTCATCCCTGGGGTTCGGTTTATTGAGTACAGATGAGTACCAGTCGGCCGGCGGCACTATGAGCAGTGTGTTTTTCCAGCGGGTTACCGTCAGTGCTCGGCAAAACATCTCGCGCGATGGTGAGGCGGGTGTGAACGGCAGCCGCAGCGCCGTATCCCTGGGCAGCCCGTTGGTGGCGGGTGTTGAGATGAGCCTGAGTGCGACGACCCAAAGCCCAGGTTATCGCGATGTCCTCGAGGCAGGCCCGGGTTTGAAAAAAAATGATCTGCAGACCCGTTTCCAGAATCAGTACACGGTAGGGTTCAACTGGGCAGAACCGACCTTGGGGGCTTTTTCAGTCAGCTACTCACGCAGTACGCAGTTTGATGGGCAGCTTGCCGAACATGTATTTGCCTCGTGGAACAAGGGGTTCAGGCAGGTGGATGTAGCGTTGATCGCCGACTCGCAGGTGGGCGCTTCGCGGCGGCGCAAGACCGCAAGCCGTGAGCGAGAAACACGTGATGAGGTCACGCCAGAGGGGCTGTCCTTGCGCCTGCAGGTCACGGTGCCCTTTGGAGAAGATCGCCGCCTGACGTCCTACGCCAGTCGCCGCAATGGCCGTGCCGATATGGGCACGGCATTGTCCGAGCGGGTCAATGAGTATGTGAACTACGAAGTGGGGGTTGAGCGGGATCTGCAGGAGCGCCAGCAAGCGGTTCGCGCGAATGTTGACGTGATGCCGCGCTACACCCGTGTGGGCCTGGGCGTGAACCGCACGCCCACGAGCACCAGCTACAGCGGGCAACTGCAGGGTGCCGTGGTGGCTCACGCGCGCGGCCTGACCTTTTCCCCCTACGCAGTGCAGGACACCTTTGGTGTGCTTTCGGTGGGGGAAGTGTCAGCGGCCAAGGTTACGACCCCACAAGGCCCGGTGTGGACTGATTACCGTGGGCATGCGGTGATTCCCGGCTTGCCGGCCTATACCACCAGCCACCTGGAGGTGCAGACCCAGTCCTTGCCCAAGCGGGTCGATCTCAAGAACGGCACCAAAATCCTCGCCGTCGGGCGCGGATCATTCAATACCGTGGATTTCCAAGTGGTGAATGTTCGCCGGGTACTGCTTGAGGTGCGCGATGAGCAAGGTACACCTCTGCCCCAGGGCTCTGCCGTGTTTGGCCCGGACAACACCTACCTGACCAATGTGGTGGGTGAGGGCCTGATCTTTTTGAACAACATGGATGACGGGCAAATCCTCAGCGTTTCGCCGCCGGGCTCTGCCCGCGCGTGCCTGCTGCATCTGAACCTTGAGTCGCAATCCCCAGAGGACAAGCTCTATGAAACGGCTTCGGCGATATGTCGTGCCCAATGAATCGGCGCAATACACCCTGCGTCGACTGTGCCTGGGCGTTAGCTTGTTGTTCATGCTCGCGATAGCGGCCCCGGAGGCTTCGGCGAATGACTGCCGCCTTTCCCTCAGCCAGCCAAGGGTCGACCACGGCGTGCTCCGGCGCGCGGAGTTGTTGGGCGAGCCGCTCGCAAGCCAGCCCATCATCCTGGGCAGGCGAACGCTGCAGCTGAGTGTCGTATGTGCCGAACCAGGGGCTGTCGCCTTGCGCTTTACGGGTGTTCCGGCGGGGACGCAAGGCTATCGATTCGGCCGACAGGGCAGCTTCACCCTGGCCCTCAAGCATGCCCAGGTCGATGGTCGCGCCGTTGAACTGAGTACGTCACAGCCCACAGAAACGGCTACCAGCGGGCACTTACTGCCCGGTCACGTGCTGATAGCCAAAGCCGGTGGTTTGCCGCTGACCGGCACACGTTTTTCAGCACAAGTGCAGATCGACACGTATTTACCGCCCGATGCCTTTTCAGTGCGCCACGAGACCGTCTTCGAAGGTCAGGGGCACTTTGAATGGTTGCCCGGCGGTTAATCGATCAGCCCGGCTGCTCCACCGAGCCGATGAAATTGGCGAACTCCGGCGTCTTTGGGTTGGCGAACAAGGTCTTGGGGTCGCCCACTTCATGCACCTTGCCCTGGTGCATGAACACCAGCTTGTCCCCGACTTCCCGGGCAAAGCGCATTTCGTGGGTCACCATGATCAGGGTCATGCCGTCCTTGGCCAATTGGCGCACCACACTGAGCACTTCATTGACCAGCTCCGGGTCCAGTGCCGAGGTAATTTCATCGCACAGCAGCACCTTGGGCGACATGGCCAGCGCACGGGCTATGGCGACCCGTTGCTGCTGGCCGCCGGACAGACGATCAGGGAAGGCATCAAATTTTTCCCCCAGCCCCACCCGCTCCAGCATCTGCCGGGCAAGCTGGGCGGCTTTGGCCTTGGGCACTTTCTGCACCACTTGTGGCGCGAGCATGACGTTCTCGCCCACGGTCAGGTGTGGGAACAGGTTGAACTGCTGGAACACCATCCCGACTTTCTGCCGCAGGCTGCGCAGGTCGGCGCGGGCGGCGTCGAGGTATTCGCCGTCGACCTCAATTACGCCGTCGTTGATCGATTCAAGGCCATTGAGGGTACGCAGCAAGGTCGACTTGCCCGAGCCACTGCGGCCGATGATCGCCACCACCTGGCCTTCTTCAACCGTCAGGTCGATGCCCTTGAGTACGTGGTGATCGCCGTAATATTTATGCAGGGCGGAAATTCTAAGCAGAGGCATGCAGTCTCCTTTCCAGGTAGCGCGCACTGAGGGACAAGGGGTAGCAGAGCAGGAAGTAGCCGAGCGCCACCAGGCCGTAGACCATAAAGGGCTCGAAGGTAGCGTTGGCGAGCATGCCGCCGGTTTTGGTCAGTTCGGTAAAACCGATGATCGAGGTCACGGCGGTGCCTTTGACCACCTGCACCGAAAAGCCCACGGTGGGCGCCACGGCAATGCGCAGGGCTTGCGGCAGGATCACGTAGCGCAGTTGTTCAAGCGGGTTAAGCGCCAGGCTGGCCGAGGCTTCCCATTGCCCGTGGGCAATCGACTCGACGCAGCCGCGCCAGATCTCGGCCAGGTAAGCACTGGTAAACAGGGTCAAGGCAATCGCCGCCGCCAGCCAGGGCGAGATATCCACACCCAGCAGCGCGATGCCAAAAAACACCAGGAACAGCTGCATCAACAGCGGCGTGCCCTGGAACAGTTCGATATAGGTGCGCGCGAGATTGCGCGGGAAGGCTTTGCGGCTGATGCGCATCGTCATCACCAGTAAACCGATAACGCCGCCACCGACAAACGCCACCAGCGACAGCAGCAAGGTCCATTGCAAGCCGGTGGCGAGGTTGCGCACGATGTCCCAGAAGGAGAAATCACTCATCGGCTGTTCCTCATCACGTAGCGACGGCCGATCCAGTTGAGCAACTGGCGAATCATCAGCGCCATGCACAGGTACACCAGGGTGGTCAGTGCGTAGGTTTCAAACGCGCGGAAGTTGCGTGACTGGATAAAGTTGGCGGCAAAGCTCAGCTCTTCGGTGGCGATCTGCGAGCACACCGCCGAGCCGAGCATCACGATGATGATCTGGCTGCTCAGGGCCGGCCACACCTTGCCCAGTGCCGGCAACAGCACCACATGGCGAAACGCCTCGAAACGCGTCATCGCCAATGCCGCTGCGGCTTCCAGCTGCCCGCTTGGGACCGCCTGGATGCCGGCGCGAATGATCTCGGTGGAGTACGCCCCCAGGTTGATCACCATCGCCAGTACGGCGGCTTGCCACTCGGTGATTTTCAGCCCCAGGGATGGCAGGCCGAAGAAGATGAAAAACAACTGCACCAGAAACGGCGTGTTGCGGATCAACTCGACATACACCCCGAAGACCCAGGAAAACGGCTGGATCTTCCATGCCCGCACCACAGCGCCGACGGTGCCCAGGGCCACGCCGAGGATCGCGCCGATAGCCGTCAGCTCAAGGGTAAACAGCGCGCCGCGTAGCAGCAGGTCGGTATTGGCCAGCACCGGCACAAAGTCAAATTGATACGCCATGAATCAGCTCCGCATCAAAGATCGGCAGGCAGTGGCTCTTTAAGCCACTGCATCGCGTTCTTTTCCAGGCTGCCATCGGCTTTGGCCGCGACCAGGATCTGGTTGACCTTCTCCAGCAGCGCCGGCTCGTTCTTGTTAACGCCCACGTACACCGGCGAATCCTTGAGTTTCACTTTCAGCTCCAGCCCGCGTTTATTACTGCGCTCGCTGATCGCCACCATCACCACGTTGCCGCTGGCGATCAGGTCGACCTGGCCGGCCAGGTAGGCGGCGATGGTTGAGTTGTTGTCTTCGAAGCGCTTGATCGTGGCTTCCTTGGGCGCGACGGCGGTCAGCTCGATGTCTTCGATGGCGCCGCGGGTCACGCTGATGGTCTTGCCCTTGAGGTCATCGGTGGTGTGGATGGCCGCATCAGGTGGCCCGAACACGGCCAGGTAGAACGGCGCGTAGGCCTTGGAGAAGTCGATGACCTTTTCGCGCTCGGCGTTCTTGCCCAGGCTGGAAATCACCAGGTCGACCTTGCCGGTAGTGAGAAACGGGATACGGTTGGTGCTGTTCACCGGGGTCAGTTCCAGCTTGACCTTGAGCTGGTCGGCCAGCAGCTTGGCGGTGTCGACGTCCAGGCCACGGGGTTTCATGTCCGGGCCAACCGAGCCGAACGGCGGGAAGTCTTGGGGCACGGCAACCTTGAGGGTGCCGCGGGCGACGATATCGTCCAGACCGTTGGCATGGGCGGGCGCCTGGCTCAGCATCAGGCTGGCAAACAGGGCAGTGAGCAGGGCGCTGTAGCGCTTGGTCATGGCAACTCTCCGGGGAAGGGCGCGGGAATATTCTGTTTCGAGCCATTGCACGGCCCATGCCATCACGGCGCCAATGGCCTGGAACGCTGGTATTTGTTGAGTTCTGGTGGTCTTACTGGTCTGAACAGTGAGCGAGTTTTTCGCACCTTTTTCGAGCGCCGATAAAACCTCGCGAGCCCCTTTGGGGCGCGGCTTGCCGCCGGCTGCGAATAGCTTTACAACTAGCCGCTCCGTTGACTGCAACCTTGAGTTTTCTATGAATTCCATCGCCCAAGCCGTACCGGAAGCGGCCCTGCAGGCCATCCGCAAACTGATCAAGGAACAGGGCTTTGCAGCGGGTGACGCGTTGCCGTCCCAGCGCGACCTGGCGGTACAGTTGGGCGTGAGTCGGGCATCGTTGCGTGAGGCGTTGTCGTCTTTAAGTGCATTGGGCGTGGTGAGTGTGCAGCCGGGTAAAGGCGTGTTTGTGCAAGAGGTGCAAGAAACGCCGGGGTTCGCCTGGCCCTTCGCTGCCCAGGCCACGCCCCTGGATATCTTCCAGTTGCGCTACGCCCTGGAAGGGTTCGCCGCGGGGTTGGCGGCAGTGACGTTGACTCTCGATGAACTGGACAGCCTGCAAGACAATGTCGAGGCCATGCGCAAAGTGCTCAAGGCTGGCGACTTCGAAGCCGCTGCCCGGCTGGACTTCGAGTTCCATCAGCGGATCCTGCTGGCCAGCGGTAACCAGGCGATGGTGAGCATCCTGAGTGCCAGTGCCGAGGTGTTCCTGGAGAGCCAGAAGCTACCGTTCATCCGACCGGAACGGGCCATGGAGACTTGGCAAGAGCACCGCAAGATCCTGCGTGCCCTGGCCAGGCGCGCCAGTGCTGCGGCGCAGAAAACCATGCAGGAACACGTACGCAATGCGGCATTGCGCACGGGCATCGCCTTCGTGACTCCCGTGACGCCGTGAGTGGGCTATACCCAAACTCATGCGACGCCATAGCAAGACTCAATCAGAGGCGGCTTCCTGAACGGGGGAAGGGCGGCTATGATGGGCCACGTTTTTTTTGCTTACAATCCGGAGACATCCATGAGCAACGATCTTATCAAGCACGTCACCGACGCGACCTTTGAGGCCGAAGTACTCAAGGCTCAAGGCCCGGTACTGGTTGACTACTGGGCTGAATGGTGTGGCCCTTGCAAAATGATCGCCCCTGTTCTGGACGACATTGCGACCACTTACGAAGGCAAGCTGACCATTGCCAAGCTGAACATCGACGACAATCAGGAAACCCCGGCCAAACACGGCGTGCGTGGTATCCCGACCCTGATGCTGTTTAAGAACGGCAACGTCGAAGCCACTAAAGTGGGCGCGCTGTCGAAGTCCCAGCTGCAAGCTTTCCTCGACGCGAACATCTAAGCGTCGTCAAAAAAGCCCCGCAAAATAGCGGGGCTTTTTCGTGAAACAGGGCTAGACGCTCCGAAATTCAGGTGGTACATTCGGCCCCGCATTGGTTTCTCCACTGCCCCCTGCAAGCCGTCGCCGACGCATTCCTTTTCGATTAGTACGCGATCCTGTCGCCTTCTCTGCGGCGCGGCCTCATTAAGCCAAAAGCTTAATTTCCCCCCTCCATAAATGATTACGTCATTCCTATATGAATCTGACTGAACTCAAGCAAAAGCCGATTACCGACCTGCTCCAATTGGCCGAAGAAATGGGCATAGAAAATATGGCCCGTTCGCGCAAGCAGGACGTGATTTTCTCCCTGCTCAAAAAGCACGCGAAAAGCGGCGAGGAAATCTCCGGTGATGGCGTGCTGGAGATTCTCCAGGACGGCTTCGGCTTCCTCCGCTCTGCAGACGCTTCCTATCTCGCCGGCCCAGACGATATCTACGTCTCGCCGAGCCAGATCCGTCGCTTCAACTTGCGCACCGGTGACACCATCGTCGGCAAGATCCGTCCTCCGAAGGAAGGCGAGCGTTATTTCGCCCTGCTCAAGGTCGACACGATCAACTTCGATCGTCCTGAGAACGCGAAGAACAAGATTCTCTTCGAGAACCTGACGCCGCTGTTCCCGACCGTGCGCATGAAGATGGAAGCCGGTAACGGCTCCACCGAAGACTTGACCGGTCGTGTCATCGACCTGTGCGCCCCGATCGGCAAAGGCCAGCGCGGCCTGATCGTCGCACCGCCGAAAGCCGGTAAGACCATCATGCTGCAGAACATTGCAGCGAACATCGCGCGTAACAACCCGGAAGTTCACCTGATCGTATTGCTGATCGATGAGCGCCCGGAAGAAGTAACCGAAATGCAGCGCACCGTGCGCGGCGAAGTGGTTGCCTCGACGTTCGATGAGCCGCCAACCCGCCACGTGCAGGTTGCCGAAATGGTGATCGAGAAGGCCAAGCGCCTGGTCGAACACAAGAAGGACGTGGTGATCCTGCTCGACTCCATCACCCGTCTGGCGCGTGCGTACAACACCGTGATCCCAAGCTCCGGCAAGGTACTCACCGGTGGTGTCGATGCCCACGCCCTGGAGAAACCAAAGCGTTTCTTCGGTGCTGCGCGCAACATCGAAGAAGGCGGCTCGCTGACCATTATCGCCACCGCGCTGGTTGAAACCGGCTCGAAGATGGATGAAGTGATCTACGAAGAGTTTAAAGGTACCGGTAACATGGAACTGCCTTTGGACCGTCGTATCGCTGAAAAGCGTGTGTTCCCTGCGATCAACATCAACCGCTCCGGCACCCGCCGTGAAGAGTTGCTGACCGCCGACGACGAACTGCAGCGCATGTGGATCCTGCGCAAGCTGCTGCACCCGATGGACGAAGTAGCCGCCATCGAGTTCCTCATCGACAAGCTGAAAACCACCAAGACCAACGACGAGTTCTTCCTGTCTATGAAGCGTAAGTAATACTACGGTTCAGGTCTGAGAAAATGGTGCCCTTGAAGGGTGCCATTTTTTTTGCGCCAAACAGGGAGGTTTGTGTGCCGAGAGTGTCAGTAAAGAAACAAAAATGGCGAGTACGCCTACGCTCTCTTCAATTTGTATCAGGCTGATTACGATTTATGACCGCTCTTGCTTACCGAAGAGACATTGATGGCCTGCGCGCCATTGCTGTCCTGGCTGTGGTTTTGTTCCATTTTGGGGTTCCCGGCGTTACTGGCGGTTTTGTCGGCGTTGATGTGTTCTTCGTGATTTCAGGTTTCCTGATTACCTCGATCATCTGGCGCGAGCGTGAAGCGGGGCGTTTCAGCTTCGTCGATTTCTGGGCGCGACGGGCACGGCGTATCCTGCCGGCTTTGCTGGTCATGATGTTTACGTCATTGGTGGCTGGCTGGTTCTTAATGGCGCCCAAAGACTATTCGGAATTGGGACGCTCGATACACAACCAAGTGGTGTTCATCTCCAATCTGTTCTTCATGCGCCAGGACGGCTATTTCGACACGGCCTCCGACATGAAGCCGATGTTGCACACCTGGTCGCTGTCGGTTGAAGAGCAGTTCTACATTGCCTTCCCACTCTTGCTGGCGCTGTTGTCGAGCTGGCTGAAGCAGTGGCGCAGCGCCTTGTTTGTATTGCTGCTGGTGTCGTTTGCGGCGAGCGTGTGGGCGGTGGCCAATGAGCCGGACAAAGCCTTCTTCCTGCTGCCCATGCGTGCCTGGGAATTGTTGGCCGGGTCCATGCTGGCTGTGATGCCAGTGCGGGCAGGGCGGGCAAGTCCCCTGTTGGCGCAAGCTGTGAGTCTGTTCAGCCTGGGCCTGATTCTTGTGGCGGTATTGGGCTACAACGCCAACACCGCGTTCCCTGGGGCGGCGGCTTTGTTGCCTGTATTGGGTGTGGTGGGGTTGATTTGGGCTAACGGCCAACACCCAACCTGGGTAGGGCGCTTGCTGGGCAGTCGCGTGTTGGTGGGCATCGGGCTGATTTCCTATTCGTGGTACCTGTGGCACTGGCCGGTGCTGGTGTTTGGCAAGTACGCGAGTATTTTTGGCCTGCCCTCCTGGGCGCTGGCGGGTCTGTTCGTCTTGAGCCTGGTGCTGGGTTATGTGTCCTGGCGGTTCGTCGAGGGGCCGTTTCGTGAGCGGCGCCTGCTGGCGGGTCGTCGGTCGATTCTGATCGCGGGCGTGGTCGGGCTCGCCGGGCTGGGTCTGATCGGCAAAGGCCTGGTGTGGTCGGATGGGTTTGCATCGCGGCTGTCGCCCCAGGCGTTGCAGTTCGCCCAAGCGTATACCTGGAGCCCCACGCTGATTAAGTGCCTGTCGGATGACAAGAAAGACCCGAACCGCAAACTTTGCCATTTTGGCCCGCAGGCGAGTGCTGCCCGCGCATTGGTCTGGGGCGACAGCCATGCCTCGGCACTCATCCCGGCGTTGAACGACGGCTCGCGCAAGTACGACTTCGGCATCACTCAGGCCGGTTACGCCGGGTGCCTGCCGTTCGACCGCAAAGAAAACACCCCAGGCTGCCGAGCGTTCAACGAGCGTGTCACCCAGTTGTTGAGCAAGGAACAGTTCAGTGATGTGGTGCTGGTAGCCCGCTGGAGCCTTTACGTTTATGGCCAGCGCTCCGGCGACACCGGCGCTTCCCTTCATGACCCGCAAACGGGCAAGTACGACCGCGCCGTCGCTGAACGGCTGTTTGCCGAGGGTGTGAGTGCGCTGGTGCAGCAACTGCGTGCCAGCGGGCACAGGGTGTGGCTGGTCAAGGAGGTACCTCTGCAGGCTTTCAACGTGCCTTACCGGCTCAGCCGCCTGGCGATGCTGGGACGCCCGACCGACCGCGAAGGCTTGCCCCTGGCCGAGCACGTCGAGCGCCAGGCCTATATCAGCAGCGTTTTTGAGCGCATCGCCGCGGCAGACCCCGGTGTGCAACTCATGGACCCCGCGCCCAAGCTGTGCGAGACGAATGGCTGGTGCCGGGTCGAGCGCGATGGCCAGTCGCTGTATACCGATGACAACCACCTCTCGGCCGTAGGCACGCGTTATGTGGAAGGGTTCCTTGAGCCCTTCTTCCACACCATGCGTAATGAGTCCGTTGAGTCGGGTGTGAGTCGCAATGACGTGCAATAAGCTGCCAGCGCTCTTAAGAGCAGGTAGGATGTACGCCTATTTTACGGGTGGCATGGTTAATGAAATTCAAGGATCTTCGGGATTTCGTGCAGCAACTTGAGCAGCGCGGAGAGTTGAAACGTATCCAGGTGCCGGTTTCCCCGGTGCTGGAAATGACTGAGATTTGCGACCGTACCTTGCGCAACAAGGGCCCGGCGCTGCTGTTCGAAAACCCGACCGGCTTTGATATTCCGGTGCTCGGCAACCTGTTCGGCACGCCCGACCGTGTTGCGTTTGGCATGGGCGCCGAGTCGGTCAGCGAGCTGCGCGAGATCGGCAAGTTGCTGGCCTTCCTCAAGGAGCCCGAGCCACCCAAGGGCCTCAAGGACGCCTGGTCGAAGCTGCCGATCTTTCGCAAGATCATTGCCATGGCGCCCAAAGTGGTCAAGGACGCGGTGTGCCAGGAAGTGGTCATCGAAGGCGATGACGTCGACCTGGCCATGTTGCCGGTGCAGACCTGCTGGCCGGGCGATGTCGGCCCGCTGATCACCTGGGGCCTGACCGTCACCAAAGGCCCGAACAAGGATCGCCAGAACCTGGGGATCTACCGTCAGCAAGTGATCGGCCGCAACAAGGTGATCATGCGTTGGCTGAGCCACCGTGGCGGCGCGCTGGACTTCCGTGAGTGGTGCGAAAAGCACCCAGGCAAGCCGTTTCCCGTGTCCGTGGCCCTGGGCGCCGACCCGGCGACCATCCTCGGCGCCGTGACGCCGGTGCCTGACAGCCTGTCCGAATATGCCTTCGCCGGCCTGCTGCGCGGCAACCGCACCGAGCTGGTGAAGTGTCGTGGCAATGACCTGCAAGTGCCGGCCACCGCCGAAATCATCCTCGAAGGCGTGATTCATCCGGGCGAAATGGCCGATGAAGGCCCTTACGGTGACCACACCGGTTACTACAACGAAGTCGACAGCTTCCCGGTGTTCACCGTCGAGCGCATCACCCACCGCATCAAACCGATCTACCACAGCACCTACACCGGCCGTCCGCCGGATGAGCCGGCCATCCTTGGTGTGGCGCTCAACGAAGTGTTCGTGCCGATCCTGCAAAAGCAGTTCCCGGAAATTACCGACTTCTACCTGCCGCCCGAGGGCTGCTCGTACCGCATGGCCATCGTGACCATGAAGAAGTCGTACCCAGGCCATGCCAAGCGGGTAATGCTCGGTGTGTGGTCGTTTTTGCGACAGTTCATGTACACCAAGTTCGTTATCGTCACTGACGACGACATCAATGCCCGGGACTGGAACGACGTGATCTGGGCCATCACCACGCGCATGGACCCCAAGCGCGACACGGTGATGATCGATAACACGCCGATCGACTACCTCGACTTTGCTTCGCCGGTATCGGGCCTGGGCTCGAAGATGGGCCTGGATGCCACCCACAAATGGCCGGGTGAGACCACCCGCGAGTGGGGTCGGGTGATCGTCAAGGATGACGCTGTGACCGCACGTGTTGATGCGATCTGGAAAGAATTGGGAATAGATTGATGCGTGTAACCCTGCAACCTTCCGGCGCCGTACTGGAGCTGGTCCCTGGTGAGCGAATCCTTGAAGGCGCGCGTCGCCTGGGCTACGAATGCCCACAGGCGTGTCGCAATGGCGTGTGCCATGTGTGCGCCGCGCTGCTGGTGGAAGGCCGGGTGCAGCAAGCCGGTGAGGTGCGCGACCATGGTGAGTTCTACACCTGCATCGCCGAGCCGTTGGAAGATTGCATTGTGTTGTGGGATGGCGTGCTGGCGCCGGGAGAGTTGCCGTTGCGCAAGTTGTCGTGCCAATTGAGTGAGTGCGTGGACGTCGGTGGCGATGTATGGCGCGTGCGCTTGCGTGCGCCGGCCGGGAAGGCGGTGCGTTACCACGCCGGGCAATACCTGATGATCGAGCGTGACAACGGCGATAAATCGGCGTTTTCCCTGGCCTCGGCGCCCCATGCCGGGCGCGAGCTGGAACTGCATGTGCTGGTTCGCGAGGACAGTGCGCGCAATTTGATCGAGCAGTTGCAGCGTAACCAGATGGCCCGTGTTGAACTGCCGTTTGGTGATACTCACTTGGCCGAACTGCCGGACGGGCCGCTGGTGTTGATCGCTGCCGGCACCGGCATGGCGCAGATGCACAGCCTGATCGAACATTGCCGCGCCTCGGGCTTCAAGCACCCTGTGCACCTGTATTGGGGCGTACGCCGCCCGGAAGACTTCTACGAAATCGAACACTGGGAGCAATGGCAGCAACTGCCCAACCTGTTCCTGCACAAAGTGGTCAGCGACCTGTGCGGTTGGGAAGGGCGCTGCGGGCTGCTGCATGAGGCCGTGTGTGAAGACATCAGCGACCTCAAGTCCGTGCACGTTTACGCCAGTGGTTCACCGGCGATGATCTACGGCACGCTGGACGCATTGGTCGACGCAGGTATGGATGCACACCAGATGCGCGCCGATGTGTTTGCCTACGCGCCACGCCCTTGAAGCCTTGAGCTGAACCAGTGTGGGAGCTGGCTTGCCTGCGATAGCGGTGTATCAGTTGCAGGTGTGTTAGCTGACCCGCCGCTATCGCAGGCAAGCCAGCTCCCACATGGGTAGGCGGCGTTCCTAGAAACGCACGCCTGCCGTCAGCATCGCCGCATTGAACCCCAGTAACACCAACTCACTGGCCACCGGGCCGAAGTGAACCCCCACAGACGGAATGATCGCCGGTGCAACGCCATAACGGTTGAGCGGGATTTTGTCGCGGTACTTACCGCGATAGCCCTGTAGCGCGCCCGCGGTCACCTTCATATAAAACGGTGAGTCGCCAATATCGTAACGCTTGCCGGCGTAGACGTAATACGAGCGCTGGCTGAACGAGTTGCGAAACGTCGCCCCGCCATACACCAACCCCGACGCCTCGTTACGTTCCAGGTTGATCAAGTCCTGATTGTTGTTGTGCTTTGGGTCCGGCGAAAAATGCTTGGTGTAGACACTGGTCTGGGCGTACCAGAAACCTTTGTCGTCATTGGCGGCGGCCTCGGAAGCCAGAGCAGTGGTGGTTTGCAGCAAAAGCAGCAGACCGGAAAAAAGGTATTTCATGGTTCGACCTCGATAGTCGTTTGAAGAAGCGGCTAATGTGGGTCGCTAAACATCTGCAGTTTGGCGGCTTATGTTGGGCATGACCTGAACCAGCGCTGAAAACACGGCCGCCTATGCTTATGCAATTAAGGTATTTTAGATGTAGGAATAATCTCATTAAGCTATAAGGCAACGGACTACCGCCTTATCGTCAATAAACAGTAACTGACCGCTACCGCCCGCCAGCCGGACCGATCGTGTGAACTCAGAGCATTGAAGCTTTGATTTTTTGATTGCCGGGCTTGAATGGCAGGGGAGCGGTATGGGGAGTTACAAGAAACATGCGTACACAGCTATTTTGTCGGCCAATTTGCTGACTGCTGTGGGATTCAATCCGGTCTGGGCGGACGCAACAGCCGCCGATGCACCAAAACTCGACACCGTGATCGTCACCGGCACCCGTGCCCAAGAGCGCACCGCCAGTGCTTCGTTGTCGCCCATCGATGTCATTTCCGGTGACACATTGCGCAGCACCGGCTCCGATGAGCTGGGCGCGGTGTTGGCGCGTCTGATTCCTTCCATCAACTTCCCGCGCCCCAGTCTGGTGGACGGTGCCGAACTGGTACGCCCGGCGCAGTTGCGCGGTTTGTCGCCGGATCAGGTGTTGGTGCTGGTCAACGGTAAACGCCGCCACACCAGTGCTTTCGTCAACCTGGGCGGGGCCGTGGGGCGCGGTTCGGCGCCAGCGGATTTGAATGCGATCCCGCTGTCGGCGGTCGACCATATCGAAGTGCTGCGCGACGGCGCGTCGGCGCGCTATGGCTCGGACGCGATTGCCGGGGTGATCAACGTGATCCTCAAGCACGACGACCACGGCGGCTCTGTCTCGACCAAATTTGGCGAGTACAAGAAGGGTGACGGCATCCAGCGCAACGTCAGCGGCAACACCGGGTTTGCCTTGGGCCAAAACGGCTTTATCAACGTTTCGGGCGAAGGCGCCGACAACGACTACACCAACCGCGCCGGCGACGATTTCCGCCCTGGCAGCGTGGGTTCCACCACCTATGGTCAGCGCGTGTTTCGTCAGGGCGAGCCGGCCACCAATGAAGGCAAATTCCAGTTCAACTCCGAATATTCCTTCAACGATGCAGCCGAGTTCTACACCTTCGGTGGGTATAGTAAGCGTCGTGGCGAAACGGCGGCGTTCTATCGGGCGAGCAACGCGTCCAACAACATCCCGGCGCTCAACCCCAATGGCTACCTGCCGCTGATCAAGGGCAATCTTGAAGACACGTCCTTGGTGGTCGGCCTGCGCGGCTTGCTGGCCTACGATTGGCATTACGACCTGTCGGCCAACTATGGCAAGAACCAGTACGAACTGGGCACCGAAACCATCAACACCTCACTCGGCCTGGTCACTCCGCGCAAATTTAACAACGGTACCCTGAGCAACGATCAGCGCCAGGTTAGCCTGGACCTGTCCCGTGAGTTCGACGTGGGCTTTTTGCCGTACCCGGTGTCGTTGGCTTTTGGCGGCGAATACCTGCGCCAGGGTTATCAAATTGAAGCGGGCGAGCCGGCGTCCTACTACCAGACCGGCAGTTCGGGCCTGGGTGGGTTCCGTGATGCCGACGCCGGTAGCACCTCGCGGCACAACTGGGCTCAGTATCTGGACCTGGAAACCAACTTCACCGAAAAACTCAGCGCCTCAGCCGCCGTACGTCATGAGGACTACAGCGACTTCGGCTCCAACGTCAGCGGCTCGCTGTCGGCGCGTTATGACTTCACCCCGCACGTCGCCTTGCGTGGCAGCATTTCCAATGGTTTCCGTGCGCCATCCCTGGCCCAGCAGAACTTTGCCTACACCTCGTCACAGCTGATCGGCAACACCATCCAGGAAGCTGGCACCTTCCCGGCCAACAGCCAGGTCGCCCGCCTGTTGGGCGCCGAAGACCTGAAGGCCGAGAAGTCGCGCAATTACAGTCTTGGCCTGGTGCTGGAGCCGGCCGATGACCTGACCGTGACGCTCGATGTGTACCGCATCGACATCCGCGACCGCATCAGCTTGTCATCCAACCTCAATCTCAACCCGGCGACTATCGCCTACCTGCAAGCCAATGGCGTCGGCAACATCAACTACACCAGCGCCCGCTACTTCACCAACGCCACCGACACCAGCACCGACGGTGTCGACCTGGTGGCCAACTATCGCTACCCGTTCGATAACGGCATCCGCTGGAACAGCACCGTGGGCTACAACTACAACCACACCAAAGTCACCGACGTGAAGCCCAACCCGGCGATTCTGGACAGCCTGGGCGCCAACCTGGTGCGGGTAGACCGCCGTGAGCGCATTGGTTTGCTGGGCGATACCACGCCGCAGCACAAGCTCAGCCTGGGCAACGACTTCACCTACGGTCGTTGGGCGCTGCACAGCAACCTGGTGCGCTATGGGGAATTCACCAGCTACCAGGCCGACAAGGTCAACGACCAGACCTTCAAGGCCGCCTGGGTGCTGGACCTGTCGGCAGACTATAAGTTGAAGAACTGGACCTTCACGTTGGGCGGCGACAACATCACCGATAAATACCCGGAGAAGGTCAATGCCTACGCCAGCAGCGGCGGCAACCTCGCCTACAGCACTTTTTCGCCGTACGGTTACAGCGGCGCGTTTTATTACGGTAAAGTTGCTTACAACTGGTAACACGCAGGGGACCTAAGCGATCCGCCATGACCGTTATTGAAACCGATCTGTTGCAATTGGCTTACCCTCCGCGGCTCGATCTGGGGCCGCAACTGACTCACGAGCAATTAATGAGTTCGATGCAGGCCACCATGGCCAGGCATAAGGGCGGGCCGGTCTGGCTATTCGCTTATGGTTCGCTGATCTGGCGCCCCGAATGCTCGTCGACCCAGCGCATGCGCGCACGGGTTCACGGTTATCACCGGGGTTTGTACCTGTGGTCACATGAGCATCGAGGCACGCCGGAGTCGCCGGGGTTGGTGTTCGGCCTGGATCGCGGCGGTTCTTGCAGCGGGTTTGCCTACCGCTTGCCGGAAGACCAGCTTGAGGCCTCGCTTTATGCCTTGTGGCAGCGCGAGATGCCTTACCCGTCGTACCGACCGCACTGGCTCAGCTGCCGCCTGGAAGATGGCAGCCAAGTGCAGGCGCTGGGGTTTGTGTTGGAGCGGCACTTGCCCAGCTATGCTGGCAACCTGCCCGATATCGTGCTTAACCACGTATTGGAAAGCGCTTGCGGGCGTTACGGCACCACTCGCGATTATGTCGAGCAGACCGTGAACGCCCTGCGTAGCCACGCCATGCCAGATAAAAACCTGGAGGCGCGGCTCAAGCGTTGTGCCAAAGACTGCGGCGGGAATTAACGCGCCGCGCTGACGCTGTTGGTGTGCCACAGCGTCGGGATCAGGAACGCGATCGCCAACAGGCATGCGCCCACCAGCAACACAAACCCACCGTCCCAGCCGAAATGGTCCACGGTGTAGCCCATGGCTGCACTCGCTGCCACCGAACCACCCAGGTAGCCGAACAAGCCCGTGAAACCAGCAGCGGTGCCCGCGGCTTTCTTCGGCGCCAGTTCCAGCGCCTGCAGGCCGATCAGCATCACCGGGCCGTAGATCAGGAAGCCGATGGAGAACAGCGCAATCATGTCGACCATTGGGTTGCCTGGCGGGTTGAGCCAGTAAACCAGGGTCGCCACGGTGACCAACGCCATGAACACGATGCCGGTCAGGCCACGGTTGCCACGGAAGATCTTGTCCGACATCCAGCCGCACAGCAGCGTGCCTGGAATGCCCGCCCACTCGTAGAAGAAGTACGCCCACGAGGTTTTATCCACGTCGAAGTGCTTGGCTTCTTTGAGGTAGGTCGGTGCCCAGTCCAGTACGCCGTAGCGCAGCAGGTAGACGAACACGTTGGCGAAGGCGATGTACCACAGCATTTTGTTGCGCAGCACGTACTTTACGAAGATTTCCTTGGCGCTGAACTCGTCTTCGTGGCTGGCGTTGTAGCCTTCCGGGTAGTCGTTCTTGTACTGCTCGATGGGCGGCAGGCCGACCGATTGCGGGGTGTCGCGCATGGTGATGAAGGCAAATGCCGCCACGGCCAATGCCACGGTCGCCGGCACATAGAACGCTGCGTGCCAGTCGTTGAACCACGCCATACCCAGCAGGAACAGCGGGCCGATCAGGCCACCGCCGACGTTATGCGCCACGTTCCACACCGACACCACGCCGCCGCGTTCTTTCTGCGACCACCAGTGCACCATGGTGCGCCCACTCGGCGGCCAGCCCATGCCCTGTGCCCAGCCGTTGATGAACAGCAAAATGAACATCATGGTTACGCTGGACGTCGCCCAAGGTGCGAAACCGAAAATGAACATCACACCGGCCGATATCAACAGGCCAAAGGGCAGGAAGTAGCGTGGGTTGGAGCGGTCGGACACCAGGCCCATCAGGAACTTGGACAAGCCGTAGGCAATCGCGATGGCTGACATTGCCAGGCCCAGCTCGCCACGGGTGTAACCCTCGTCGATCAGGTACGGCATGGCCAGCGAGAAGTTTTTGCGCAGCAGGTAGTAGCCCGCGTAACCGAAGAAAATACCGGCGAAGATCTGCCAGCGCAGCCGTCGATAGGTACTGTCTATTTTTTCTTCAGGCAGGGGCGCCTGGTGTGCGGCAGGACGAAAGAAAGCAAACATTCAAGAGCTCCAAATTTCTTGTTTTGACTGCGGATGCGAATGTTACAGTTTCGTTACCGAAAATAGCATCGCCTCTTATCTGCAAACACAGGAAATTGGAGCGATTGCATGTTCTCTTACGAACATGTCGCTAATAGATAAGTGTGGGTCGGTATCAGGTCTTAAGACCTAAAGAGATCAACTGTGGGAGCTGGCTTGCCTGCGATAGCGGTCTATCAATTGCAGCTGTGTGAGCTGACCCGCCGCCATCGCAGGCAAGCCAGCTCCCACATGAACCGCATTCAGCGGGTCTGGACGACAACCTTTCCCACAGCCCTGCGTTGCCCCAGGTCATTGATCGCCTGCGCAGCCTGCTCAAGCGGGTAAGTCTGCGACACCAACGGCTTCAACTTGCCCTCGCCATACCAGGTGAACAACTGCTGGAAGTTCGCCGCATTGTCCTGCGGCTGGCGCTGGGCGAACGAGCCCCAGAACACCCCGGCTACCGACGCACCCTTGAGCAGCGCCAGGTTTACCGGCAGTTCGGGAATGCGCCCGCTGGCAAAGCCCACCACCAGCAGGCGGCCGTTCCAGGCAATGCCACGCACGGCCTGGTCAAACAGGTCGCCGCCGACGGGGTCGTAGATCACATCGACACCATTGCCGTCGGTCAGGCGCTTGATCTCGTCTTTGAGGCTGGCTTCGCTGTAGTTGATCAGCTCATCCGCACCGGCCGCCTTGGCCACGGCGAGTTTGTCGGCGCTGCTGGCGGCGGCAATCACCCGGGCGCCCATGGCTTTGCCGATTTCCACCGCCGCCAGGCCCACGCCGCCGGAAGCGCCGAGCACCAGCAGGGTTTCGCCAGGTTGCAGGTTGGCGCGTTGTTTCAGTGCATGCATCGAGGTGCCGTAGGTCATGCTGAAGGCGGCGGCGGTGGTGAAATCCATGCTCGGCGGGATCGGCAGCACGTTATAGCCCGGCACCGCGACCTGTTCGGCAAAGCTGCCCCAACCGGTCAGGGCCATGACCCGGTCGCCGACGTTGAGGTGACTGACCTTTTCACCCACTTCGCTGACCACGCCGGCCGCTTCGCCACCCGGCGAGAACGGGAAGGGCGGCTTGAACTGGTACTTGCCCTCGATGATCAAGGTGTCCGGGAAATTCACCCCGGCCGCGTGCACGTCCAGCAGGATTTCGTTCTTCTTGATCGCGGGGCTGGCGATCTCTTCCAGCACCAGGGTTTCGGCGGGGCCGAAGGCTTTGCACAGCACAGCTTTCATCGGACTATTCCTTTTGGCGTCGTGGCCGATAAGTGTAGGAGGGTACGCCCGTGGGTCAACGAGCATGCCTGGCCCTGATAAGTCGCCATAAGCTTGTACTCAGCCTTGCTAGCGTTATGCTACCCGGCAACCGAATTCGAGGAATGAACTGTGAAAGCGTGGATCCTGTTGATGCTCGCCCTGACCTTGCCGTTGGCAGCCCAGGCCGAAGAAGCGAAAGAAGGCGAGGCGCCGAAGGTCAGCTATATCAGCCTGACCCCACCCTTTGTGGGCAATTACGGCCTGGATGGCACGGCAAAACTGCGGGTCTACAAGGCCGACATCGCCCTGCGCGTGACCGGGCCTGAAGCGGCTGCGGCCGTCAAAGCCAACGACCCGTTGATTCGTAACCAACTGGTGGCGCTGTTTACCCAGCAGACCAACGAAGCCATGAGCACGGTCGAAGGCAAAGAAAAACTGCGCCAGGAAGCCCTGAAGCAAACCCAGCAAGTCATGAATGACGAGACCGGCAAGCCGGTGGTGGAAGACCTGTTGTTCAACAACTTGATCATCCAGTAAGTCGCTGCGCGACTATCGCGGGCAAGCCCGCTCCCACAGGTGAATGCATTCCAACGGTGGTGGGCTTGCCCGCGATGGCGCCAGTACAGACGCTTCAGGAAGCCAGGCTTTTACGAAACCTGGCCAACGCCACCGCAAAAAACACCAACCCAATCCCCACCAACGCCAGCAAATCCGGCCACACCACACCCACGCCCGCATCACGAAACAGTATGGCCGCACTCAAACTCACAAAGTGCGTCGACGGTGAGCCCTGCATCACCCATTGCAACCACTCGGGCATGCTGTCCAATGGCGTACTGCCGCCAGACAGAAGCAGCATCGGAATAATCACCGGAATCGCCAGCAAGCCAAACTGAGGCGTCGAACGCGCAAGGGTGGCGAGGAAGATCCCCAGTGCCGTACTCGCAAACAGGTACAGCGCCGTCACCATCAAAAACAGGCTCAAAGACCCGGCCAGCGGCACACCGAGCAAGCCTTTGACTACCAGCTCCAGCGACAGCCACGTACACAGCACCACCACCAGCATGTTGCTCCAGATTTTTGCCAGCATGATTTCCAGCGCGGTCAGCGGCAGCACCAGCAAATGGTCGAGCGTGCCGTGCTCACGCTCGCGCAGCAGCGCTGTGCCGGTGAGCACAATGGCCAGGATGGTGATGTTATTGACGATCTGGATCACCGCCAAAAACCAGCCGCCTTCCAGGTTGGTGTTGAACAACGCCCGTGTGGTCAGCCGCGCAGGCGTCTTGCCAGCCGCGTCGGTTTGCCCGCCGTAGCTTTGTAACTCACGCTGGAAAATCCGGCCAATATAGCCTGCGCCCATAAATGCCTGGCTCATCGCTGTGGCATCGACGTTCACCTGCACACCCGGCTGGCGCCCGGCCAACAGGTCGGCCTGGAAGTTGGCTGGCACATTGATCACGAAGGTGTACTCGCCGCTGTCCATGACTTTGTCCAATTGGTCGTAGTCCAGTGGTGCAGGCGGTTGAAATTCGGGCGGCTGCAGCGCCTCGGCCATTTGCCGCGACAGCGCGCTGTGGTCCTCATCAACAAACGCCACGCTGGCGTTGTGCACACCAATGACCGAGCCAGCGGCGGGCATGTAGATCGCGACAGTGAAGGCGTAGAACAAAAACAGCAGCAACACGCTGTCGTGACGCAGGCTGGTCAATTCCTTGAAGCCCAGGCGCAGGATATGAGCGAGCTTGTGCATCAGGCCTCCTGCTTTTTGAGCATGATCAGGCTCAGCCCAGTGAACCCGACGAAAAACCCGAACAGCGCCAGGCATTGCGGCCACAACTGGCGCAGGTCCAGGGCCTTGGTGAAGGTGCCCACTGCGATATCCAGAAAGTGCCCGGCGGGGAATAACGTGCCCATCAGCGCGGCCGCGCCTTCCAGGGACGAGCGCGGTACGATCAGCCCGGAGAACTGGATGGTCGGCAGACTGGTGATGATCATGGTGCCGAGGATCGCCGCGATCTGGGTGCGGGTGAACGCGGAAATCAGCAGACCCATGCTCGTCGTTGCGAGTACATACAACAGGCCGCCTACCGCCAGCGCCACGCCGCTGCCCTTGAATGGCACGCCGAACAGCCAGCGGTTCATCGCCACCAGCAGTGCCAGGTTCACCAGGCTAACGGCCAGATACGGCGCCTGTTTGCCCAACAGGAACTCCAGGCGCGTCAGCGGCGTGGCGTAGAAGTTGGTGATCGACCCCAGCTCCTTTTCACGCACGATGCCCAACGCGGTGAGCATTGCCGGGATAAACGCCAGGATCAGCGCCATCACGCCAGGGCCGATGGCGTTCACACTGACTACATCCTGGTTGTAGCGAAAGCGTGTTTCCAGCTTGGCGGCGGCTTGTGTGCTGCCGGGCAGGCTGCTCAGTTCGGCCAGTTGCTGGAGATTGCCTTGGTGCACCGCTTCGACGTAGTTACGGCTGGTTTCGGCGCGAAACGGCATGCCGCCATCGATCCACGCAGCCACGGTGGGTTGGCGGCCGGCGTACAGGTCGCGGCCAAAACCGGGTGGAATTTCCAGCGCCAGTTTGATTTCTGAACGTTGCAGGCGCCGGTGCAGTTCGTTGGCATCGCGGATGGGGGCTTGTTCGGCGAAGTAGCGCGAGCTGCGGAAGGCTTCCAGGTAGGCGCGACTTTGCGGAGTCTGGTCCTGGTCGTAGACGGCGAAGGCAAGGTTTTCCACGTCCAGGGAAATGCCGTAACCGAAGATCACCATCATGAACATCGCACCGAGCAGGGCGAAGGCCATGCGCACTTTGTCGCGCAACAGCTCTTTGCCTTCGCGGCTGGCCACGGCCAGCAGTCGGGCGATGCTGAAGCCGCGTTTGCTGACGGGCGGCGTGCTGCTTTCGCTGACAGTTTTGTTCGGTGCGGCAGGTTCGGGTTCGCCTTGGGCCTGTTCCAGGCAGGTGACGAACGCAGCCTCCAATGTGTCGCCGTGGAATTGCTGCTGCAACGCGTCGGGGGTGTCGCAGGCCAGCACTTTGCCCGCGTGCATCAGCGAGATGCGGTCGCAGCGCTGGGCCTCGTTCATAAAGTGGGTAGACAGAAAGATCGTCACGCCTTGCTCGCGGGACAACTCAACCAATAGCCGCCAGAAATCATCCCGCGCCGCGGGGTCGACGCCCGAAGTGGGCTCATCGAGAATCAGCACTTCGGGGCGATGCAGCACCGCCACCGCCAGTGACAAGCGCTGGCGCAGGCCCAGGGGCAACTCGCCGGAGGGTTGCTCGGCCACTTCATCGAGGTCGAAGCGCTGGATCAGCTCGTCGATACGCGGGCCGCTGTCGGCCTTGGGCAAGTCGAACAGTTGCGCATGCAGCACCAGGTTCTGGCGCACGCTGAGTTCGCCGTACAGCGAAAAGCTTTGCGACATAAAGCCCACGCGCTTGCGAGTGGCCAAATCCTTGGCATTCACCGGGTTACCCAGCAGCGTGGCGCTGCCTTCGGTGGCCGGCATCAGCCCGGTGAGGACTTTCATGGTGGTCGTCTTGCCGCAGCCGTTGGAGCCGAGGAAGCCAAATATCTCGCCGCGACCAATCGCAAAGCTGACCTTGTTCACCGCCGTAAAATCCCCAAAGCGCAGCGTCAGGTCGTGGGCTTCGATGGCGATATCAGTGTTGCCACTTTCGCGCGGCGGGATCACCAGCGGCTGGTTGTTGTGGGCGCTGTCACCCTGGAAATGAGTAAAGGCTTCATCGAGTTTGCCGCTGGGTGTAACGGCTGCCAGTTCGCGGCTCAGGCCGTCGGCGATCAGCTTGCCGCGATCGAGCATCAGGCAATGTTCGAACTGCTCGGCCTCTTCCATGTAGGCGGTGGCTACCAGCAGCGTCAGCTGTGGGCGCTCGCTGCGCACGGTGTCGACCAGCTCCCAGAAACGCCGGCGCGACAGTGGGTCGACGCCCGTGGTGGGTTCGTCGAGGATCAACAAATCAGGGTCGTGGATCAGCGCGCAGCACAGGCCGAGCTTCTGCTTCATGCCGCCGGACAATTTCCCGGCCGGGCGCTCGGCGAAGCGTGCGAGGTCGGTGGCCAGCAGCAGGTTGTGCATGCGTTGCTCGCAATCGGCTTTGGACAAACCGAACAGCGTGGCGAAGAACCGGATGTTCTCGCTGATGGACAACTCAGGGTAAAGGTTGCCGCCCAGGCCTTGGGGCATAAAGGCGATGCGCGGGTACAGGCTATTGCGATGGCGGCGATCTTCGATGGAGCCGCCGAGCACCTCAAGCTGACCTGCCTGAAGTTTTTTGACCCCGGCGATCAGCCCCAGCAAACTCGACTTGCCCGCGCCATCCGGGCCGATCAACCCGCAACGGGTGCCCGCCGGCAGGCTGAAGGCAATGTCGATTAGCGCCTGTTGCTTGCCGTAACGGTGTTGGATGCCGGTGGCGTGCAGCGCCAGGTCGGTCATTGCAGGTTGGCCGGCCAGTCGATATCTGCCGTGCGCACATAACCCGCGCCAGGCATGCCCGGTTTGGCTTGTGGTACGGCGCTGGGTTGGGTCAGGCGCAGCTTGACGCGGAACACCAGTTTTTGGCGTTCGTCGCGGGTCTCAACCTCTTTTGGGGTGAATTGCGATTTGGCTGCAACAAAGCTGATTTTTGCCGGCAGCGGCTGCTGGGGCAGGGCGTCGAGCAGGATGCGTGCGTCGCTGCCAACGGTCAGGCGGCCGGTGACGGAGGCGGGCAGGTACAGGTTCATGTATTGATCATTCGGGTCAATCAGCAGTAACACTCTGCCGCCCGCGCCGAGCACTTCACCCGGTTCGGCCAGGCGCAATTGAATGATGCCGTCAATGGGCGCGCGCAGGCTGCTGTCGTCGATTTCGCTGGTGAGCTGGGCCACTTGGGCCTGGGCTGCGCCGATGGCCGCTTTCACCGCGTTGACCTGAGCCTGCGCTGCGATCACGGCCGCATTGCCGGTGTTCTGGCGTGCTTGCTGCTGGTCGATCAACTGGCTGCTGGCAAAGCCGCGCTTGTACAGCTCCTGGGTGCGCTTGAGTTCCTGATGGGCCAGCAATTGTTCGCTTTGGCGCAGTTGTACGTTGGCCTCGGCGGCGGCGAAGTTTTCCTTGGCGCGCAGCACTTCGGCTTCGGCCTGGGTGCGCTGGGCTTCAAGGGTGCGGGTGTCCATGCGTGCGAGCAATTGACCTTTGAGCACCTTGTCGCCTTCATCTACGCGCACTTCGGCCAGGCGCCCGGGGATCTTGGCGGCGATCTGCACTTCGGTGGATTCCAGGCGGCCATTGCCCATGCTCAGGCCTTCGGGCAGGCGGTCCTGAGTCGATCGCCAATAACCGAAGCCGCCGGCACCCAGCAACAAGGTGATGAGCGCAACGGCGAAAAGGCGCGACATAGTGTGATTCGTAGACATGACGGCATCCTGCGGCATTAGCATCCTAGTTTGACCGAAACCGCCCGAAGGGTCTTGATACCGGTCAAATGAAGCGCAAGCCTAACCCGCTTGGCGTGCAGATGCATGCATCACAGGTGTGACCGCAGGGTTCTGCCTTTTCAGCGCAGGGCGAGTACCGCTGCCCATTGTTCGGCCGTCACCGGCATCACCGACAATCGGCTGCCTTTTTGCACCAGCGGCAATTCGGCGAGGGCGGTTTGTTGTTTCAGGTAGCCAAGGCCCAGCACCTTTGCAAAGGTCTCGACGTGGGCCACGTTGAGTGCAGTCCACGGGTTTTTCTCCGGCGTGGCTTTGGCATCGAAGTAGTGGCTTTCGGGTTCCAGCGCGGTCGGGTCCGGATAGGCCGCCTCGACAATTTTGCCGATACCGGCAATGCCCGGCTCAGGGCAACTGGAGTGGTAGAAGAAAAACTCATCACCAACGGCCATGGCGCGCAAAAAGTTGCGTGCCTGATAGTTGCGCACCCCGTCCCAGCGCGTTTCACCGAGCTTTTCCAGGCCTTTGATGGAGAGTTCATCGGGCTCGGATTTCATCAGCCAGTAGGCCATTTTTGGGCTCCTGAAAAAGGCATTGGATAAGTTGTCAGGCAATTCCATGACAAACCGACAGTCGGTTGGCGTCAAGGTTTGCGTGTTGGGTCACGTTACCGCAGAATGCCCGCTTTTAAGCTTGACGCAGCTGCAACGGACTACTTTGGAACGTTGTTGTCATCGTGTACGAGGTGCCTGAAGGGGGGCAATCGATGCAACGTAAACCGGATTTACTATGGATTTTGGTTATTTTGTTTGGCCTGGGCGTCGTGACCACCGGATATGCCCAGAGCTTGTGGTCGAACAAGACCGATGCACCGGTTGAACTGGCTCAGCAGCAGCCACAACCGTTCAAGCGCTAACACTGCTTTTTAAGGCGTCGCTGGTTCCAGCGACGTTTCTGCGACATACCATTTTTTATCGGTGACCGTGCCAGCCAATGGCACATCCCAGCTTGCCTGTGCCAGGCGCTCGACCTTCTGACATTCATGGGCCAGGCCCAGCAGCGTGGGTTTTCGCCAGTTTTTGCGCCGAGCCAGGTAGGCCAGGCTGCGGTCATAAAACCCACCGCCCATGCCCAGTCGCCCACCCACATCATCGAAGCCCACCAGCGGCAACAGCACCAGGTCCAGCGCCCAAACTTGGCGCTGGCGGTTGGCATTTACGTGCGGCTCAAGGATGCGAAAGCGGTTGGGCAACAACTTATCTCCAGGCCGCACACGCTGGAACACCATCTTGGTGCGCGGCCA
The DNA here is from genome assembly GCF_021605825.1 of Pseudomonas sp. PA-6-3C. Lineage (NCBI taxonomy): Bacteria > Pseudomonadati > Pseudomonadota > Gammaproteobacteria > Pseudomonadales > Pseudomonadaceae > Pseudomonas > Pseudomonas sp. PA-6-3C. The sequence goes on from NZ_WKDV01000038.1 coordinate 56,878, forward strand.
GGCACTGAGTACCGGCAGATAAGTGGCCTTGCCCCGGCGCTGGGCAGCGCGCAGCAGCAGGCGCGGATCGATTTCACCGTCCGTGGGCAGATATAAAGAGATATGTTTGGCCCGGCGAAACAACGGGTGCTGTGCCAGTTGCCGATACAGGCCGTGAGCGGCCTTGCGCTGCTCGCTCGGCGTAAGCGCGCGGCGGGCTTTGCGCAACATGCGTCGAAGTTGCGGACGGGAAAGCGGCGCAGGTTCGGTCATGGTTGTTCGGCTCATAAAACAATGCCAGTCCTGGGACTGGCATTGAGTTTGGGAATTCAGGCTCCCCGACAGAGCCGCTGTCGACTTAGCCCTTGAACCCGAAAGTTCAAGGTGGAAGATGCAGTAGGCTTTAAGGCTTTCCGTCTAGCGGACATGCACACCAGCCCAACGTGCAACTTCCAGGGTAGTGCGAATCGGCTCAGGGACATCGCCGACTGGCAAACACGCCAGGGAGTGGGGCGAGTATACCTTAAACAGACGCGTCAATCAGCCCTTGGGTGGCTCTGGCTCGGTAGAAAGTGCCAGATCCACGCGTTCGAGCAGGTCACGCACTTGCTCACGCGTCGAGCCGCTGGCCTGCACGTCAGGCCGTTCCTGCTTATGCAGCAGATCGTGGGTAATGTTCAGTGCGGCCATCACGGCGATACGGTCGGCGCCGATGACTTTGCCGCTGCTGCGGATTTCACGCATCTTGCCGTCCAGATAGCGGGCAGCACTCACCAGATTGCTGCGTTCTTCCTGGGGGCAGATGATCGAATATTCTTTGTCGAGGATCTGCACGGTAACGCTATTGCTTGAACTCATGAGTCTTGCTCCAGGGCCTTCAGGCGCGAAATCATCGATTCGACCTTACGCCGGGCGATTTCGTTTTTTTCAATGAGGTGAGCGCGTTCCTCGCGCCAGGTCTTTTCCTGAGCTAATAGGAGTCCGTTTTGACTCTTAAGTTGCTCGACCCGATCAATTAGCAGTTCGAGTCTGGCCATCAGCGCTTGCAGGTCGGTGTCTTCCATTGGGTTCCACTGGATTTGTCTGATGAATGGCAACTTCAGGATAAACGATCTGACGCCCTCGATAGTCTTGGTACGTCTGCCGGTGCTAGGATACAGCGCTTCATTCTAGACATTGCGCCGTCTGGCGCCTAGCTCACCATGCCTATTCAGAACTCCCCGTACGACGCTTTTTCCAAACTGCTGAGCTCCAGCGGTCATCCTTGCTCGCCTGCCGAACTGCACGGCGTGCTGTTGGGCCGCAGCTGCACGGGCGTTGGCTTCGATGCCGACAACTGGCTGGCCGATGTGGCCGAGCTGCTGGAAACCGAACCTACCGAGAACGTGCGTAACGCGCTGATCGGCCTGCAAGAGATGGTCAAGGGCGAACTGACCGGTGATGACGTCACCGTCGTTCTGCTGCTGCCGACCGACGATGCACCGCTCACCGAACGCGCCGCCGCACTGGGCCAATGGTGCCAGGGCTTCCTGCACGGCTTTGGCGTGAACGCCGGCGGCCTGGAGCTGAGCACCGACGCCAAGGAAGTGTTGCAAGACCTGGCGGCCATCTCCCAGGTGCAAGATGCCCTGGAAGAATCCGAAGACGGCGAAGGCGACTATATGGAAGTGATGGAATACCTGCGTGTCGCGCCGCTGCTGTTGTTCACCGAGACCAAAAAATCCGCTGAGCCCGCCGCACCCAAGCCGTCGCTGCACTAAGTAAGGAAGCCCATCTGCCCATGATCCATATCCCGAAAGCGGAATACACCCGTCGCCGCAAGGCGCTCATGGCGCAGATGGAACCCAACAGCATCGCGATCCTGCCGGCCGCCGCCGTGGCCATCCGCAACCGTGATGTCGAGCACGTCTACCGCCAGGACAGCGACTTCCAGTACCTGAGCGGCTTCCCTGAACCTGAAGCTGTGATCGTGCTGATGCCCGGTCGCCAGCATGGCGAGTACGTGCTGTTCTGCCGCGAGCGCAACGTCGAACGCGAACTGTGGGACGGCCTGCGCGCCGGCACCGAAGGCGCCATTCGCGACTTTGGTGCTGACGATGCGTTCCCCATCACCGATATCGACGACATCCTGCCCGGCCTGATCGAAGGCCGCGACCGGGTGTATTCGGCCATGGGCAGCAACGCCGAATTCGACCGGCATCTGATGGAGTGGATCAACGTGATCCGTTCCAAGGCGCACCTGGGCGCCCAGCCGCCGAACGAATTTGTTGCCCTGGATCATCTGCTCCACGACATGCGCCTGTATAAATCGGCGGCAGAAGTGAAGGTGATGCGCGAGGCTGCGCGAATTTCCTGTGCGGCCCACGTCAAGGCGATGCAGGCCAGCCGCGCGGGGTTGTATGAGTTCAGCCTCGAAGCCGAGCTGGATTACGAGTTCCGCAAGGGCGGCGCGAAGATGCCGGCCTATGGCTCCATCGTCGCCGCCGGGCGCAACAGCTGCATCCTGCACTACCAGCAGAATGACGCGCTGCTCAAGGACGGCGACCTGGTGTTGATCGACGCCGGTTGCGAGATCGACTGCTACGCCAGCGATATCACGCGCACGTGGCCGGTCAGCGGCAAGTTTTCGCCAGAACAAAAGGCGATCTACGAGATTGTGCTGGCCTCCCAGGAAGCCGCCTTCGCCCAGATTGCGCCGAACAAACATTGGAACCAGGCCCACGAGGCGACCGTGCAGGTCATCACCGCCGGGCTGGTGAGGTTGGGGCTGTTGCAAGGTAACGTCGACGAGTTGATCGCCAGCGAAGCCTACCGTGCCTTTTATATGCACCGCGCCGGCCACTGGCTGGGCATGGATGTGCACGATGTGGGCGAATACAAAGTGGGCGGTGAATGGCGAGTGCTGGAAGTGGGCATGGCCTTGACCGTGGAGCCGGGGATTTATATTTCGCCGGACAACCAGAACGTGGCAAAGAAATGGCGTGGCATTGGCGTACGCATCGAGGATGACGTGGTAGTGACCAAGCAAGGCTGTGAAATTCTGACCGGTGGTGTGCCTAAAACTGTCGCTGAGATCGAAGCGCTGATGGCGGCTGCCCGATGAGCCGGGTCAACCTGGCGATTATCGGTGGTGGCCTGGTGGGTGCCAGCCTGGCGTTGGCCTTGCAGGCCGGCGCCAAGGCGCGGGGTTGGAAGATCGTGCTGATCGAGCCATTTGCCCCAGGCGACACTTACCAACCGAGCTACGATGCACGTTCTTCGGCGTTGTCTTACGGTGCCCGTCAGATCTATCAGCGCCTGGGTGTGTGGCAGGACATCTCCCGCCGCGCCGAGCCGATCAAGCAGATCCACGTGTCTGACCGTGGGCGTTTCTCCACTGCGCGCTTGTCCGCCATGGAGGAGGGCGTGCCGGCCCTCGGCTATGTGGTGGAAAACGCCTGGCTCGGACAGTGCCTGTGGCAAGGCCTGGACAAAGAGGTGGTGAGCTGGCGCTGCCCGGCGGAAGTCACACGTATGGAGCCGCTGCCCGACGGCTATCGCCTGACCCTCAACGATGAAACCGTGCTGGACTGCGACCTGGCGGTATTGGCCGATGGCGGCCGCTCCGGTTTGCGCGAGCAGTTAGGTATTGGCGTGAAAACCCGCCCTTACAACCAGAGCGCGCTGATCGCCAACATCACCCCAAGCGAAGCCCACAACGGCGAGGCCTTCGAGCGTTTTACCGATGAAGGCCCGATGGCCCTGTTGCCGTTGCCGGACAACCGCTGCGCGCTGGTGTGGACACGCATCGGCATGGACGCCCAGCGTTTGGCCAGCCTCGATGAGCGCAGTTTCTTGAGCGAACTGCAGGGCGTGTTCGGCTATCGCCTGGGCACCCTCAAGCAAGTCGGCGCACGGCACCTGTACCCGCTGACGCTGGTGGAAGCCGAAGAACAAGTGCGCTCGCACCTGGCGATCCTCGGCAATGCCGCCCACAGCCTGCACCCGATAGCCGGGCAGGGGTTCAACCTGTCCCTGCGCGATGCCAATGCCTTGGCCGAAGCCTTGCTGGCCGGGCCGGCGGTGCCGGGCGACTTGGCGACCTTGCAGCGCTATCGCGAAAGCCAGCATCTGGACCAGAAACTCACGGTGGGTTTCTCCGATCAAGTCACACGCCTGTTTGGCAGTGCCCAGCCGTTAGTGGCTTTGGGCCGCAACATGGGCCTGCTTGGCCTGGACCTGCTACCGCCGGCCAAACGCTGGTTCGCCCGTCAGGCCATGGGCTTGGGTACGCGCCCCGATGCGTAAGTGGTTGATCCAACGTTTGGGTAAAGCGCGGCTGTTGCGTTGGGTCATGACCCTTTATCCGCCGTATCTCGGGGCGGGGATAAGCGTGCAGCACATGAGCGCTGACTTTCGTCATGTCAAAGTGCGCATGGGCTTGGGCTGGTACAACCGTAATTACGTCGGCACGCAATTTGGCGGCAGCCTGTATTCGATGGTTGACCCGTTCTACATGTTGCTGTTGATGGAGAACCTGGGCCGCGACTACATCGTGTGGGACAAGGCCGCGAGCATCGACTTTGTGTCGCCGGGCAAAGGCCCGGTGTACGCCGAGTTCTCCATCGACGACGCCTTGCTGGACGAGATTCGCCGGCAAACCGAAGGTGGCGAGAAGTACCTGCCCCACCTCAAGGTCGAGATTCATGACGGCTCCGGCACCCTGGTGGCGCGGGTCGACAAAACCCTTTACGTGCGGCGCAAGCCGCCAGCAAAGCAGGCTTAAAGCATGGACATGCGCGCAGATGTGCTGATTGTCGGGGCCGGAATGGTCGGAAGCGCCCTGGCGCTCGCGTTGCAGGGCAGTGGCCTGCAGGTGCTGCTGCTCGACGGCAGCCCGCTGAGCGTCAAGCCATTTGACCGTGAGGCTGCCTTCGAGCCACGGGTGAGCGCCTTGTCGGCCGCGAGCCAGCGCATCCTTGAGCGCCTCGGCGTGTGGGATGGCATTGTATCGCGGCGCGCCAGCCCTTATGGCGAGATGCAAGTGTGGGACGGCAGCGGCACCGGGCAGATCCACTTCTCGGCGGCCAGTGTGCACGCCGAAGTGCTCGGGCATATCGTCGAGAACCGCGTGGTTCAGGACGCTCTGCTCGACCGCCTGCATGACTGCGACCTGGGCCTGCTGGCCAACGCCCGCCTGGAACAGATGCGCCGCTCCGGCGATGACTGGCTGCTGACCCTTGCCGACGGCCGCACATTGCGTGCACCGCTGGTGGTCGCCGCCGATGGCGCCAACTCCGCCGTACGCCGCCTGACCGGCACTGCGACCCGCGAGTGGGATTACTTGCATAACGCCATTGTCACCAGCGTTCGCAGCAGCCAGCCCCACCAGCGCACGGCGTGGCAGCGCTTTACCGACACTGGCCCGCTGGCGTTTCTGCCATTGGTGCGCGAGGGGCAGGAAGACTGGTGCTCGATCGTCTGGTCCACCACACCGGCCGAATCCGAGCGCCTGATGGCGCTGGACGACGAAAACTTCTGCCGTGAGCTGGAGCGCGCCTTTGAAGGGCGGCTCGGCACGGTGCTCAGCGCCGATCCACGTGTGTGCGTGCCATTGCGCCAACGACACGCCAAACGCTACGTGGCAGAAGGCCTGGCGTTGATTGGCGACGCGGCCCACGTGATCCACCCGTTGGCGGGGCAGGGCGTAAACCTGGGTTTCCTCGATGCGGCGGTGCTGGCCGAGGTGCTGCTGGCAGCCAATGAACGCGGTGAGCGCCTGGCTGATGTGAAAGTTTTGAGCCGCTACGAACGTCGGCGCATGCCGCATAACCTTGCGCTGATGGCGGCTATGGAAGGGTTTGAGCGCCTGTTCCAGGCCGACCAGTTGCCATTACGCTGGCTGCGCAACGCCGGGCTGAAAATGGTCGACCAGATGCCCGAAGCCAAGGCCATCTTCGTCCGCCAGGCCTTGGGCCTGACCGGCGACCTCCCGGAGCTGGCCAAACCCTGAGGGCGCCTGAGTACCCTTTGGGAGCCGGGCTTGCCCGCGATGGGGCCATTGGCCCCAGCACAAATCCCAGCCATGCAACATCTCGTAACGCCTCCACCAAGCGCTACCAAATGTGAGTCCTTATCATTTGCCCTCTTTTTGCAAATGAGAGACCGCACCCATGTTGGCACCCAAGCGCCTCCTGACTGCCCTGGCACTCACCCTTATCGGCAGCACCACCGTGCAGGCAGCCGACGAAGTCGTGGTCTACTCCTCGCGCATCGACGAACTGATCAAGCCGGTGTTCGATGCCTACACCAAAAAGACCGGCGTGCAGGTGAAGTTCATCACCGACAAGGAAGCCCCGCTGATGCAGCGCATCAATGCCGAAGGCGAGAACGCCACGGCTGACCTGTTGCTCACCGTGGACGCCGGCAACCTTTGGCAGGCTGAGCAAATGGGCATCCTGCAGCCGTTCACCTCGGCGGTGATCGACAAGAATATTCCGCTGCAATATCGCTCCTCTAACCACGCCTGGACCGGCTTGAGCCTGCGTGCACGGACCATCGCCTATTCCACCGACCGGGTAAAACCCGGTGACCTGACCACTTACGAAGCCCTGGCCGACAAGCAATGGGAAGGCCGCTTGTGCCTGCGCACGGCGAAGAAGGTCTACAACCAGTCGCTGACCGCCACCCTGATCGAAACCCATGGCGCGGCCAAAACCGAGGAAATCGTCAAAGGCTGGGTCAACAACCTGTCCACCGACGTGTTCTCCGACGACATCGCGGTGCTGGAGGCGATCAACGCCGGGCAATGCGACGTGGGGATCGTCAACACCTACTACTACGGCCGCCTGCACAAGCAGAAGCCAGACCTGGCGGTAAAACTGTTCTGGCCGAACCAGGGCGACCGTGGCGTGCACGTGAACCTGTCGGGCATTGGCCTGACTAAGCACGCGCCGCATCCGGAAGCGGCCAAGGCATTGGTCGAGTGGATGACCACGCCTGAGGCGCAGCAGATCTTTGCCGATGTGAACCAGGAGTTCCCGGCCAACCCGGCGGTGCCGCCATCAGCAGAAGTGGCGACCTGGGGCAAGTTTGTGGCTGACACCTTGCCGGTGGAAGTGGCAGGCAAGCGCCAGGCTGAGGCTATCCGCCTGATGGATCGCGCCGGCTGGAACTAACTACAATTTGCAGGCAAGCGCCGAACTAAATGTGGGAGCGGGCTTGTGTGGGAGCTGGCTTGCCTGCGATAGCATCACCCAGGTGTAACTGACACACCGAGGTGCTGCTATCGCAGGCAAGCCAGCTCCCACATTGCTTTGTGTTCACCTTGAATTTTTTACCAACCTGAGAGCTAGCCCTTGGCCCACCCCGCCCAACGCCGCTGGTACCTGCCGGTCTTCAGCGTCGCCGCCCTGGTGCTGTTGCCGCTGAGTGTGCTGTTGCTGTCCTGGCAAAGCATTGATGCGCAAATCTGGTCGCACCTGTGGGACACCCAGATGCCGCGCTTGATGGGCAATACCCTTACTTTGGTGCTGGGCGTCGGTGTGGGCGTGACCCTGCTGGGCGTGAGCCTGGCCTGGTTGACCAGCCTCTGCGAGTTTCCTGGGCGGCGCTGGCTCGATTGGGCCTTGATGCTGCCTTTTGCCATTCCCGCCTACGTACTGGCCTTTGTGTTTGTCGGCCTGCTGGATTTCGCTGGCCCGGTGCAAAGCCTGCTGCGTGAATGGTTCGGCACCGGCCTGCGGCTGCCGCGCGTGCGCTCCACCAGCGGCGTGATTATCGTGTTGGTGCTGGTGTTCTACCCCTACGTCTACCTGCTGGCGCGCACGGCGTTTCTTGCCCAGGGCAAAGGGCTGATGGAGGCGGCACGTGTGCTCGGGCAATCGCCCTGGCAAGCGTTCTGGCGCGTCGCGCTGCCCATGGCACGGCCGGCGATTGGTGCCGGCGTGGCCCTGGCCTTGATGGAAACCCTGGCGGATTTCGGCGCGGTCTCGGTGTTCAATTTCGACACCTTCACCACCGGCATCTACAAGACCTGGTACGGCTTTTTCAGTCTTTCCAGCGCTGCCCAACTGGCCAGCCTGTTGCTGCTGGTGGTGATGCTGGTGCTGTACGGCGAACGGCGAGCCCGCGGTGCCAGCCGCCCAAGCAACGAGCGGCCACGGGGCCAGGCGTTGTATCACTTGCGAGGGTTCAAGGCGGCAGCGGCCAGCACGTGGTGCGGGTTGGTGTTCGCCTGCGCCTTTGTCATCCCCATGCTGCAACTGGTCGCCTGGTTCTTGCAGCGCGGCCGCTTCGACCTGGATGAGCGCTACACCGGCCTGATCGTTCACACCCTTTACTTAGGCGGTATCGCGGCGCTGATCACGGTCAGCGTGGCGTTGATACTCGCCTTCGCCAACCGGCTGGCGCCGACACGGGCGATTCGCTCTGGTATCAGCCTGGCTAACGTCGGCTATGCCTTGCCGGGTTCGGTGCTGGCGGTGTCGATCATGTTGGCATTCAGCTACCTGGACCGAGAGCTGGTGGTACCGCTCTCGGGGTGGCTCGGCGGCGCGGGCAAACCCTTGCTGCTTGGCAGCCTGTCGGCACTGGTGCTGGCCTATCTGGTGCGCTTTCTGGCGGTGGCCTACGGGCCGTTGGAAAACAGCCTGGCGCGAATCCGCCCGTCGTTGCCGGAAGCGGCACGCAGTCTCGGGGTAAGCGGGCCACGACTGTTTTGCAAAGTGTATCTGCCGTTATTGCTGCCGGGCACGTTGAGCGCAGCGTTGCTGGTGTTCGTCGATGTGCTCAAGGAAATGCCCGCAACTTTGCTGATGCGCCCATTTGGCTGGGACACCCTGGCGGTTCGCATCTTTGAAATGACCAGTGAAGGCGAATGGGCGCGAGCCTCGTTGCCGGCGCTGACCCTCGTACTGGTGGGGTTACTGCCGGTCATCGGCTTGATCCGACGCTCTGCGAGGCAAATCGGTTAGGTGCCAGTCCTACGGCTTGCGGCTACAATGCGCGGCATTCGGTGCGCTTCGTCTTTCGGAGCGAGTCGCTGGGCGTGGCTGCAGGCCTTGTAATTCAAGGTGTTCAGCGCAAACAGCAGCTCCGCGCACCTTCGCCAAGCCCGGAAGGAGAAACCCATGGGACAGCGTACGCCTCTGTATGACCTGCATCTCGCCCTCGGCGCGAAAATGGTCGATTTTGGCGGTTGGGATATGCCTCTGCACTACGGCTCGCAAGTTGAAGAACACCATCAGGTGCGACGCGACTGCGGGGTGTTCGATGTATCTCATATGACCGTGATCGATGTCACCGGCCCTCAGGCCAAGGAATGGCTCCAGCACCTGCTGGCCAATGATGTCGATCGTTTGCATGGCTGCGGCCGTGCGCTCTACAGCGCCATGCTCAATGAGCAGGGCGGCGTGGTGGACGACATGATCGTCTACCGCACCGAAGCCGGTTACCGGTTGGTGGTCAACGCAGCCACCCGCGACCAGGACATGGCCTGGATGCAGGCGCAACTGGGCAACTATTCGGTGCAACTGCAGGAGCGGCCCGAGTTGGCCATGCTCGCCATTCAGGGTCCCCATGCCCGGCAGAAAATCGCCGAACTGGTCACCCAGTCGCGCAGCAACCTGATTCATCAACTCAAGCCCTTTGAAGGCCAGGCCGACGGTGACTGGTTTATCGCCCGTACCGGCTATACCGGTGAAGACGGCCTGGAAATAGTCCTGCCTGCCGATCAGGCGCCAGGCTTTTTCAACGACCTGGTCGGCGCGGGTATTTCACCCATTGGTCTTGGCGCCCGCGATACCCTGCGCCTGGAAGCCGGCATGAACCTGTATGGTCAGGATATCCACCAGGATGTTTCGCCCTTGGCGGCTAACATGGCCTGGAGCATTGCCTGGGAACCTGCCGGTCGCAACTTCATTGGTCGCAGCGCGCTGCAAGCAGAGCTGGCGGCGGGTGTGCAGTACAAATTGGTCGGGCTGGTACTGGAGGAGCGTGGGGTTTTGCGCGCTCACCAAGTGGTTCGTATCGCCAATGTTGGCGAAGGAGAGATCACCAGTGGTAGTTTCTCTCCTACGCTGAGCAAATCCATTGCCCTGGCGCGCGTACCGACGGCCACCGCCGATCGGGCCGAAGTGGAAATCCGCGGCAAGTGGTACCCGGTTCGAGTGGTCAAACCGACCTTCGTACGCCATGGCAAAACCTTGATCTAACTATTTCCGGCAGGCCAAAGGCCGCTGACATTTCTTCTTGAGGACACAGATTATGAGCGATATCCCAGCTGACCTGCGTTTTGCCGAAAGTCACGAATGGGCCCGTCTGGAAGCCGACGGCACTGTGACCGTCGGGATTTCCGACCATGCACAGGAAGCGTTGGGTGATGTGGTGTTTGTTGAGCTGGCGGAAGTTGGCGCCCAGTTTGAAGCTGAAGGCCAGGCTGGCGTGGTTGAGTCGGTGAAGGCTGCTTCGGATATCTACGCCCCGATTGCTGGCGAAGTGATTGCCGTCAACGAGGAACTGAGTGGCAGCCCTGAGCTGTTGAACACCGACCCTTACGGCGCCTGGATCTTCAAGCTCAAGCCAAGCAACCCGGCCGATCTGGAAAAACTGCTGGATGCTGCGGGTTACAAAGCTGCCATCGGCGAGTAAACACGACACAAATCAATGTGGGAGCAGGCAAGCCAGCTCCCACATTGATTGTTGCAAGCCAACGCTTTTTTGTTTAACCCGCTTTCAATACCGCTTTAACCGCCGCAACCGACCGCTCTACGTCCGCCTCTGTCATCGCCGTGAACATCGGCAACGACACGATCAAACGCCCAACACGTTCCGACACCGGGAACATGCCTTCCTTGAAACCCTGTGCCCGATACAGGCTCAGCAGGTGGATCGGCGGGTAGTGATAGCCAATGCCGACGCCATGCGCCTGCATCTGTTCCATGAAGGTGGCGCGTGCCGGCTTGCCATCCTGACGCTCCGGCAATACCAGTTGGAACAGGTGCCAGTTGCTGTTTTCGAAGTCTGCCGGTGGCAGTTGTGCGCCGTATTGCGCTTCGAAATCACTGCCGAAGCATTTGAAGTAGTGGCGCGCCAGGTTCTGGCGATGGGCAGTGATCTTCTCGATATGAGCGAACTGGCCCAGGCCGATGGCTGCGGCAATGTCGGTCATGTTGAACTTGCCGCCCAACACATCTACGTCCAGGCCATCGAAACCCGTGCGGGTAACGCCCTGCAAGCGATATTTCTCGGCCAGGCGGGCTTCTTCGGCATTGTTCAATACCAGGCAACCGCCCTCGGAAGAGGTGATGTTCTTGTTGGCCTGGAAGCTGAAGGATACAAAGTCGCCGGTTGCGCCAATGCGTTCGCCATCCCAGCTGGAACCCAGTGCCTGGGCGGCGTCTTCGACGATACGCAGGTTGTACTTGTTGGCCAGTGCATACAGCATCGGCATGTCCAGGGGCAGGCCCGCCAGGTACACCGGAATGATCGCCTTGGTACGTGGGGTGATTGCAGCTTCTACTTGGGCCAGGTCGATATTGCGGGTTACCGGGTCGATATCGGCAAATACCGGCGTGGCACCGACTTCCAGGATCACGTTGGCAGTGGCGACCCAGGAGATCGGCGTGGTGATGACTTCGTCCCCTGGGCCAATCCCGGCGATGCGCAGAGCAATTTCCATGGTGCAGGTGCCGGAGTTGAACGTCCGCACCGGCCGGCCGCCAAAGTATTCCGACAGCTGTGCTTCGAACGCCTGCACTTTTGGCCCGCTGGTGATCCAGCCCGAGCGCAGTACATCGCCGACCGCCGAGATGGTGGCTTCATCAATGGTAGGTTTGGAAAACGGCAGAAAGGGCTGTTGGCTCATAACGACGAAGGCATCCGTTTCAGATAGGCGATGAGTAATAAACGTATCAGTACCGCATGGTTGCACGGTTCGACTGAATATAGCCTGTCACACGTGAATGAATCGTCATGTTACGAGCAAAAAAATGCCGCTCCCAAAGAGCGGCATTTTTTATGGGCGCTTTACTCGGTCACAGCGTTTTTCGCGAGGATAGCGTTGGCCAATTCCATATCGGTGGCCTTGAGGCCTGGGTTGTCAGCGCGGACTTTCTGCATGGCGGCTTCCAGGTATGGACCGCGGATGCCGCCGTCGCTGGCAACAAAGCTGCCTGCGTCGTCTTGGGCGGCGACCACCAGCTTGTGGTCCTTGAAGGTCAGGTACGTCGAGCCGGTAGTAGCGCCCGATGAAATGACATTACGCCAAAAGCTGTCGGCCATGGCTGAACCGACAGGAAGGGAAAGCACAGCGAGGGTTGCGACAGCATATTTGAAACGCATGATGGGTGACTCCGACTGGGTTATCTGAACAGTTTGATTGTAGTTAGCTCAGTCGAGTTCCATCACTGACTAAACAGTTTCGACCTGTAAAACCACGCCGTCCTGACCAATGACACGTACTTGAGCGCCTATCGGGGTATCCGGGCCAGTGGCCATCCACACGCCATCACCGACTTTTATCTTGCCCCGGCCATCGACGATGGCCTGGTGCACCACAAACGTGCGGCCAACCAGCTCCGAGCCACGCATGTTCAGCCCCGGCTGGTCGCTGACCTTGGCGCTGCTGCGTTGGCGTTTCCACCAATAGACGGCGGTCAAAATCGACAGCACGGCGAACAGCAGCAGTTGCCATTCCAACCCCAGCGGCGGCACCACGAACTTGATCACGCCTACAGCGGCAGCGGCGATGCCCATCCACAGCAGGTAACCGCCGGCGCCGAACACTTCAAGAATCAACAGCACCGTGCCCAGTGCCAGCCAATCCCAGAACGACAGATGCTGCAGGAATTCCCACATGGCAGTTGCCTCAGCCTTTCTTGTTGTCGAAGGTTGCCTTGACGATTTCGCCGATGCCACCGACGGCGCCAATTACCTGGCTGGCTTCCAGCGGCATCAGGATGACTTTGCTGTTGTTGGCCGATGCCAGCTTGCCCAGGGCATCGATGTATTTTTGCGCGACGAAGTAGTTAACCGCCTGCACGTTGCCCGACGCGATGGCCTCGGAGACCACTTGTGTGGCACGGGCTTCGGCCTCGGCCTGACGCTCACGGGCTTCGGACTCCAGGAAAGCCGCCTGGCGACTGCCCTCGGCCTCAAGGATTTGCGCCTGTTTTTTACCTTCGGCCGTCAGGATCGCCGATGCCCGCAGGCCTTCGGCTTCCAGGATCTGCGCACGCTTGATCCGCTCGGCTTTCATCTGGCCGGACATGGCGGCCATCAGGTCGGCAGGCGGGCTGATGTCCTTGATCTCGATGCGGGTGATCTTGATGCCCCACGGCGCCGTGGCTTCATCCACGGTACGCAGCAGCTTTTCGTTGATGCCGTCACGCTGGCTCAGCATGGCATCCAGCTCCATGGAGCCAAGCACGGTGCGGATGTTGGTTTGCAGCAGGTTGCGGATGGCGTGCTCGAGGTTATTGACCTCGTAGGCGGCCTGGGCGGTGTTGACCACCTGGAAGAAGCACACGGCGTCGATCTGCACGGTGGCGTTGTCGGCGGTGATCACTTCCTGCGGTGGAATATCCAGCACGCTTTCCATCACGTTTATCTTGCGACCGATGCGGTCCATGATCGGAATAATGATGTTGAGGCCGGGCTTGAGTGTGTTGGTGTAGCGGCCGAAACGCTCGACAGTCCACTGGTAGCCCTGGGGCACCACTTTAAAGCCCATGAACAGGATGGCAACGGCCAAACCCACGAAAAGAAGCAGTACGGTTCCGATCTGCATAGCGATTCCCTATCTGATGGTGTCAGTGATGCGACGTGTGGCCGATTGTAACGGCCCAGTCACGGATAAGGACGGTTTCACGGGCGAACAATCAAATCATTTGTTTCTGAATCCCCAGGCGTTACCCGTAATACCTCTGCCAGGGTGGTCAGCCCGGCGTTCACTTTGTCGATACCAGCCATGCGCAGGCTGCGCATGCCTTGCTCCACTGAGGCCCGGCGTAGAGCCTGCACGTCGGCACCTGGGGTGATCAGCGCCTTGAGCGCCTCGCTCATCGGCATGATTTCGTAGAGCCCGGCGCGGCCTCGATAACCACTTTCGCGGCATCCTGCACAGCCGACAGCTTCATGCGCGGTGCCCGGCGCGCCCACCGCGCGTTTGCAGTGAGGGCATAAAAGCCGCACCAAACGCTGCGCCATCACCCCTATAAGGGTAGCCTTGATCAAATAATGAGCAATGCCAAGCTCCTGCAACCGGCTGATGGCGCTGGGCGCATCATTGGTGTGCAGCGTCGACAGCACCAGATGCCCGGTCAATGCGGCCTGAATCGCCATTTCTGCGGTTTCCCGGTCACGGATCTCACCGATCATGATGATGTCCGGGTCCTGGCGCAGCAGGGCGCGGACGCCGCTGGCGAAGGTCAGGTCGATGTTGTGCTGCACCTGCATCTGGTTGAAGGCCGGTTCAATCATTTCAATCGGGTCCTCTACCGTGCACAGGTTGACCTCGCGGGTTGCCAGTTGCTTGAGCGTGGCGTAGAGGGTGCTGGTCTTGCCGGAGCCGGTTGGCCCGGTGACGAGGATGATGCCGTTGGCCTGGCCGGTCATGGCGTGCCAGCGTTGTTGGTCGTCATCTGACAAACCAAGCTGGTCAAAATTTTTCAGCAGCACCTGTGGGTCGAAAATCCGCATCACCAGTTTTTCACCAAACGCTGTTGGCAAAGTCGAAAGGCGCAGTTCCACCTCTATGCCCGCCGGGCTTTTGGTCTTGACCCGGCCGTCCTGGGGTTTGCGTTTTTCCGCGACGTTCATCCGACCCAGGCTCTTGAGGCGGCTGACCACCGCCATCGTGACCTGAGGCGGAAACTGATACACATCGTGCAGCAGCCCGTCGATGCGAAAACGCACGCGGCCTTGGTCGCGACAGGGTTCGACATGGATATCACTGGCCCGCTGCCCAAAGGCGTACTGCAACAGCCAGTCGACGATAGTGACGATATGCGCGTCATTGGCATCCGGCTCCTGATCGCTGGCGCCGAGGCTGAGCAGTTCGACATTGCCGGCCACCGTCGCCTTTTGATCGGCGCCGCTGACGGATTTGGCCAAGCGGTAGAACTCGCCGATGCAGCGCTCAATAGCCTTGGGGTTGGCGACCACGCGCTTGATCGAGCGCTTGAGCACCTGTGCCAACCCGGCTTCCCAGTCGCGGACATGGGGCTGGGCGCTGGCGACGGTGACGGTCTGCGCATCCACGGCCACCGCCAGGATCCCGTGGCGCTGTGCAAAGGCGTGGGACATCAATGGCACTACCGTTGCCACGTCTATCTTGAGCGGGTCGATACGCAGATAAGGCTGCCCGACCTGCGTGGCCAGCCATTGCGTCAAGGTTTCCAGGCACAGCCCGTGGGCTGCGATGCATGCCAGAGGGTGTTGTTGGGTAGCGGGCGCCGCCGCCAGTGAATGTGCCACCTCTGCGGTTATCAGCCCTTGCTCGACCAGCGTCGGCAGCAACTGATGCAGTTCCAGGCGGTGAGTGTGCAAGGCGGTAGGCATGGGCATTTCCTGGCAGGCGTCGGGTGTAAACCCAGGCTAGCCTGCCCCCGAACATCCACCTTCCCATGAGTATTGCCGGCTTTTACAGGCTGGCCGCCGTCATCGCTGCAGGCCGCAGAGAGTCAGCTCGCCACACTTCCAGCGAGCAGACGCTGATCAGGTTTCTAATCTTTTCACCGATCACCTGGGCGCGGTGCCAGCTCAAACCGTCCATGACGATATCAATGTTCAACAGGTCGTCTTCACGGCTCACATTGACCTGTTGCGGGGTCAGGAACTGCAAAGCGAAATAGTTGAGCACCCGGCACAGCACGTCCGGCTCGGCCTCGGCGACGATCTGATAATGCGCCTGGCAATGGGCGCTGTTGACAGCCCAGGCGTCGACGCGTGCG
Source organism: Pseudomonas sp. PA-6-3C (assembly GCF_021605825.1). NCBI lineage: Bacteria > Pseudomonadati > Pseudomonadota > Gammaproteobacteria > Pseudomonadales > Pseudomonadaceae > Pseudomonas > Pseudomonas sp. PA-6-3C. The sequence continues at coordinate 72,789 of NZ_WKDV01000038.1, forward strand.
GGAGTGTGGGTGGTTTCGACGGCGTGCATGCTGACTCTCCAAATTCGACTGGAGAAATTTTTACATTCGCGGGCGGAGATTTCTTATCTAAGATGGGCCCTATCTGCGATTTATTGAATAGAACAATTCAGGATAAGCACATTCAAAGGTATTTTTATGCACAGTGAGTTGGACGCCTACGACCGCCGTATCCTGGCGCTGCTGCAAGAGGATGCTTCGCTGTCCAGTGCTCAGATCGCCGAACAGGTGGGCCTGTCCCAGTCGCCGTGCTGGCGGCGTATCCAGCGGCTCAAGGAGGAAGGGGTGATTCGCGGCCAGGTCACATTGCTGGACCGCAAGAAGATCGGCCTTAACACGCAGATTTTTGCCGAGGTCAAACTCAACGCCCACGGCCGTTCCAACTTCACCGAGTTCACCGAAGCGATTCGCGGGTTTCCGGAAGTGCTGGAGTGTTATGTGCTGATGGGTGCGGTGGATTTTCTGCTGCGCATCGTCACCTCGGACATCGAGGCGTATGAGCGGTTTTTCTTCGAGAAGCTGTCGATGGTGCCGGGGATTCAGGAGGTGAACTCGATCGTGGCTTTATCGGAGATCAAGTCCACCACCAGCCTGCCAGTCTTGCGTTGATAAGGCCTGCCTCATCGCGGCATAGGTATCTACACAACCGGTTAGTGGCCAGTGGGCTGTTGTGGCGAGCAGGCTTGTCCTGCGTTGGGCCGCGAAGCAGCCCCAAACCCAGTCGCTGAGTTCTTTCAGGAAAAATGCAGTGCCTTTTCTTGGGGCGCCTCGCGGCCCAAACCCGGACAAGACTGCTCGCCACAGGAGAAAAACGGTGGCCTCAGAAGGTGTGTG